>NZ_JABFDP010000051.1:0-39987 GCF_013179005.1 Bradyrhizobium denitrificans | reverse complement strand
GCGTAAACGTAGTGATCATCACTATCTGGCGCGGCCCGCCATACCCAACCGCCCGTTCCGCTGGCCCGGGATTTCGTAGGCGCGACCTGTGAACCAGCCTTCCGATCCCGTCGCCTTGGACAAGCTGAAGGCGCGTATTCAGGCGCTGCGTGCCAAGACCACGGCCAATGGCTGCACCGAAGACGAGGCGTTGTCTGCGGCCGCCAAGGTCGCCGAGCTGCTCGATCGGCATGATCTGTCGCTGTCGGATGTCGAGCTGCAGACCTCGCTGTGCGAGCGGAGGGTCTATGAGACGCATCGCAAGAAGCGCATTCCGCTCGACGACTGCATCGGCGCCGTTGCGCAGTTTTGCGATTGCCGGGTCTGGCGCGAGAAGAACGCCGCCGTAGAAGTGAGCTACGTGTTCTTCGGCCTGTCAGCGGATGTCGAGGTGGCGCACTATCTGGCCGAGCTGATCGACGGCGCGGTGCGCGCCGAGCTCGGCCGTTTCAAGACCTCGGCTGATTATGCCCGGTTTCGTCACCAGGAGCGGCATCTCGCCAATGCCTCCTTCGCGCTCGGCATGGTGACCTCGATCGCGGATCGCCTGGTGGCGATGAAGAAGAGCCGCGACCAGGTCAACGAACGCACCGGCCGTGGCCTGGTCATTCTCAAGACGTCGGTCGTCGATGCCGAGTTCGACAAGCTCGATATGAAGCTGCGCACCCAGCGCGCGACGAGCCGCATGGTGTCGACGGCAGCCTATGAAGCCGGCGGTGCCGCCGGCGCGACGCTGCCCATCAATCCTGGCCTCGACGGGGCCCCGCCGAAGAGGAGCGCGCGACAAGGGTGACCAGGCCGGGCAGGTCGCGGCGCTCAGCCTTTCGGAGCGCTCCCCTTCAGCGCATTCCATGCCGCCTGATTGGCCTGATCGAACGCCTTGCGGGAGTCGCTCAAGGCGGCGCTCAGCACCGACCAGGACTCGCTGCCGGTCTGCTTCAGCTTCTCGAGATGAGCGCCAGCTTCGCTTGCATCGGATCGGAGCTGCTTGAGTACGGCATCGATATCGGTGGTCCCAGCCATGGTCACCTTGGCCGCGGCCTCGCGAAACCTGTTGGTGGTCTCCTGCCAGGCCTTCGCCTGTGCAGCGGCAATCTGCTTGAACGTCGCTTGCTGCTGGTCGACCTGTTTGCCGGCGTTCTCGAAATAGGCCTTCATCTGGGTCTCGAACTCGGCCCACTGTCTGTCGAGTTCCGTCTTCGCACCGGCCAGCGCCGCTTCGCCGGCTTCGGATTGCGTCTTGAGCATCGCTTCGAGCTCGCCGCGCCGCTTCTTCAGGTCGGCGATGATCTCTGCGGCCTTCACCTTGGACGCCGCCTCGGCCTTGGCCGCCGTCGCGTCGAAGGAATCCAGCGCCGCATCCATCTCGTGAAGGCGCTCCTTGGCCCAGTTCAGGTACACATGCATGCTGCTCTGTGTCGACATCGCCGCTCTCCCTTTTTCTAGCGAGTGCAGCGTAGAGAAACAACACTGTGCCGTTTTGATCTGAGTCAAGCGGGGGAACGTCGGACTTCACGTTCCCGTGCGCGGCAGACGGACCTGCCTGCTGCTCACGGCGAGCGGCCGGCGAGCCTTTCAAAGATGCTGCGGCAAGGCTGCTGGCGTCCCGCCGCCGATCGATGCCATCATCTTTCTTCAGCCGAGGCGATAGGGGCCCTCAGATGACCGGTGATGAATTCAGCGCCCTTGCGCTGTCCTTCGAGGGGACGACGGCCGCGCCGCATTTCGATCGCACGGCGTTCAAGCGACACCGGACGTTCGCGACGCTCGCCGCCGACGGCACATCCGCCAATGTCCTGCTCACGCCCGACGAGCAGGACCATTATGCAGGCCTGCAGCCCGAGATCTTCGGCCGCATCCCCAACAAATGGGGCGACCAGGGCTGGACCATGGTGACCCTGATGCAGGCCGATGTGAGCCTGCTGCGTGCTGCGCTTGAAAGCGCCCGGCGCGCGGCCCATCGTCCGCAACGGTCACGGTCCGGCAAGCGGCGCTGAGCGGGCGCGACATCAGGCGGTGCCGGCCGGCCGCTGTCTCAGCGCAGGCCGACGCGTGCGGCGAGCTCCCTCAGCGTGCGATAGCCGAGGCCCTGATAGCTGAGCGGCTCGTATCTGAGGCTGTCCTGCTCGGCTTCAATGACGATCCAGCCGGAATAGCCGCTGTCGGCTGCGATCTTCAGCACCGGTGCGAAATCGATGCAGCCGTCGGGATCGCCCGGCACCGTGAAGGCGCCGCGCCGCACCCCTTCGAGGAAGCTCAGGCCGTTGTCGCGCACGTCACGCATGACCGGGGGCCGGACATTCTTGCAGTGGATATGGCTGACGCGATCGACGTATTTCGCCAGGATCGCGACCGGATCGCCGCCGCCGAAACGCGCATGACCGGTGTCGAACAGCAGCCGCGTGTAGGGCCCCGCTTGCGCCATGAAGCGGTCGATGTCCTCGGGGGTCTCGATGATCGTGCCCATGTGATGGTGGTAGCCCATCGTCACGCCCTGCTCATGCGCGTAGTGCGACAGCGCCTCGTAGCCGCGGGAGAAGCGGTCCCACTCCGCGTCGGTCATGATCGGACGGTCGTTGACCGCAATATCGTCGTTGCCATGGACGGTGTTCGAGCATTCGCAGGCATTGATGTGGTCGCCGCCGGCCGCCTTCACCATGTCGATGAAGCCCTGCAACGCCTTCATCTCGGTCTCGATGTCGTTGACGAGGAGGTTGGTCGAGTGCCAGCCGGCGGCAAAGCGCAGGCCATATTCGCCGAGTTTCGCCTTCAGCGCCGAGCCCTCGTCCGGCATCTTGTGGCCCTTCTCGATGCCGTCGAAGCCGATCTCGCGGCAGTCGCGCAGGCAGTCGTCGAGCGACAGATGATCGCCGATGCTCCAGTCGTCGTCGTTCGACCAGGCGATGGGATTGGTGCCGTACAGGATCATGGGAAGCTCTCAGTCGAAAGCGCGCTGTTGCGTGGTGTTGGCTTCGTAGATCTCGCGCAGTGTCTCCAGCTGCGCCGATCCGGTCTCGGGCACCGCGACATCCCACCACGCGCCGCCGGCGCCGGTGCCGGGCACCGGGTCGGTCTCGATCACGATCACCGTCGGTCTGGTCCGGCCGCGCGCGGCAACGATGCGCGCCGCGAGATCGGCGAGACCTGAGGCCTTCTCCGCATGCGCGCCCATCGCGCGGGCATGCGCGACGAAATCGATCTCCGGGCCGTCGGCGACGGCGCAATCCTTGTAGAGATTGTTGAACTCCGCGCCGCCGGTCGCGATCTGCAGCCGGTTGATGCAGCCATAGCCGCGATTGTCGGTCAGCACCACCGTGAACGGCACGCGACGCATGACCGCGGTGGCGAGCTCGGAATTGGCCATCATGTAGGAGCCGTCGCCAACGAAGCAGATGACCTCCTTGCCGGGCGCGGCGAGCGCCACGCCGAGCGCGCCGGCGATCTCATAGCCCATGCAGGAATAGCCATATTCCATGTGATAGCCGCCCGCGGCTGCGTGCCACAGCACGTGGAGCGCGCCCGGCATGGTGCCGGCGGCGCACATCACGATGCTGCTGTCGGTGGCCACGCGCTGCACCGCGCCGATCACCTGCGCGTCGCTCGGCAGCCCGTTCGCGCTCTCGTCTGGCGCCGCGGTGACCGCCGTCACCTTGGCGTGCCAGGCGCGCCGCAAGGCCGCGTCGGGCGCTGCGGCCTTGTGGTCGCCGAGCGCCGCCGAGAGCTGCGCGAGCGTGGCCTTGGCGTCGCCGACCACGCCGGTCGCGCCATGCTTGCTGGCGTCGTAGCCGTGCAGATTGATCGAGACCAGCTTGCGCGCCGGGTTCCTGAACAGCGTCCAGCTGGCGGTGGTGAAATCCTGGAAACGGGTGCCGACGCCGATGATCAGGTCGGCCTGCGCGGCGAGCGCATTGCCGCAGTCCGATCCGGTGACGCCGGGCGCGCCGAAATTGAGCGGATCGGTCCAGGCATTGCCGCCCTTGCCGGCCTGGGTCTCGAGATAGGCGATGTCATGCTTGCGGGCGAAGGCGGCGAGCGCCGCTTCGGCGCCGGAATAGATCACGCCGCCGCCGGAGATCAGCAACGGCTTTTGCGCCGCGCGGATCAGCGCCGCGACGGCCGAAACCTCGTCAGGATCGGGCAGGGGGCGGCGGATGCGCCAGACCTTCGGTGCGAAGAAGCTGTCGGGATAATCATAGGCCTCGGCCTGCACGTCCTGACAGAAGGCGAGGCACACCGGGCCGCAATTGGCCGGATCGGTCATCACGGCGAGCGCGCGCGGCAGCGCGGACAAGATGTGCTCCGGCCGTGCAATGCGATCGAAATAGCGCACCACCGGGCGGAACGCGTCATTGGCGGAGACCGTCCCGTCGTCGAAATCCTCGATCTGCTGCAGCACCGGGTCAGGCCGGCGGTTGGCGAACACGTCGCCGGGGATGAACAGCACCGGCAGCCGGTTGACATGCGCGAGCGCCGCGGCCGTCACCATGTTGGTGGCACCGGGTCCGATCGAGGACGTCACGGCCATCGTCTTGCGGCGCTTCATCGTCTTGGCATAGGCGATCGCCGTATGCGCCATGGTCTGCTCGTTCTGGCCGCGCCAGGTCGGCAGCTCCGCGCCGATGCCGTGCAGCGCCTGGCCGAGACCGGCGACATTGCCATGGCCGAAGATCGCCCACACGCCTTCGATGAAGCGGTCGCCTTGCTCGGTCAGCTGCACCGAGAGCCAGCGCACCATCGCCTGCGCCGCGGTCAGTCGGATCGTTCCGGTCATGTCGTGGTCTCCCGCAGCGCTCAGCCTTGCAGCAGGGACGCGGGATCGACCGCGGCGCCGGTCTGCGCGGAGCGCGTTGCTGCCTCGGCAAGGGCGAGCGCCTTGACGCCGTCCGCCAAGGTCACCGGCATCGGGCCGTCGCTTTCGACGGCCGCCACGAACGCCGCCCATTCCGCCGCATAAGCGCGCCCATAGCGTTCGAGAAAGAAGTGCTCGGGCTTGGCGCTGCTGATGCCGGCCGTGGTCGCCTTGGACACGGTATTCTCCAGCACGTTGCCGGCGGACAGCAGCCCCTCGGACCCGAGCAGCTCGATGCGCTGGTCGTAGCCATAGACGGCGCGGCGGCTGTTCTTGATCACTGCCATCGCACCATGGGCGAAAGCGAGCGTGACGATCGCGGTGTCCACGTCACCCGCCGCGCCGATCTCGGGATCGACGATGGCGGCGCCGACCGCCATGACCCGTGACGGCATCGCCCCCATGATCCAAAGCGCCACGTCGAAATCGTGGATCATCATGTCGCGGAACAGGCCGCCGGAGACTTTCACATAGCTGACCGGCGGCGGCGCCGGATCGAACGAGGTGATCGACAGCAGTTCGGGCTTGCCGATCTCGCCACGCTCGGCCGCCCCCTTCAGCGCCGCGAAATTCGGATCGAACCGTCGATTGAAACCGATCATCACCGGCCGCCCGGTGGCGGCGGCCGCCGCCTGGCAGGCCCGGGCCCGCGCCAGGCTGAGGTCGACCGGCTTTTCGCACAGCACCGCCTTGCCGGCCCGCGTCGCAGCTTCGATGAGGTCGGAATGCGTGTTGGTCGGTGTGGCGATCAGCACCGCGTCGATGCTTGCATCGGCGAGGATCGCCTCCGTGCTCCGCGGCTCGGCGCCCATCTTCGCAGCAAGCGCCGCCGCGCTCTCCGTGATCGCGTCCGAAATCGCCGCGAGCCGGCTTCCTGGATGTGTCGCAATCGTTCTGGCATGGACGGCGCCGATCCGTCCGGCGCCGAGCAGTCCTACATTGAGCACGCGTCGTCTCCGTTTCCTCGTTCAGGCGCCGCATTCTGTCGGTCGTGCCGCTGCCTCATCTTCGCTGCTTCGCCGGGGCTGATCCCGCCCGACGGTGCGAAACTTGGTTTGATCTTAGTCAGCTCAGGGGGTGGGGCGGTCGCGCGCTGCGCAGACTTGGCTCGCGGCCTTCTCCCATCGGCGCTGCGCCGGGCGGCGGGTCTGTTGCCGCAGAACAGAGGCTATTCTCCGGACGCGATCCGGAGGTTCCGGCAAAGGGGGTGACGCGCTCGCGCGTCGCCATCTGCCGCGGCGATGTCGAAGACAATCTCCCCGCTGTCCTCCCGCAATTCGACCTCCCATCGTCTTCCATCAGGACGTGCCAGCGTCATGATGTGAAATTTGAGGTCACGCTACCAAATTACCCCGGGAGTGACGAATGGAAATTTGTCCGGAGGAGGTTGGCGGCAGGCGGCGCTGCGCGCGGCTGTCATCGATCATGGCTCGTGACGCCCGCACGCGATGCGTGCGGGGCCTGTCATGCCCTTCGCCCGACCATCAGCAGGATGCCGCCGATCTGCGGCAGCAGCGCCAGCAGGATCAGGCGGAGCATCACGAAGTCGTCGGCCGATGGCTTCACGACGCCGCGCGACACCCAGGCGACCAGCTTGATCGCGGCCTCGGTCTGCGGATCGGCGGTCTGGCTCACGGCGCTCATCGCCACGTCCAAGGCCTGGCGCCGCTCGGCCACCGCGGCCTCGCGTTCGCGACAGAACTTGCCGACGCCGCCCTTGCACTCGCGATCGCGCGCGGTCATCGCATCGGCGAGCGCGGTCTGCGCCGCCTGCACCGCCGGCGTCACGCGGGAGGCGCGGGCGAGCGTGACGTCGCTGATATTGGTGGAGGCAAAGCCGATGCCGGCGGTGACCGCGAACACGAAGGTCATCAGCCACACCGTCCAGCCGGTCAGCGCCGAGGCGCGGTGCCGCGCCTGCCACAGCCGCGCGGCGCAGGTCGGCATCACCAGCGCGACGAGGTCTGCGGTGACGCCGACTGCCAGGAACATGTATCCGGCAGTGTTGTTCGAACCGAGCGAGTGCGCGAACCAGCCGTTCATCGCCATGCCGACGGCGGCGAGCGCCAGCGCGGCCAGTTGCAGCAGGATGGACGAGGCGCTGATGCGGCGGCGCTCGGGCCTGGCCGAAGGATGCTCGGCCTTGGCGGGGCTGCGCTCGGCTTCAGGTGCGGCGAGCGGGGCGCTCGCCGGCACGACTTCGCCTGCGACCGCAGCATTTGTCTCGCGCAGTGCCTGCGGAGCAGGCGCGGCCTGGCCCGCGGTCACGGCGGCGGCGGCGCTGGCGGCGGTCTCGGTCCGACCGGGCTCGCCCGCAACCGGGGTCTTCGCCGGCTCGTTCACCAGTTCGAGGAAGTCCGGCATGATCAGCGTCTCGGATGCGAGCATCTCGTCATCGAGCGCTGCCGCCTTGGTCTTCTCGGGCCGGTCGGATTTGGGCCGCGGCCGCGGCTTGACGACCTTGGGGCGCTTCGGGCGCGGCTTGGCCGTCTTCGGCTGCTGCCAGGGAATGATCGACGCTACTACGGACTCATCAGCCATCGGGGCCGCTCCAATCGGTCGTGATGGGACGCGGGCGCGCGTTTGCGCGCGCGCAGATCGCGCCGGCATCAGGTGGACGTATGATCGGGAATCGAGCAGCGGCCCGCCTCAAGGCGGGCCTTCAATTCTTGCGGCCGGATTGGCGTCGCGCGAAGAAATTGTCGGCGTCTCACGCGCCCGTCGCCGCCGATGAGGCGGCCGGGCAGCGGTCACAAGCGCCACGTAATGAGGCGGCGCCCGGAAGGTTCTGGTCCGCGCGGGGCCGGGCCGGTCAGCGTGTGCCCAACACCCTTGTTCTTAACCAATGGTTAACACGGATTCGCCGGTTTCAAAACCGTGCGGCGCGTGTGGCGGCCGGACGAACGGTCAAGAGCGGCGAAGTGCGGCTTTGGAGTCACAACCGCCGCGTGAGCAGGCTGCTTGTTCACTGTCCGAACGGGGTGCCAAGTCCCCCGAGCCGGCGATATGATCAGACTTCGGAATCGGAGTATCGACTTCCCTGATGTCATGTCCCTGCGGATCGGACCTTCCCCTTGACCGCTGCTGCGGTCCCTACCTCAGCGGCGATGCGCCGCCGCAGACGGCCGAGGCGCTGATGCGCTCGCGCTACACGGCCTATACGCGCGGCGATATCGGCTACATCGCGGCGACGCTTGCCGCCGACAAGCGCGCGGCGTTCGACGCTGCTGCGGCAAGGCAATGGGCCTCGCGCGCGACTTGGCTCGGCCTGCGCATCGTGTCGACCGCGCGCGGCCAGATCGACGATTCCGACGGTGTTGTCAGCTTCGTTGCCAGCTACCGCGAGGCCGGCAAGACCATTGAGCATCACGAGGTCTCGCAGTTTCGCCGCGATGACGACGGCGCCTGGCGGTTCGTCGCGGGTGACACGCGGGCCGTCGTTGTCGAGCCGAAGCGCACCGCCGGTGCAGCGAAGGTCGGCCGCAACGATCCGTGTCCGTGCGGCAGCGGCAAGAAGTCCAAATTCTGCTGCGGGCGCTGACCCATGATGCGGCGAAGACCGGTGGTGGGCTGCACCTGCGCTGAGCCCCGCCGGCCTTTATTCGTCGCAAGTGAGCCCTGGGCGAGGCCTTCACCCGGAATTCCCCGCGTCCTCGCATTTGCGAGCGCGAATGAGAAGCAAAGGTGGCTGCGCCGTGCGCGTGCGAATGATTGTGGTGGCCGCGTTTCGATCCGTTGCCGAAGCCGAATACAAGGCCGCGCCGGCCGGCCTTGACTCCGCCCAACGCGGCTGGCCTTAGAGAGACGGGGATCTTAACAAGGATGGTGTCGGGTGACGGAGTTGGACGGGCAGGTCCTGCAGGACGAGCACGCGCGGCCGCAGGCCGCAGCCATCGCGGCGCCTGCGCCCAAGGCGTTGTCGCCGCGCAAGCAGGCCATCCTCGATCACGCCAATAGTCATGCCGATGCGCGCGCCGGCTGGCGCGACAAGGCCGCGTTCTTTCATGCCGAGGACGAGTGCTATCTGCGCTTCCTGATCCCGCCCGGCAGCCGGGTGCTGGAGATCGGCTGCGGCATCGGTGACACGCTGGCCGCGCTGGCGCCGTCCTACGGGGTCGGCATCGACTTCAGCGACCGGCAGATCACCATCGCACGCACCCGCCATCCCAACCTGACCTTCATCGCCGGCGATGCCGAGGATCCAGCGACGCTCGCCGCCGTCACCGGGCCGTTCGATGTCATCCTGGTGCTCGACACGATCGGCTCGCTCGACGACTGCCAGCAGTTCATCGCGCAACTGCATCCCTTGTGCACGCGCGAGACCCGGCTGGTGATCGGCTACTTCTCGCATCTCTGGTATCCGCTGTTGAAGGCGGCGGAGGCGATCGGCCTGCGCATGCCGCAGCCGGAGCAGAACGTGCTGTCGCCGGCCGACCTGCGCAACCTCGCGCATCTGGCCGATTTCGATCCGGTGAAATCCGAGCAGCGCGTGCTGTCGCCGCTGCGGCTCTACGGCCTTGGCCGCTTTGCCAACCGCTTCCTCAGCGTGTTGCCCGGCCTGCGCGCTTTGTCGCTGCGGCACTATCTGGTGTCGCGCTCGATGCGTTGCGTGACCGACGACGTCCGCTCGGCCACGGTGGTGATCCCGGCGCGCAACGAGCGCGGCAATATCGCGCCAGCGGTGCAGCGCATCGCCGCGTTCTGCCCGGACATCGAGATCATCTTCATCGAGGGCCACAGCCAGGACGGCACCTATGAGGAGATGGAGCGCGTGCGCGCGGCCTATCCGCAGCACGACATCAAGCTGATGCGGCAGCCCGGCAAGGGCAAGGCGGATGCGGTGTTCACCGCATTCGATGCGGCGCGCGGCGACGTGCTGATGATCCTCGATGCCGACCTCACGATGCCGCCGGAGCAGCTGCCGAAATTCTTCGAGGCGCTGCGCTCGGGCAAGGGCGAGTTCATCAACGGCTCGCGCCTGGTCTATCCGATGGACGAGGGCGCGATGCGCTTTCTCAACCTGATCGCCAACAAGACCTTCTCCTATCTGTTCTCATGGCTGCTCAACCAGCGCTACACGGACACCTTGTGCGGCACCAAGGTGCTCCGCCGCAGTGACTATCAGCGGCTCAAGGCCGGCAAGGCCTATTTCGGCGATTTCGATCCGTTCGGCGATTTCGACCTGATCTTCGGCGCCTCCAAGCTGAACCTGAAATCGATCGACCTGCCGATCCGCTACGCGGCGCGCAGCTATGGCGAGACCCAGATCTCCCGCTTCCGTCACGGCTGGATGCTGCTGAAGATGGTCGTGTTCGCATTCTTCAAGATCAAGGCGATCTGAGGAATGTGCAGGGCCGGCGTCGAGCAGGCGAAGTCGTTGGCGAGCGCCGCTGTCCGGGCCTCAAGGTTCGAGACGCGCCGAAGACGGCGCTCCTCGCCATGAGTCGCGTCCGCCAACTGGCGCTGCACACAATCCATGAGGACGCTGCCGGTTACGGCAGCGTCCTCATGGAGAGGGTTCCGAGCCACGCCGCGCATTCGTCCCCCGTCCTGAGGAGCCCGCCGCAGCCGGGCGTCTCGAAGGACGGCCCCAGGCGGCGCTTCGTTTCGACCCGCGGCGGAGGCCTGCCGTGACCCGCATTGACCGCCTCGGGCCCGGGGCCGGAGCGGACTGCAAGAGGGCGACAGACGCCTCCGCCCGCGACGCTCTCGACCGCCTGACGCCGTTCGGCTGGCGCGGCGGCGTGGCGGTCACGCTGCTGCTGTCGCTGGCCTCGTTCCTGATCGTCGGCTATTTCACCGTGTATTGGCGCAACGCCGACATGGACTTCATGGTGATCTACAGCGCGCTCGCCATGAATGATGGCGGCGCGCAGGTGTTTTTCGACCATCCGGCCTATCTCACCATCCTCTCGGTCAAGGCGTGGTTCGGCTTGCTGCACCGGGTCGGCTTGCTCGACGTCTGGACGCTCTCGACGATGCCGTCGGCGGCGGACCGCGCCGCCTTTGACGCTTCGATGATCAGCGCCGTTCGGGCGGGGCGCATCGCCGCGTTGCTCACCGCCGGCGGCGTCATCCTCGCATTCGCGGTGCTGGCCCGCCGGCTGGTGTCGGACTGGCGCATCGCCATGCTCGCGGTCGTCGCCTTCGCCTGGTCGGGCGGCGTGCAGATGCATCTGCGCATCCTGCGCAGCGAGATGATCGCGGCTTCGTTCTGTGTCCTCGCGTTGATAATCCTGATCTTGGCCGCGCGCCGCGCCAGCGTGCCGCGTCCGCTCGCTATCGGACTCGCGGCGCTGCTTTGCACGCTCGGACTGGAGAACAAGGTACATGCGATCCTGCTGATCGCCGCCATTCCGGTCCTCGTCGTGCCGTTCGGGACGGCGACGAGCGGAAGCGTGGCGTTCTGGCGGACACCACAGGCGTGGGTGGCTGCGCTGCTCGCGGTCGTCCTGGCGCTCGCCGGAGCGTTCATCGTCTGGCCGCTGGTCGCCGCCGGTATCGATCCGGCCAACGCCGCCGCGGCCGGCCTGAAACCGCTGCTGTTCGGCCGCTTCGGCGCCTATCAGTTCGCGTTGATTGGTGGGATCGCGATCGGCATGATCGTGTTCGCACGACTCTGGCAGGTGAGCGCGGCCGAGACGCTGGCCGCGATGGCGGCGGCCTCGGCCGGCGCAACTTTCGGATTGCTGGCGCTCGATCTCAGCTACGACATCAACAACGTCGTGGTCGTGCTGAATCCGTTGGAGAAGATGATCACCTATGTCGACGCGCCGGAGGCCGCGGGCAGCCTCAGCGGGGCGATCGGACTGCTGTTGTCCGGGGTCCTCGGTGTGATCCGGCGCTACACATTCATCCTGCAATCCTCGGCGCGGCCCACGGTGTTCCTGACCTGGCTGATCTTGCCCGGCATCGTGCTGGCGTGGCGCCGCGGCGAGCGGCAGGTGGCGCTGCAAGCCGCGCTCTTGATGCTGGCCGCCATCGGCATCGACACGCTCGGCGTCCGCCGCGGGCTGAAGGTGGAGTATTTCGTCTTCACCGATCCGCTGATCATCATCGCCGGCATGATCCTGCTCGATCGCCTCGTCGACCTGCGCCTGGCGCGTTTCGCCTATCCGATCGGGGTGACGCTGCTCGTGCTGCATGTCGGCATCAGCCAGGCCGAGCCGGTCAAGATGGCGCTCAAGCGCAGGGGACCCGAGGAGGTCTGCACATGGAATGGCTATTACATGCCGCGGCTGGCCTTGCCCTGGTGTGTGCCGAGCAACTTGCCGAGGACATGACGGTGAGCCGGTGCGGTCGTCACGATTGCGCTGAGCGAGGCTTGCGCCGCAGCGGTTTGACAGGTGTGAAGATCGCCGCAAGATCCTCGCTCTCCGAGGCCGCGGCCTCGTCGAGCCGGAGCCGGCCCTCGACATGCAGGAAATGCTCGCGCGACACCGCGATGGCCCGCATCAGGTCGCGGTCGCGCAGCGCCGCGACGATGGCGCCATGCTCATCAACCGCGCAGATCGACTGCGCCGCCGGCTCGTAGACGGAGACCATCACCGAGGAGCGGCTGAGCAGGTCGGCGAGGATGCGGGACAATTCGGGATTGCCCAGCGCCTCGACGAGATGGACATGGAAGGCCCCGGACAGCCTGACAGAGGCGGCGCGATCGCCGCGCCGCGCTGCGGCGCGCTCCTCTTCGAGATGGGTGTCGAGCTGCGCGAGCAGCACCTCGTCGACCCTGAGAACCAGCAGGCTGAGCACGCCGGCCTCGAGCACGCGATGCGCCTCATAGACCCGCCTGATATCGTCGAGCGTCGGTCGCGGCACCCGCGCGCCGCGGTTGGGGATCATCTCCAGCCGTCGCTCGGCGCCGAGCCGGTGCAGCACTTTCCGGATGCGCTCGCGCGACACGCCGAAGATCGCGGCCAGCGGTGTCTCGGCGAGCTTGGTGCCGGCCTTCAGCTTGCCCTCCAGCAGCGCGCGCAGGATGGCCTGGTACACCGCCTCGTCCTCGGCGGGATTGGCCTTCCCGATTCGTTGCGCGCGCATCGCCATGCCTCCTAGCTAGGCTCAAAGGTACGGCAGGTCACCTCCAAAAAATGTGCACATTATGCACCGCAGCGAGCAGGGACCTGCGCAGCGATTTGACTAAGGCATTGACGGCGCGCCTGAAATAAAAATGTGCACATTTGGCATAGGGCTTGCTGATGTCTGGTGACGCGCCACGCGACAGCTCACACGGGATCACCTCATGCACCCTTTCTCCCGCCGCAGCCTCCTGAAGACCGGTGCGGCCTTCGCCGCCACCTTCGCCGCGCCATCCCTGGTGCGCGCCGCCCCGAAAGAGATCGTGATTGGCGGCCCCGCCGGTGCCGCCAAATATTTCAACGCCGACCTGTTTCCGGTGCTGGAGAAGAAGCTCGACTGCAAGGTGCTCTATGAGGGCACCAACTCGCTGACCAATCTGCAGAAGATGCAGGCCGACAAAGCGAGCCCGAAGATCTCGGTCGTGATCATGGACGACCCGGTGATGCTGCCGGCCGCGGCCGAAGGGCTGATCACCAAGATGTCGTCGTCGGCGATTCCGAATCTCGGCAAACTGGTCGACGATGCCGTGCACCAGGACGGCATGTGGGCCAACTACCAGAAGCCGTGGGTCGGCATCGCCTATTCCACCAAGCGCATGAAGACGGCACCGGTGAGCTGGGCCGAGCTGTGGGATGCGAAATACGACTCCAAGATCGTCGTGCCGTCGCTGTCCAACACCGAAGGGTTCTGGACGCTGCTCGCCGCCGCGCATCTCGAGACCGGCAAGCCTTACAAGGAGGCGCAATACGAGATCGACGCCGGCTTCAAGAAGATCAAGAGCCTGAAGGCCAATCTGCTGAACGTCTATACCAACGCGCCGCAGGCCATCAATCTCCTGGAGCAGGGCGAGGCCTGGATGATCGGTGGCCAGTTCTCGGCCTACACCTTGATCCGCAAGGCCGATGGCTCGCCGGTCGATCTCGCTATTCCCAAGGATGGCGGCTTCTCGATGCCGTCGGGCATCGCCAAGGTCGCAGGCGCGCCGGCCGGCGACCTCGCCGACGCCGTGATTGACTTCTATCTCAGCCCGGAGGCGCAGACCATTCTGGCCAAGACGGCCTTCATCGCGCCGACCAGCAAGGCGACGCCGCTGCCGGCCGGCTATCCGGATCCGGCCTCGCTGTTCGCGCCCGATTGGGCCTTCATTGCCAAGAACCGCGCCGGCTGGGTCGATCGCTGGAGCAAGGAGATGACATGAGCGAGCCTGCGCCGCATCTCGTCATCAGCGCCGTTTCGAAGCGCTTCGGCGCGGCCACCGTGCTCGATCGCGTCGATCTCACGATCCGGCGCGGCGAGCTGGTCACCTTGCTCGGCCCATCCGGCTGCGGCAAGACCACCTTGCTGCGCGCCATCGCCGGCCTCTCGCCGCCGGACACTGGCACGATCGCGCTTGCCGGGCGCGACGTCACTCATGTGCCGCCGCACTGGCGCAATGTCGGCGTCGTGTTCCAGAGCTACGCGCTGTTTCCGCATCTCACCGTCGCGGGCAACGTCGCCTTCGGCCTGAAGGTGCGCGGCGCGCCGAAGGCGGATATCGATCGCGCAGTGCAGCGGGCGCTGGCGCTGGTCAAGCTCGGTCATCTCGGTGGCCGACGCATCTCCGCATTGTCGGGCGGCCAGCAGCAGCGCGTGGCGCTGGCGCGCGCGATCGCGGTCGAGCCCGACGTGCTGCTGTTCGACGAGGCGCTGTCGGCGCTCGATCGCAAGCTGCGCGAGGAGATGCAGATCGAGCTGCGCCGCCTGCTGCAGGACGTCAAGGCGACCGCGATCTTCGTTACCCACGACCAGGACGAGGCGCTGACGATGTCGGATCGCGTCGCGGTCATGAACAAGGGCCGCATCGAGCAGCTCGCGGCGCCGCGCGAGCTGTACGCGCGGCCTGCGAGTCTGTTCGCGCTCAATTTCGTCGGGCTGTCCACGCGCATCGCAGGACAGGTGGTTGGCGGACAAGACGGCATGGTCGATGTCGTGACCCCGGTCGGCCGTCTCTCGGCGCGTGGTGCGTTCCAGCTCGGCGCCTCGGTGATCGTCGCGACGCGGCCCGAGCAGTTGCGCCTCGGCGCGGACCATGAGGCGAACTCCGCGAGCGGCCGCGTGCGCTCGGTCGTGTTCCAGGGCTCGCGGACCCTCGTGGACGTCGACGCCGGCGCCGGCGCGAGCCTGCTCGCCGAGCTGTCGGGACGCGAGGCCGAGGTGCCGCGCGTGCATGACGAGGTCCGCTTCGCCTGGCCGGCCGCCGAGACCTTCGCCTTCGCCGCCGAGGCGTCGCCATGACGGACGCCGTGCTCTCAGCCCCGGTCGCGACGCCTGCGCCCGATCGCGAGCGGCTCGCCGCGTTCGGCTTTGTCGCGCCGTCGCTGCTGATCACCGCGCTGGTGTTCGTGTTGCCGCTGGCGCTGCTGCTCGGCGTCAGCGTGCTCGATCCGAAGGGCGGCGTCACCTCGGCGCATTACGCCCGGCTGCTCGGCACGCCCTATTATCTCGGCGTCATCTGGAACTCGCTGCGGCTCGGCCTGCTGACGACCCTGATCGCCTTCCTCATCTCCTATCCTGCGGCGTTTGCGCTGGCGCGTGCGCGCGGGCCGTTGCGCTCGATCCTGCTAGCCACCTTATTCCTGCCGCTCGCGGCCTCTGTCATCGTCAAGGCCTTCGCCTGGACCATCCTGCTGCGCAGCGACGGTCTCATCAACACGGTGCTGATCGCGGCGGGGATCATCGAGGATCCGATCCGCATGATCTTCACCCAGACCGCATTGATCGTTGGTGCCGTCAACATCTTCCTGCCGTTCATGGTGCTGCCGATCTATGCCGTGGTGGCGCAGCTTGATAGCCGCTATGCGGAAGCTGCGGCAACGCTCGGCGCCTCGCCGCTTGTCGTGTTCTTTCGCGTCATCCTGCCGCTGACCTTGCCCGGCATCGTTGCCGGTGTCGCGCTGGTGTTCTCGCTGTCGGTGTCGGCCTATGTGGTGCCGACGCTGCTGATCGGCGAGAAATATCCGACGCTCGCCACCACCATCGCCAAGGCTTACCTGCTGGCGCGCGAGCCCGGCTTCGGCGCCGCCGCCGGCGTCGTACTGCTGGCAATCGCCATCATCGTCGTTGCACTCAGCGCGCTGCTGTCGCGGGAGCCGAAATGATGACGCGCCACGCCATCATCTTCTGCTGGGTGCTCGCGATCGGGCTCGCGCTGTTCCTGCTGCTGCCGCTGGTCGTGATCGCGGCGGCAAGCTTCTCACCGACGCCGGTGTTCGACCTGCCGCTGTCAGGCGCATCGCTGCGCTGGTATGGCCGCATCGGCCGGCTCGACGGCTTCTGGCCGTCGCTGTCGCTGTCGCTGCAGATCGCCGTGCTGTCGACCGCGCTGTCGCTGGTCGCCGGCACGCTCGCCGCCATCGCGATCGCGCGTGGCCGGCTGCCCGGCGCGACGGCGCTCGGCACGCTGCTGGTGTCGCCCTTGATGATGCCCGGCCTCGTGCTCGGCATCGCGCTCCTGCAATATTTCCGCATGATCGGCTTCACCGCGACCTGGAGCGCGCTGCTGGTCGCGCATCTCGTGGTGACGCTGCCTTACGTTGCGCGCACCATGATCGCCGGGCTCTCTCGCTTCGACTTCACCCTGATAGAAGCCGCGCGCACGCTCGGCTGCACCTATGCTGGCAGCGTGATCAGGGTGATGGTGCCGGCGCTGGCTCCGTCCTTCCTGATCTCAGGCCTGTTCAGCCTGCTGGCCTCGTTCGACAATTATCCGGTTTCGATCTTCCTCACCGACGTCCGCTCCAAGACGCTGCCGATCCGCATGCTGCAATATATCGAGGAGGCGCCCGATCCGACGTTGGCTGCGCTCTCCACCCTCATTCTCGCCGGCACCTTGGTGCTGCTGCTGATCAGCGATCGCCTGGTCGGCCTGCACCGCATGGCTGGAACCGCGGATTGACACGATGAGCTCACAGCCAGTCTTTCGTCGCGATTTCGTCGGCTATGGCGGCCGTCCACCGCATCCGCGCTGGCCCGGCGATGCCCGCATCGCGGTGTCGGTGGTGGTGAATTTCGAGGAGGGCTCGGAATTCTCGGTGTCGGACGGCGACGCCAGCAATGAGGCGATCTACGAGGTCGTGCACCGGCTCGAGGGTCCCGATCCCTGCATCGACAGCCATTTCGAATATGGTACGCGCACGGCGTGGTGGCGCATCATGGACCTGTTCGACAGCTACGGTGTCAAGGTGACCGTCAGCGCCTGCGGCCGTGCGGTGGAGCGCTCACCGGACCTCGCGCGCGATGCGGTCGCGCGCGGCCATGAGATCTCGGCTCATGGCTGGCGCTGGCAGAGCCATGCCGGCATGGCCGAACCCGAGGAACGACGCGTGATCGCGCGCACGGTGGCCACCATCCAGCACGTCACCGGCAAGCCGCCGCTGGGCTGGCATACGCGCTCGGCAGCCTCGCCGAACACGCGCCGGCTGCTGGTCGAGCAGGGCGGCTTCCTCTACGACAGCGACGCCTATAATGATGACCTGCCGTACTACGTCGATGTCGCCGGCCGCCCGCATCTGGTGCTGCCCTACGCCTTCGACAGCAACGACATGCAGTACTTCAACGGCTCGCGTTTCCGTGGCGGCGACTTCGCCGACTACGTCATCGACGCCTTCGACTGGCTGGCGCGCGAGGGCGCGACGGCACCGAAGATGTTGTCGATCGGGCTGCATCTGCGCATGATCGGCCGCCCCGGCCGCATCGGTGCGCTGGACCGCATCCTGGCGCACATCGCCGGTAGCGGCGCCGCCTGGATCGCGCCCCGCGCCGACATCGCGCGGCACTGGCTCGCGACGGTGCCGCCGGTCTGAGCCGCGTCAGTCGTCCTCATCGAGGTCGTCGGGCGTCAGCGGCAGCTCGATCGTGCCGCCTTCGCCGGTGGCGAGGTCGCGCTCGTCCTCGGCGGGGTCGTCTTCGGCCTCCTCGAGCGGCCACAATCCGCGGTCATGTCCATTGCGTGGCGTCATGGCGTGTCCTCCCGTCCGGGATAAGACCGGTCGCGCGCATTGGTTCACCCCGGCCGATCCGCGCTGCGCCGGTCTGGCGCAGGCGACCTTGGCCGCCTACATCTGCGCCATGGTTGATCCCACCGCGCTGCAATCCTTTCTCCAGAGCCACAGCCGCATCGTCGTGCTCACCGGCGCCGGCTGCAGCACCAATTCCGGCATTCCCGATTACCGCGACAGCGACGGCCAATGGAAGCGCACGCCGCCGGTGACCTACCAGGCCTTCATGGGAACCGAGGAGACCCGCCGGCGCTACTGGGCGCGCAGCATGGTCGGCTGGCGCCGCTTCGGCCGCGCGGTGCCGAACGGCGCGCATCACGCGCTGGCGCGGCTGGAAGCACAGGGCCGCAGCTCGCTGCTGGTGACGCAGAATGTCGACCGGCTGCACCAGGCCGCCGGCGCCAGCAATGTCATTGACCTGCATGGCCGGCTCGATCGCGTCCGCTGCATGGGCTGCGGCGCGACCTTGTCGCGCGCGTCATTCCAGGAGGAGCTGGCGTCAGCCAACCCGCATTGGCGCGATCTCGATGCGGCCGATGCGCCGGATGGCGACGCCGATCTCGACGGCGTCGATTTCACAGCGTTCACGGTCCCGGCCTGCCATGTTTGCGGCGGCATCCTCAAGCCGGATGTCGTGTTCTTCGGCGAGACCGTGCCGCGCGAGATCGTTTCGACAGCGCGCGATCACGTCGATCAGGCGGACGCCATGCTCGTCGTCGGCACATCCCTGATGGTCTATTCCGGCTTCCGCTTCGTCCGCGCCGCAGCGGAGCGCGGCATTCCGATCGCCGCCGTCAATCTCGGCCGCACCCGCGCGGATGATCTCTTGTCACTCAAGGTGGAAGCGCCCTGCGACGAGGCGCTGGCGTTTCTGCTGGAGGGGTAGGCTGCGCTCTCTCAAGCGTCTTGGGCGGGCTTGACCCGGCCATCCATCACTCTTCGCAAGGAGATCGATGCCCGGGTCAAGCCCGGGCATGACGAGAAGCGACGTCCCGGGACCTCACCGCGACCGCGGCGTCTCGCGGTTCTCGATGCGGTCCTTGTTGTTGACCTGCTCGCTGTCCGGCTTGCCCACCTCGACCGTCTTGCCGGCCTGGTTGCCTGGATTGTAGTGAAACTTGCCTTCGTGGTTCTCGCCCGGCTGCTTCTGGTCGGGATTGACATTGTCGGCCATGGAACTCTCCTGTCGCTGTACCGGACAACGTTCCGGGTGTGATGCCGTTCCGCGGCCGAGTGCCGCGGCTGCGCCGATGCACGCTCTGTGCGCGCCATCACTGAAGCCGCGAGCCGTTGTCGTCATGATCCCCGCATCGGCTGCACGGGCAGCCTCAAGCACAAGGGACACGGTCATGACCTCCAGCCTTCGCCTTCTCGCCGCCGCCGCCATCGTCGCCAGCACCGGCCTGCTCGCGTCCGCATCGACCTCGCCGGCTGAGGCGGGCTGGGACTGGCTCGGCAACAAGGACTACGTCCGCTGCCTGCAGCTGTTCTACACCGGCGACTTCCTGATGCCGGCGAACGCCACCCCGGCCCAGCGTGCGGCGAAGCACGAAGCCGGCCGCCGCTACTGCAATCGCCAATATTACGGCCACGACTGAGCATGGCGGCCCACGCGCAAGGCCGGAGCCGCACCTGGCCCGGCTCTTACGCCCCGGTCACGCGCCAGATGCAGTTGCCGACATCGTCGGCGACCAGCAGCGATCCGTCCGGGCCGAGCGTCACGCCGACCGGCCGGCCGTAGGAGAAGCTTTCGTCCGGCGCCAGGAAGCCGGAGAGAATGTCGCGCGCCGGTCCCGACGGTTTGCCGTTCTCGAACGGGATGAACACGACCTTGTAGCCGGACAGCTTGCTGCGGTTCCAGGAACCGTGCTGGCCGATCACCATGCCGTCCGGGAAGCCGGGCAGGGTGCCCGCCGGCAGCCAGCACAGGCCGAGAGAGGCGGTGTGGCCGCCGAGCGCGTAGTCCGGCGTCAGCGCGGTCGCGACCAGAGCCGGATCCTGCGGCACGCGGTCGTCGACGGTCTTGCCCCAATAGCAATAGGGCCAGCCGTAGAAGCCGCCCTCGCGCACCGACGTCAGATAGTCCGGGGGCGTCTCGTCGCCGAGCCCGTCGCGCTCGTTGACGACGGTCCATAGCACGCGCGTGGTCGGCTCGAACGCCAGCCCCACCGCGTTGCGCAGGCCACCGGCGAAGATGCGCGACTGCCCGCTCGCGATGTCCAGCTCATAGATACAGGCGCGGCCCTTCTCGACCTCAAAACCCTGCTCGGCGATGTTGCTGAGCGAGCCGACGCCGGCATAGAGCTTGGCGCCATCAGGGCTGACCAGCAGGCTGCGCGTCCAATGACCGCCCGGCTTGAACGTGGTGAGGCGCTTGCCCTGCGCGGTGATGCGCTCGGCGCCCGCGGCATAGGGAAAGGCGACGATGCCGTCGGTGTTGCCGACATAGAAGGTGTCGCCGACCAGCGCCATGCCGAACGGCTGGCTCAGATTCTCCATGAACGCATTGCGGCGCTCCGCGGTGCCGTCGCCGTCGGCATCGACCAGCCTTGTGATGCGGTTGGCGCTGACGCCGAGCGCTGCGGCGCGGCGCATCGTCGCCTGCATCGCATAGCCGAACATGTTGCGCACCGGGCTCGGAATCTGGGTGGCCTCGGCGATCAGCACGGACTTGTCGGGCATCACATAGATCCAGCGCGGATGGTCGAGCCCGGTGGCGAAGGCATTCACCTTCAGCCCCGGCGCCGCCACAGGCCGCTCGCCGTCGCGCCAGCCGCGCGCGGTCGGCATCTTCAGGGTCGGCAACAGGCCCTGCGGCTTCGCGACCGGAATCTGCGGCTGCGTGCCCCAGGCCGGCTGCGGCGTCTCCCCCTGCAGCTTGCGCCATTGCAGCGCTGCATTGCCAACCAGCGCGACACCGCGCGCGACGATCGAGGAGAGGGTTGTCATGGGAGTCCTGTGGGGATGGGGCAGAGGTGGGATGCGTGAGGGCCATGCAGACGGGAGAAGACCATGCCGTTATGGTCTATCATGCCCAACGTGACAATTGCGTGCGCTGCGCATGGGATCTGCGGACCCCTCACCGGCTCAGCCCGCGTCGTCGCCGTCTGTCCAGGGATTGAAAAGGGGCGTTCCGGTCGCGGCGAAGTCTTTCCCGTTGCGCGTGACGAGAGTGAGTCCATGCACCAAAGCGGTGGCTGCGAAGAAGCCATCCATCACCGAGAGCGCGATACCGCGTCGATGGCCTGCCGCCATCACGTCGCCCCAGCGCAGCGCGACGGCCTGATCGATCGCGAGGATCCGACCGGCAAATCGCGACGGCAGGTCATGACTGAGCCAGGCCGCGAGAGCCGTCCGTCGGCGGCCTGCGTCCAAAAGTTCGATGCCTCGTTGGAGCTCCGCAAGTGAAGCCGTGCTGATGAAGACCCGATCCTCGTCGACGGTATCGAGCCAGCCGATCACGCGCCGATCGGGGACCGGGCGGCGAACCTCCGAGAGCACGTTGGTATCGAGCAGGAAGTTCACAGGTCGACGTCGCGCGGCTTGTCAGTCGAGCGTGGCAGGTCGAGGTCGGTCCCGCGCAGCGGCGAGGCCAGCAGGAACTCCGCGAGCGTCCCTTTGCGGGCGGTCTTGCGCGACCATTCCTCGGCCGAAACGACCACGGCAGCCGGCTTTCCGTTTCGGGTGATGACCTGCGGGCCAGCCTGAGCGCGGTCGACGAGTTCAGACAGCCGCGCCTTGGCGCCAGCAAGAGTCCAGGCGCCTTCCCGAGAGTCGGCTTTGCTTGACTTCGGCGTCTTCATGAAAGATGACTATAATGACCAAATTGACTATAATTGAGCGGCGCCCGGCTGCCAAGCACGGCTGCGCCGGGACTTTCGAGGCGTCGACGTTGTGTCGGCTGGCCGCCACCACTTTCAAAAGGTCCGCATCACCGTGCGCGGCGAGCTCGTTAGCCGCGGCAAGGCCAAGCGCGCCGACGATGTTCTCTGTTTCAGACCGAACATCCCTCTCGCGCTGCGCCACGATCGATGAGGTCAAGTCGCGCGGCTATGATCTCATGCGGTGGCGGACGGCCACGGCGACCTTGCAACGCTGCTTGCCGATCTGCGGCGGGCCGAGTCCGAGACGGCGCTGTCGCGTGATCGGCGCGAGGCGATTTTGCGGAGGCGCTCGCACGAGGAACGCGGAGCGTTTTCTGACGCATGACGAGGAGATCGCCGAGGCGCCAGCTGCGATCGCGCGGAAGGCACGAGCGGCATGCTGCGTCGACATTCACGCCACCGATGCGATCTGAACAGGTGTGAGCCGGTCTATTGGGACGCGCACACTGCCCTTCCTCCCCGTTCTTCGCGACATCAAGATGCGCGAGGCTGGCGCAACGCCGCAGCCGTGGCGCCGTCATTGAATTGCGCTACAGTGGCGTCAAACAGGGGCGGCCTTGCGCGAGTCGGGTGCGGCCGAGCAAAGGGAGGTGGGTGGCGGCATGACGGGAGTGATCGTTCCAGACGCGGTGGCCGCGTGGGCGCCGTGCGCTGCGGCTGCAGATGCAGATGTGTCGCCAATCCGCAGCGCCGCCGCAGCGCGATGGGCAGCCGCCGATGGAGCCCGCCGATGACCGCCGCATTCGACCTCTCTGCCTTCACGCCGCACGCGCTGCGCGACAGCGTGCTGAACGAGGTGCATGCGCGGCCGTTCACGCCGCTGACCCAGCCGGTGCTGGTGATCCGCTTCGCCTTCATGGCGAGAGGCGACAGCGCCGCGGCCGATCGCGCCAGCCTCGCGGCATTCTGCGCGCAGCACGGCGCGCCGCCGCCGGAGCCGGGCGTCAAGCATCACCAGGTCGATCTCGGCCAGGTCCGGCTGCGCTTCGAGCAGCATTCGGAATTCGCCACCCTGACCTGGATCTGGACCCCGCCGGCCGGCGCCGGTCCGCGCCGCTTCGGCACCATCGCGCCTGAACTGCAGGCGCTGATCGCCGCGCTGCCGCAGGCCGGCGAGCTGCTGGTCGCGGTCAAGCTCGAGGTTGAGAACGCGGCCGATCCGGTGGCGCGTGCGGAGGAGATCTTCAACAAGACCAGCCTCGCGATCGTCACGATCAAGGGCAGCGCCGGCGCGGTCGCCTCCGACTTCCGCCTCGACGAGGACGGCTTCACCCGCATCCTGGTCTGCGCCGACGGCCCGACGCAGGAGCGGCTTGGGGCGCTGGTGCAGCGCGCGCTGGAGCTCGAGACCTATCGCACGTTGGCGCTGCTCGGCCTGCCCGCCGCGCTCGAGCTGGCGCCGCAGGTCGACCGCATCGAGCGGCGGCTCGGAGAGGTGCTCGTCGAGATGCAGGGCGCCGAGACGCTGAAGATCAACAACCATCTGCTCGACGAGCTGACCGAGCTTGCGGCGTCGTTGGAGCGTGGCGCCACCGGCTCGCTGTTCCGCTTCGGCGCCAGCCGCGCCTATTGGGAGCTGGTGCAGGCGCGGCTCACGGTGATCGAGGGCGAGCCGATCACGCCCTATTCGAGCTGGTCCTCGTTCCTCTCTCGCCGCATCGCGCCGGCGATGCGCACGCTCACCACGCTGGAGCGGCGGCAGGACAATCTGTCGCGTAAGCTCGCCCGCGCCGCCGACCTGTTGCGCACCCGCGTCGACGTCGAGCTGGAGGAGCAGAACCGCGACCTGCTGCGCTCGATGAACGAGCGCACCAAGCTGCAGCTGCGGCTGCAGAGCACGGTCGAGGGATTGTCGGTGGCCGCGATCGGCTATTACGTCGTCAGCCTGTTCGGCTATCTCGCCAAGGGCGCGCACGACATCGGCCTGCCGGTCGAGCCGACCTTCGCCACCGCGGCCTTCGTGCCGGTCGCGATCGCGCTGATCTGGTTCACGACGCACCAGATCCGCAAGCGGCATCTCAAGGAGGATCATGAGGCGGAGAAGACGGCCGGGGAATGAGGGACGGGCGCTTGCCAGCGCGCGACAGCGGCGTTAAGCGGCGTGCTGATCAGCGGGAGGCGATGAGACGATGAGCGGCATGACGATCGATGTTCTGGTTCACGCGGGCGGAACGGCCACGCGGCAGCAGGTCACGGTGAACCGCCTCGTCATCGCCGGCTGGACCGGGCGCGATCCGGTGGCGCGCGACAAGCACATTGCCGAGCTCGAAGCGCTCGGCATTCCCCGCCCGGCGACCACGCCGATCTATTACGAGGTCGCGGCCCGCCGCCTCACCACCTCGGACGCGATCGAGGTGAGCGGCGCCGACTCGTCCGGCGAGGTCGAGTTCGTGCTTGTGAAGGCCGGCGGCCGGCTGCTGCTCGGCGTCGGGTCCGATCACACCGATCGCAAGGTCGAGACCTACAATATCACCGTGTCGAAGCAGATATGCGACAAGCCGGTCGCGCCGGAATTGTGGCTGGTCGACGATGTCCTGGCGCATTGGGACCAGTTGGTGCTGCGGGCCTATGCGACGATCGGCGGCGAGCGCGTGCTGTATCAGGAGGGTGCGCTGAGCGGGATGCTGGCGCCGGCCGATCTGATCGCGCGCCGCTATGGCGAGGCCGGCTTGCCGGAGGGCACCGCGATGTTCGGCGGCACTTTCGCCGCCAAAGGCGGCATCCGCCCGGCCGACCGGTTCGCCTACGAGCTCGTCGATCCCGTGCTGAACCGTTCGATCCGCCACGGCTATGCGATCGAGCAGCGCGTGATCGCGGGCTAGGTGCGGAGGAACGAGACAGCGGAGGAACGAGAAAGGGGACGCGGCCGGCTGGCATTGTCGAGATGTCGTTTCACGCTGTGTGATGCGTTCCACAGTCGGGCCGACGCGCTCGGCGCCATTGTCCATCGCAACGATGGAGATGGAAATGACCTACATACTCGATGCCGCTCTCGCTGCTGCGCTGCTGTTCTTCCTGTTCCTGCCGATCACCGACCGCCGAACGGTGATGATGAAGCTTGGCATGATCGCGGTGCTGGCGGTCTCGTTCTCGCTGTCGCTGAGCATCTCCCGCACCGCCGCGCCGGACGGCCGCGCGGCGGCGACCTTGGTGAGCAGCAATCAGGTGCCGCCGGCCGCTCCGGCCCGTTGAACCATCGTGAGGTCCTGACATTGGCACGGCGCCGCTCATCGTGTAGCACCGGTCGACGCTCCCGCGCAGGAGGACGCTGATGCCTGCTCTCGCTCATGTGCTGCTTGCCGCTCTGAGGGACCACGGCGCCCGCGAGATCTTCGGCATTCCCGGAGATTTCGTTCTGCCTCTGTTCAAGGTCATCGAGGAGAGCAGGATCCTGCCAGCCGTCACGCTCAGTCACGAGCCGGCGGTCGGCTTTGCGGCGGATGCCGCGGCCCGTTATCACGGCGGCCTCGGCGTTGCCGTCGTGACCTATGGCGCCGGCGCGTTCAACCTCGTGAACTCGGTCGCCGGCGCCTATGCCGAGCGCTCGCCCGTCGTGGTCATTGCCGGCGCGCCCGGCGCGCGCGAGCGCGTGTCCGGCTTCCTGCTGCACCATCAGGCCCGCACGGTGGATACCCAGCTTGCGGTGTTCAAGGAGATCACCTGCGATCAGGCCGTTCTCAGCGATCCGGCCACCGCGCCGGCGCAGATCGCGCGTGTGCTGCGCAGCGCAAAGGAAATGTCGCTGCCGGTCTATCTCGAATTCCCGCGCGACATGGTCGATGTCGAAGCCGAGCCGGTGGTGCCGCTGCCGCCGCGGCGGGCCGATCAGGACGCGCTCGGCGAGTGCGTCGAGGAGATCCTCGGCCGTATCGCGCGCGCCGAGCGCCCGGTCATCGTGGTGGACGTTGAGATCCGGCGTTATGGAGTTGAGGACAGGATCGCGGCGCTGGCGCGCAAGCTGGGCCTGCCCCTGGTCACGACCTTCATGGGACGCGGCTTGCTCGACCAGGCCGACGATGTCGTCGCCGGCACCTATCTCGGCGCCGCGGGAAATCCCGCGATCACCGCGCTGGTCGAGGATGCCGATCTGGTGCTGATGCTCGGCGTGATCCTGTCGGATACGAATTTCGCGCTGTCAAACCGGGCACCGGACCCGCGCCGCATGATCCTGGCGGCGAGCCGCGAGGTGCAGATCGGCCATCATGTCTATCGTGACATGCCGCTCGGCGATCTCATCGATGCCCTGGACGATCGCGCAACGCCGCGCGCGGCGCCGGCCGATCGGGTCCGGCAGCGCTCGGCCTATCCGCGCGGTCTGGTCGCCGACAGCAACCCGATCGCGCCGTCGGACATCGCGACCGCGATCAACGACATGTTCGATCGCCATGGCCGGATGCCGATGACCGCCGATATCGGCGACTGCCTGTTCACGGCGATGGAGATCGACAACACGGCGCTGGCTGCGCCCGGCTACTATGCCGGGATGGGGTTTGGCGTGCCGGCCGGCATCGGGGTCGCGGCGACCGGGCTGCGGCCGCTGATCCTCGTCGGCGATGGGGCGTTTCAGATGACCGGCTGGGAGCTCGGCAATTGCCGGCGCTACGGTCTCGATCCGATCGTGGTGCTGTTCAACAATTGCAGCTGGGAGATGCTGCGGGTGTTCCAGCCGGAATCGCGCTTCAACGATCTCGACGACTGGCACTACGCCGACATTGCCAAGTCCATCGGCGGTGTCGGCGAACGCGTCACCACGCGGGCCGAGCTTGTTGCCGCGCTCGAACGCGCCGTGGAACGGCGCGGGCAGTTCTCGCTGGTCGAAGTGATGCTGCCCCGTGGCAAGACGTCGGACACGCTGGCGCGCTTCGTTGCCGGCTTCAAGTCGGCGCGTGAGCGGATGGCCGGAGGATGAGCAAAGCGACCGGCGAGATCGGCGGACTCAGCCGGTCGTCGAGCGCAATGCGGTCTTGATCGCATCGCGGCCTTTCCAGGCCAGGTAAGTGAGGCGGCCGCTGAGCGAACGGTGGCCGCGCAGGCGGTTCGAGCCGAGCACGTGTCCGACCTCGTCCGGGAACCGCTTGATCTCGGCCTGGACCATCCGGTCGGTGCTGGTCATGATCGCCTCCAGCCGTGCGCCCCAGTCGGACTCCTCGATCCGGTCGATGCGCACCTGGATCGCGTATTCGATCTCATAGATGCTGGTCAGGATCTCCTTGGCCGTGACCACGCGGTTGTTCTTCAGGGCCATTCGCAGCGCCAGCCGCTTGTCCTCCAGCTGATCGAGCACCATCGGAATGGTCATGGCATAGGGCGCCGCAACGACGTCGGCGACGTTCTTCGTTCGTGCGGCCTTCGTCGCCAGCCGCATCACCTGCCATGGCTCCTTCAGCCGCTTGGCGACCAGCGTCAGGGCGAATGGCACCGCTTCCGGCTCCTTCTTGCGAAGGCCATCGAGTAGCAACGCCATCTTCTTGACCTGCGGGTCGTCGAACTCGGCGATCCGATCCGGCAGTGAGTCGGCGAACTTTGCGAGCTCGTCGCGGGCGCGCAGCGCTTTCATCAGCTTGACGACATCGTCGAAGACCGACGGCGACGCCGTATAGGCCTTGAGCTTGCTGCGAACCTGCTCGATGCCGTCAGCGCGCGCGAGCGTGCCCTCCAGCGACTTCGTCACCTTGGTCTGGAAGGCACTCGCGACCTGGCGAATCTCCCGCTGCTTGTCCGCCGCGATCAGGTCCCGCATCTGTGCATTATAGTCGCGCGCCATGGTCGGCAGCAGATCGCGCGAGATCCATTCCCAGATCGGCGTCAGCGAGCCGCGGGCGATGCGGCCTTCATTGGCATGCTCCGGTGAGCCGTCGATCAGGAGCTGCTCCACCGGCATGAAAAAGTAGCGCGAGGGATTGGCCGTCCGATGGCCGCCGACGCCATCCTTGCGGATCTCGGCCCGCAGGCGGGCCTGGATATCCGCCGATCCGGGCATGTCGACACCGCTCAGCTCGAGCCGCTCCAGCTCGCTGAGAAGACAGCTCCGCGTCAACGGCGACAACCGCTGCAGAAATTCCCAGATCCGGTCGACCGGTCCCATGCGTCTGGCTGTCAGCTGAATGTCCGAACCCGCTCGCCTCTATGGGCGAGAACGGGAATATCGAACCACGAAACAGTTGGTGCTCGATTAATTCCGGTAAACAAAGCCACCAAACCATGGCCTGTTCGCTCGGCATGGCCGGTCGGTCCCGCCGTCTCAGAGGCATATCGCCCTAAGAGAGTTAACTTCCAGCCGTGCAGCTCATGAGGGAAATTTCTCGACTTTTGCGGGAGTTCTGCGGAAAATCCCGTATTGTTACGGGTTCCAATATTAACCATGTTAAAGTTTCCGAGCCGTCAAGATGAGGCATGGCACAGCTGAGACACAGACTTCCCGACGATCGCGGCGTCGCCCTGTCGAGCGCGCCGAAAGTTAACGACGGCGGCTTGGCGCCCCCTCGCGCCGAGGCGCTGGGTGCGCCCGTCACGGCACAGGCCGAGCCATCCGACGGACTTGTCGCCTTGACCGGCCAGCTCAACGGCTCGCTCACGGCGCTGATGCTCTACATGGGCGAGATCAAGCAGCGGAGCGATGACATCGCCAGGACGCCCGGCGACCGTCGCCATGTCCAGATGATCGTCGACAACGCACTGATGCAGACAGAGCGGATTTGCACGCTGGTCAGCCAAATGGCTGGTGCGCAGCCGCAATGCGGATCTGCGCCGCGAAGCCTGCCGGGCCAGGATTCCGTCGTTATCGGCACGGCTACGACGTCAAGACACCCAGGCCGGACCAACAAGTCGCTGACCCCTCGCGAGCGCGAGGTGCTCGAATTGATCAGCGCAGGACACTCGAACAAGGAAGGCGCGCTGCGCATGGGGATCAGCCCGCGTACTTTCGAAAGCCATCGCGCCGAGGCGATGCGCAAGCTGGGTGCACGCAACACCGCCGAGCTGGTTCGCGCGGCGTTACTCAATCAGATCGGATGATCCCACTTGGCTGCGTGTTGGCTTGCGGACTACGCCACAGCCTAACGAGCAGCATCGACCGCGATGACGGCTGGGCATCGATCGCGGATTGCGGTTGCTGCTGTGTCGGGCGAAGCGGCGGCGTTGCGATCGCATTGATCAGGCACTTGGCGAGCCGATCGAGATGCGGGCTGCCCGGCTATCAGAAATAATCCTCGGCGAAAGGACGAACGCGGGACGCGGGGCGCAGTGGAGCCTGTGCCTTGGCGGGCGCCGGCACGAGCGTAATCGTCCAGCGTGGCGGAACGCTGGCTTCCTTCTCCATCACGGAGCGGACGTGGCCCGTGATCGTGGCTCCGCCGGATTTCACTGTTGCGGTCCGGCCGTTGAACTGCGCAATTCGGAAACGCCTGACTTCCTTCTGGTCGGCGGTTTCAAATGTAAACATGGGACACATCTCCTATGTATCCGCCAGTCTCGCAGCTCATGATTAGTTGATTGTGAAAATCGTGAGCCGTAGAAGTACGGCGTCAACTCATTGTAAGGAATTGCCGGTATCGCGATCGGCGAATCTCTCCGATCTGCATCAGCCGTTCTCTTGTCGGTCGCTGCTTGCGCCAGCTCATCCCGCGAATCCAAGATTGTTGCCGGATGAGTGCGCGTCCCTGGCTGCAGGCCCGCGCTCCCTCAGTATTGCAGCTCCTGTGCTCGAGCTGCTTCATAGGCGGCATCGATGTTGTCGAGCAGCTCGGAATATTCCCTCGGCGACAGGCGGGGTGCGCTCTTCTCCAGCGCGAGTGCATAGGTCGCGAGCCGCCGATAGCCGAACGTTCCGGCTGCGCTCTTCAGAGAATGCGCCTCACGGCCGATCTTGATGCGCTCGCTGTCGAGCGACAGTTTCCGGAACAGCTTCAAGCGCGCATCGGTTTCGCTGAAGAAGACATTGCGAATCTCTTGCGCGGCGTCGTCGCCGATTTCGCCCACCAGCTCCGCGAAGGCTTCCCGGTCGAGCGCCGGTTCCGCGGGGATCTCTGCCTCGGCCGAAAACTCCGCCGGCATGTCGTCCTGTTCCACCGGGGCGAGCGGCGGCGCGTCCGAGGCGATGGTCTCGATTGCCAGGGTGCGGGCCGGCAGCACGCGCAAAATGGCTTCGACAAGCGCTTTCTTGCGGGCCGGCTTGACCACGAAATCGTTCATTCCCGCTTCGCGACAGGCGCGGATGTCTTCCATGAAGGCATTCGCAGTGAACGCGATGATCGGCACGTTCGAGCGGCGCTCGCCGCGCGCGCGGATGGTTCGTGTTGCCTGGAAGCCGTCCATCTCCGGCATCCGCACATCCATCAGGATCAAGTCATAGTTGAAGCGGCTTGCCGCTGTGACCGCTTCGGCGCCGTCGCAGGCGGTGTCGGTCTGGATGTCGAAATCCTTGAGCATCTTGGTGGCGACGAGCCGGTTGGTCGGGTTGTCGTCGGCGACCAGAACGCGCAATGGCCGGCCATAGGCGGCGATGCGGCTCTGCAGGGCAGCATAGATGCTGTCGTCATTCTGCTCGGGCACCGCGACGGCTTCGGCGATGGGCAACGTCAGGCGGAACGAGAAGGTCGAGCCGCGTCCCAGCGTCGAGGTCACGTCGATTTCGCCGCCCATCTGTTCGGTGAGCCGCTTGCAAATGGCGAGTCCCAGTCCCGATCCACCGAAACGACGGCTGATCGAGTTGTCGGCCTGAACGAAGTTAGCGAACAGCGAGCCGATCTTGTCGGCCGCGATACCGATTCCGGTATCGGTGACCGTCCATTCGACCGTGGCCTTCGCGTCGTCCTTGGCGAGGCAACGGGTCGTGATCACGACCTCGCCGGCGGCCGTGAACTTCACCGCATTGGATACGAGATTCAGCAGGATCTGACGAATGCGTCCTGCATCTCCGACCAGCGCCGGCGGTACTGCGGGGTCATTCACGCTTCTCAGCTTGAGGTCCTTGGCCGAGGCGCGTGGGCCGATGATGCTCAGCGTGTTGTGAACCAGCGCCTCGGCGGAGAATGCGATGTCCTCCAGCGACAGCTGCCCCGATTCGAGCTTCGAGAAATCGAGGATGTCATTGAGGATCTCGAGCAGATTATCGCCCGCATTATGGATCGCGACCACCGAGCGGCGCTGTTCGGGGTCGAGGTTGGTCTCGAGCAGCGTGGTGGCGAGTCCGAGCACCGCGTTCATCGGCGTGCGGATCTCGTGGCTCATCATTGCGACAAAGGTCGATTTTGCCGCATTTGCAGCCTCAGCCGCATCGATCAGGTGTTCATGCCGTTCCCACAAACGGGAGATCAGGACGGCCGCTGCGAGGACCGCGGTGGCACTCACCAGGGACATGATGACCAGCAGCGTTGCCATCGCGCGCCAGGCCTTCAGGACGTGCTGCTCCGGCACCGATACGACGATCATGGCGGGATAGCTTGGCAGCATCTTCGCCGCGCGCAGGCGCATCTCGCCGGTCCGGCCCGAGAGCTCACGCAGCACACCGCCGGCGGCAAGCGCGCGCTGGCCGAAGCCGGAGGTCGACTTTCCGATCTCGCTGGTCGGCGGGAAGTGGGCAAGCAGGATGCCATCTTCGCGGATCATCGAAACTGAGGCATCGAGGCCCAGCGCCGTCGAGCCGAAGAAGTTTTCGAGATAGGGGACCGACATGGCACCGAGCAGCAGCCCCATGAACTCGCCCTTGCCGTCGTCCAGCCGTCGCGCAAAGTAGATGTTCCAGGTGCCGTCGCCACGGTTCTGCACGGGCGTGCTCACGTAGCTGCGCAGCGCCGAGTCGCCCTTCAGCGCCTTGAAGTAATCGCGGTCGGAAATGTTGACGTCAGGGATGGGCCAGTAGCGCGAGAAATTGAGCAGCCGGCCCTGCGCGTCGATCAGCGTCACCGCGTCGATCTGCGGAAGTCCGGCGATCTTCTCCTTGAGCAGCAGATGGGTCTGGTAGTCCGCGGCGACCTTGCCGTAGGTCGCTGCGTCGATGGCGCCGCCGCGCACCAGATAGTCCCTCACGCTCGACAGCACGAGATCCACCGACTTCACCGAGCGGTCGGCGTTTTCGGCGAGCGTCAGGCTGTGCCGGCTGAGATCCTCCTCGGCGTGCAACAGCGCGTTCTCGCGCAGGTTGGTGAGAAAGAACAGATTGCTGCCGGCGATGATGCAGATGAGGATGAGCGCGATTGCTGCCGGCGCACCCAGAACGCGTTTCTTCTTGTCCATCATCCTCTACCAGCCTGCCGTCGGACCAGCTTCTGGCGATCGGTCTCGCTCGCGATCTGCTTGAGGGTCTGCCGGAGCAAAGGCAGATTGATCGGCTTCGAAAACGGTGGGCAGACGTTCAGCTCAAGAAAATTGCCGATGCGTACCGAGGCGTCGAGCCTGTCGTTCTCGGAGGCGCTGATGATGAGAACAGGGCCGCGATATTTGAGCTCGGCGAGCCGTTGGAGCACTTCCGTGCCGGATCGCTCGCCGAGCGACAGATCCAGCGTGACGCAATCGAAGTACCTTGTTCGAAGGATGGCGGAAGCTGCGTCAACCGAACTTACGCCCGTCGTGTTGAAGCCGGCCTGGGTCGCAATCTTTCTGAGGATGGAGAGATGCACGTCGGCATCTTCGATCACGAGGAGCTCGTTGCGCATGAATTCATCGTCCCCTTGCCACCCCGAGCGCGGTTCTCGGCAACAGGAACTGGTCTAGCGTCCGGCTCTGACCCCCTCGTAAATTTTGGCTTCCGTACAACTACGGGGCGACCGCGCGGCAGGAGGCGTGCGTCGCGGGAGACCCGCGCGCCACGATCCAGAGCGCGCGGCGAAGGCGAGCTGAAAAACGAAGCGGCCGGAGGGGGCGCTCCGGCCGCTATGCTGATCCGGTGAAGACGGGCACTATTCGGCCGGGCCGAACACGGCTTCCATCTTGGTTTTGAGGGTCGCCGCATTGAATGGCTTGACGATGTAGTTGCTGACGCCGGCCTTCTTGGCGGCGATGACGTTCTCGGTCTTGGATTCCGCCGTAATCATGATGAACGGAGTCTTGGACAATTCGGGGCTGGCGCGGACCTCACGCAGCAGGTCGTAGCCGGTCATCGGTTCCATGTTCCAGTCCGAGATCACGAGGCCGTACTTCTTCGCCTGCATCTTGGCGAGTGCGGCGGATCCATCAGTGGCGTCGTCGACGTTCTCGAATCCGAGCTGCTTCAGCAGGTTGCGGATGATCCGGATCATAGTGGCGTAGTCATCGACCACCAGGATCGGCATCGACAGATCAAAGGCCATGTCATTACTCCGCGCGTTTGGTCAAAAGCCGAACACGGGCGAGATATTTCAGCACGAAAATTATTCGACGCTTTTTTGGAACTCGCGCTCGTCAGCAACGCGACAATTATCAGCGCCCGTTGAACAGCGCGTTAATTCCGCCCGGGCCAAGGATGTCGTTGGGCCCGTGGTCCGTAGTTGTACGGAACGTTCCGTCCGGTAGCGCCCGTCTGGTCGTGCCAGGCCAGGATCAGGGGTGGCACCGCATCAGCCGGTCATACTGGGACTTGACCGTGCCGTAGCATTCGCAGGCTGTCTTCTTCAGCCCCTCCAGATCGATGATCTCGATGTGGCCCCGGCTGTAGTGGATGAAGTCGGCCTGCTGCAGGGTGCTGGCGACCAGCGACACGCTGTTGCGCCGCGCGCCAATCATCTGGGCCAGCGACTCTTGCGTGATGTAGAGCTTGTTGCCGCCCGAAAGGTCGTGGGTCTGCAGGAGGCAACGGGCGAGACGTGACTCAACGGTGTGGGCGGCATTGCAGCCGGCGGTTTGTTGGCTTTGCAGATATACAGCAAGAGCATGTCTCAGCATTTGTGCGCGGAACGTCCCGCTCTGCTCGGCCGCATTCCGCACTCGCTCGATGTCGACCACCGACGCGGCCCCCGGGACGAGGACCGCCGCGGTGTTGAGCACCAACGACTCAGCTCCTCCGAGCAGCGACATGCTGCCGAAAAAACTATCTCGGCCGATCATCGCCACCTGGACGCGTTCTCCACGCGCAAGGTTGACGACCAGCGAGATGACGCCGCGATGCGGGAAGTAAATCCGAGACAGCTTCTCGCCCACCTCGGCGAGAACCGAGTCCTGGACCAGATCCACCGTCCGGAGGTAGGGGCGGATCAACTCGAAATCCTCGTCGGACAGCGACGAAAGGAAGCCGTTCGGAGAACGCAAGCCAAGGTCCAAAGCCATCTCCTGCATTGCGGTAACGGTGCCTCGCAGATCTCATCCACTCATGGTTCCATAGAACCGCGTGCTATCCGCTGACAAGAAAAAACAACCAGGACATCAGTCTTCGCGGCATGCAACCGCATGGCTGTGCTCGTTGATGTGCAGAGGCGGCGCCGTGCTGCCATCAGCTCGCACGTTTGAGCGCTTTCGAGCGTTGAGCGCAGCCTGTATACAATCTGCATAGCGTCCTGCTGGTCTGGCTATTGATGGTGGCGGCTGTCCAGGGACTCCATGCCAAGGCCCGTTCCAAAAAAACGAAAAGGCTGTACTAGTTCCGGTTGCGTCGCGCCTGCGATCGCTTTCACAGTCTTAGGCACAATTGACAGCGGTCATCTTGGAGCCAAAATCGCAGAGAAATGCGCTGATTCGTTTGACGGATCGTTTGCAACCGGATGCGTTCTTCAACGTGATGTGCTGGCATCAGCCGGCTTCTTGACGAGGCGTACCGGGACAAGCTTGTCAGTAAGCTGCAGATCGTTCGAAGCTGATGATGTGGGCTTCTGGGCGTGATCGCTGATCAGCCATGAAGGCCAACATCGCGGCCGCATGGATGCGCACTGCCGCGCCGTCGTTCGTGCGTGCTTGTTGACAGATAGTAAGCCAATCATCTTCAATCGCAGGTACCTTGAGACTCATGGCGCTCCCGACCCAGCAACAAGCCGGCCATCACAATGAGGACGCGAACGCCGCCAAGCCGGTCACCATCGAGCCGAACCCCGGTCTCGCGATCGTCGGCCAGGTTGCCGGCGGCCTGCTGCACGACTTCAACAACATTCTCACCGTGATCACCGGGACGATCGACATTCTCGCCGAGGCTGTCGAGGACAGGCCCGAGCTCGCCGCCGTCGCCCGATTGATCGACGAGGCAGCGACTCGCGGGGCCCGAATGACGGCCCAGCTGCTGTCGTTCGCGCGCGGGCGGCCGCCGCGGCCATGCGCGGTCGAACTGAGCGAGCTGCTGATCGACGTCGGACGTCTGTTGCGGCCGACATTGGGGACCGATGTCGAGGTCACGACATCGATCGAGCCGGCGGTGCCCGCGGTGTTTGCCGATCCCGGCCAGTTGATGGCTGCGCTGCTCTGTCTTGCGATCATGGCTCGACCGACGATCGAGAATGGCGGCAAGCTCGATATCCTGGCGAAGGCCATCGCTGCCGCCGAGGGCGACGACTCCGACGGAGCTTCATCCAACGTGCTGATTACGGTGACAGCGACCGCGACCGCCGCGGCGATCGTCCCCGCGGAGCGGATGTTTCCGGATATCCGCATGGTTACCGACTTCGTCATGCGGTCGAACGGGCAACTCGCGCTGAAAGCCTCCGATGGTTCTGCCGCAAGCGTCGAGATCGTTCTGCCCTGTGCAGTTCAGGACTGAAGCGCGACAGCGGGTCCAACCCGTCTCATAGTTAGCGACATCCTAACATGGCCTGGCCTGCCCCAAGGGGCGGAACGAGTTTCTGCGCGTATTGGGTGTGTCGTGGCAGAAATGTTCGCGGATTCATCTGCATTTCATTGCATTGATTAGCGGCCGATTAGGATTAACGCCGGCCGCGCCCCGCGCGCCGGGCTGCAACGGGCTGGATTTAACGAACGGGTAGGATTCCGCGGACCAGTCTGCACCATCGCCGACAGAACGGTGCGGCGATGTTTACTCGTGTTCATCCAGAAGGGAATGAAAATGTCAGGTATCGTACTCTCGGCGTCGGTGCGCCAGAATCTGCTCTCGCTCCAGTCGACGGCGCAGCTCCTCGCCACCACGCAGAACAACCTCTCCACGGGCAAGAAGGTCAACTCGGCGCTCGACAACCCGACCAACTTCTTCACCGCGCAGGGACTCGACAACCGCGCTTCCGACATCTCCAATCTGCTCGATGGTATCGGCAACGGCGTGCAGGTTCTGCAGGCCGCCAACACCGGCATCACCTCGCTGCAGAAGCTCGTCGACAGCGCCAAGTCGATCGCCAACCAGGTGCTGCAGAGCGCCGTCGGCTACTCCACCAAGTCGACCGTGACGTCGGCTGCGCTGACCGGTGCGACCGCCACCAGTCTGATCGGTGCCAGCACCACTGCCGTCACTGGCTCCGCCGTACTGAACGACAACACCTCGACCGCCGTGGCGATCACCGGCTCCACCAAGCTGTCGGGTACCCCGGGCACCTCGTCGAACGACCTGGCGTCCAGCATCACCACCGGCGACACGCTGGTCGTGAACGGCACCACCTTCACCTTTATCGCCGGCACGTCCTCGTCCGGCACCAATATCGGCGTCGGTGACACCGTTACGAACCTGCTGTCGACCATCCAGAGCGCGACCGGCGTCACCTCGTCGATCACGGCTGGCGCGATCACGCTGACGCCGCCGGCGGCAGGGCTGACATTGTCCGGTACGTCGCTGGCCAAGCTCGGTCTCAGCGCGGTCGGCAATTCCCTGTCCGGGCAGACGCTGACAATCGCCGCCACAGGAGGTGGCACGGCGACCAGTGTCACGTTCGGTCTTGGGACAGGGCAGGTCAACTCGTTGAACGATCTCAACGCGAAGCTTGCGGCCAACAACCTGCAGGCCACTGTCGACTCCGCGACCGGTAAGATCTCCATCACGACCACCAACGACGCAGCGTCTTCGACGATCGGTGCGATCGGTGGTACGGCGGCGGCCTCCAGCCAGTCCTTCAACGGCCTGACGGCGGCGGCTCCGGTGGCTGATGCGACCGCCCAGTCGCAGCGTGCAAGCTTGGTTGCGCAGTACAACAACGTGCTGGCGCAGATCAACACGACGGCAGCCGACGCGTCGTTCAACGGCATCAACCTGCTGAACGGCGACACGCTGAAGCTGACCTTCAACGAGACCGGCAAGTCCACGCTGTCGATCACCGGCGTGACCTTCAACACCGGCGGCCTGGGTCTGTCGACCCTGACCTCGGGCACCGACTTCCTCGACAACAACTCGGCGAACAAGGTGATCAAGGTGCTCAACACCGCGAGCTCCACGCTCCGGGACGAGGCGTCGACCTTGGGTTCGAACCTGTCGGTGGTGCAGGTCCGTCAGGACTTCAACAAGAACCTGATCAACGTGCTGCAGACCGGTTCGTCGAACCTGACTCTGGCCGACACCAATGAGGAAGCGGCCAACAGCCAGGCGCTGTCGACCCGCCAGTCGATCGCGGTGTCCGCGCTGTCGCTCGCCAACCAGTCGCAGGCGAGCGTGCTGCAGCTCCTGCGCTAAGGCGCAGCAGTTCAATCGACATCGGAGGCGGCGGGGCTGGTCCCCGCCGCTTTCGGCTCAAATATCCGGGATTCACGCCGGTCTCGTGCGAGGTCGCTGGCGCCGGTTTCCGCGAGCAAGCCGCGGACCGGCCGCAACAGCCATCCCTGTCGACGAGGATACAGCCCGCCGGCGGTGCCGCTCCCGAGAGGAGATCCAGGGGATGCCGCTGCGGGTCGAACTGAAGCCGTTCGAACGGATCGTGATCGGCGACAGCGTCATCATCAATTCGAACACGCGCGCGCGCTTCATCGTCGAAGGCGATGTGCCGATCCTCCGCGAGCGCGACACCGTCTCTGCCGAAACGGCGGACACGCCGGCAAAGCGCCTCTATCACTGCGTCCAGACCATGTATCTCAAGAACGACGCGATCCGCTATCGCGCGTCCTATCTGGCCTGCATGAACGAATTGCGGGAGTCCGTTCCGGACGCCGCCGCTCTCGCCGAGACCGTGGACCGCCATGTTGCGGCGGGAGCTCTCTACAAGGCGTTGAAGGCGATCAGGATGCTGATCCAGTGCGAAAGCCCGGCCATCGCGCCGGTCGAGGTGTCGCCTTGAAGTCCCCCGCACCTGCGAACCGATCCGCTCGGATCTCCAACGCAGGCTGCGGTTCCGTATTTGCACGGACATTAAAATTAACGGGACGGAGAAAAGCCCGGCCTAACGATGGCACGGAGGAAAGTCCGTTGAGCCGAGCCAACCGACGGCCGGGTTCGATGCCGAGCTGCATGGTGGTGGCTCCGGATCGACCGTCGATGACACGATCAGCGGTCGCCCGGCGATCGCAGCGCCAATTCTTGGAAGGCCAGTTTGATGGATGACCTGTTGCGTGAGTTTCTGACGGAGACCAGCGAGAGCCTGGACACCGTCGACAATCAGTTGGTGCGGTTCGAGCAGGAGCCGAACAACGCCAAGATCCTCGATAACATCTTCCGCCTGGTGCACACGATCAAGGGGACCTGCGGCTTCCTCGGCCTGCCGCGGCTCGAAGCGCTGGCGCACGCCGCCGAGACCCTGATGGGCAAATTCCGTGACGGCATGCCGGTGACCGGCGAGGCCGTGACGCTGATCCTCACCACCATCGACCGCATCAAGGACCTGCTGGCGCAGCTCGAGGCCAATGAGTCCGAGCCGGAAGGCGAAGACCGCGATCTGATCAGCGAGCTCGAGGCGATGGTCGAGCGCGGCATGGCCGCGATGGCCGCCGGCGCGGCGCCGCCACCGCTGGTGCCGGCCGCGCCCGCAGCGCCGCCGGCTGCGCCCGCGGTGACGCAGGGCTCCTTGATCGACCAAACCCTGGAGCGTCCGCTGCGTCCGGGCGAGGTGTCGCTCGACGAGCTGGAGCGCGCCTTCCGCGAGACTGCGATCGAGACGCCGCCCGCGCATGAGAAGGCGCCGGAGCCCAAAGCGGCCGCGCCCGCGCCGAAGTCCGAGCCGGCCAAGGTCGAGGCAAAGGCGGAGCCCAAAGCCGAAGCCCCCAAAAAGGCGGCGCGCGCCAAGGCCAATGCCGATGGCGAGGTGCATGAGAGCGACAAGGTCGCCAACCAGTCGATCCGCGTCAATGTCGACACGCTCGAACATCTGATGACGATGGTCTCGGAGCTGGTGCTGACGCGCAACCAGTTGCTCGAGATCGCCCGCCGCAACGAGGACACCGAGTTCAAGGTGCCGCTGCAGCGGTTGTCCAATGTCACCGCCGAACTGCAGGAGGGCGTCATGAAGACGCGCATGCAGCCAATCGGCAATGCCTGGCAGAAGCTGCCGCGCATCGTCCGCGACCTCGCGACCGAACTCGGCAAGCAGATCGAGCTCGAGATGCACGGCGCCGACACCGAGCTCGACCGCCAGGTGCTCGACCTGATCAAGGACCCGCTCACCCACATGGTGCGCAACTCCGCCGATCATGGCCTGGAGACGCCGGCCGAGCGCGCCGCGAGCGGCAAGGCCGAGCAGGGCACGATCCGTCTCTCCACCTATCATGAAGGCGGCCACATCATCATCTGCATCGCCGACAATGGCCGCGGTCTCAACACCGAGCGCATCAAGGCCAAGGCGGTCGCGAACGGTCTCGTCACCGAGGCCGAGCTCGAGAAGATGACGGAAGCGCAGATCCACAAATTCATCTTCGAGCCGGGCTTCTCGACGGCCGCCGCCGTCACCTCGGTCTCGGGCCGCGGCGTCGGCATGGATGTGGTGCGCACCAATATCGACCAGATCGGCGGCACCATCGATATCAAGTCGGTGGCCGGCGAGGGGTCCTCCGTCACCATCAAGATCCCGCTGACACTCGCCATCGTCTCGGCGCTGATCGTGGAAGCCGGCGGCGACCGCTTCGCGATCCCGCAATTGGCTGTCGTCGAGCTGGTGCGCGCGCGCGCCAATTCCGAGCACCGCATCGAGCGCATCAAGGACACCGCCGTCCTGCGCCTGCGCAACAAGCTCTTGCCGCTGATGCATCTGAAGAAGCTCCTGAAGATCGACGACGGCTCGTCGACCGATCCGGAGAACGGTTTCATCGTGGTGACGCAGGTCGGCAACCAGACCTTCGGCATCGTGGTGGA
>NZ_JABFDP010000050.1:0-41553 GCF_013179005.1 Bradyrhizobium denitrificans | reverse complement strand
TCGAACGGCGGATTGAGGAAGTTCATCCGGCCCAGCGTCTGAAAGCCGAACTTGTTGAGAACATCGATCTTCAGATCCGGGTTCGCTTCCAGCACCGGCAACAGATCATAGGGCGGCGCTTCCATGAAATCGATGTCGCCCGATTGCAGCGCATTCACCGCGGTCTGCGCATCGGCCATGGTGATCCATTCGACGCGATCGACCTTCACCACCTTGCCGCCGGAGGTCCAGCTCGCCGGCTCCTTGCGCGGCACANTTCGACGCGGTCGACCTTCACCACCTTGCCGCCGGAGGTCCAGCTCGCCGGCTCCTTGCGCGGCACATAGTCGGTGTTCTTCTCGTAGACCGCCTTCACGCCCGGCTGAAATTCCGCCTTGACGAATTTGAACGGGCCGGAGCCGATCTGCTCCGGGATCTGCTGGCCCTGCGGCGTCTCAGCGAGGCGCTTCGGCATCATGAACGGCACCAGCGACGACGGCTTGCCGATCGACTCCAGCACCAGGCCATAAGGCTCCTTCAGCTTCAGCACGATGGTCTTGGCGTCCGGAGCTTCCAGGCTCGCGGTGAAGTCCATCAGCTTCTGGCCCATGCCGTCATTGCGGCCCCAGCGCTTCAGCGATGCGACGCAATCCTCCGCCGTGACCGGCGTGCCGTCATGCCATTTCAAGCCATCGCGCAAGGTGAAGGTGTAGGTCAGCTTGTCGTCCGAGACCTTCCAATCCGCCATCTGCGGCTGGATCTTGAAGTTAGCATCGGTGGCGAGCAGCGTGTCATAGACCATGTAGCCATGATCGCGGGTGATATAGGCGGTGGTGAAGCCGGGATCGATCACCCGCAGGTCTGAATGCATCACGGCGGCGATGGTTGTCTTGCCAGCGGCGAGCGCCTGCGGCGCAAGACAGGGCGATAGCAAAACAGCGGACGCAACAAGCCAGGATGCGAGCACGGAATGAGCCCGGCGCGGATGAGGTGACATGCGATCTCTCTTGACGTGACGGGGTGAACGGCTGCCTCGGAACTCAGCGAGACACGGCGATCCGCCGAGCGTCGCGGCCGCGTTCTGCGATCCTCGGCTCAGCGTTCATTCCGCAGCCGAAGAGTTGCAACAGTTCTGGTGCCCGTCAATCGGCTTTGCTGGCGCAGGCCGCACGGCCAGCGCCCCGCGGCTCCCGCAAGATGAGCATTGGTACAGGCATGCCATTTGAACGGGCGCCATGCAGGGCGGCGGCACCGTCGTCGGCCGACGCAAGGCGACCTGCGGGTCTCCCCGTACCATCCGGACCGATGCGCTGGCTCCGTTGTCATTGCGAGCGCAGCGCGCGCTGCAATGTGGACGGCCTCGGCGGAGGGGTTCTGCGGTGCGTCGCTGCGTTCGCAATGGTGCAGGCCATCTTGCGATTGCAGCGAGAGGCACGCATCGCAGCCGCTTTGTCTACTCTCACGGTCACCGAAAACAAATGCGGCGGAGTTGCCTCCGCCGCAGGGTCGTGTGCTGATGGCAGAGCCGTGGTGGCGCCCTACTCGCTCTTGTCGATGTTCCAGAAGATCGGCGTCGCCGGGCCGTCCAGCACGCCGGTCAGCGATTTGCGCCAGCCGCTCGGCAGCAGATATTGGCCGAGCGGGATGTAGATCACACGCTCATAGTTCAGCTTCTGGATCTCGGTCGCGATCTTCTTCTGCTCGTCCTGCGAAGACGCGCGCGCATAGGCGTCGCGCAGCTTCTCGATCTCGGCATCCTCGGCCCAGCCGAACCAGCCGCCCTTGGTGCCGCGGCCACCGATCGACACGTTCACCACGGGATTGGCGACGTCGGCGCCGACCCAGTTGGTGAAGAACATGTTCCAGCCGCCTTCCTTGACCGGCTTCTGGCTGGCGCGGCGCGTCACCACGGTCTGCCAATCCGTCGCCTGCAGGTCGACCTTGAAGCCGGCCTCGCGCAACAGCTGTGCGGCCACGATCGGCTGCGCCTTCAACGTCGTGACGTCGCCGGGCGCCATGATCGCGATCGGCGTGCCGTCATAGCCGGATTCGGCCAGCGCCTTCTTGGCCTCGGCCATGCCGTTGCCCTTGATCAGCGTCTCCGCACCGACATCGGTCTCCAGCGGCGTGCCGCAGACGAACACCGCGCCGCAGATCTTCTGATATTTGGCATTGCCGACCAGCGCGTCGAGCACGTCCTTCTGGTTCAGCGCCAGGAACGCCGCGCGGCGCACCTTCACATTGTCGAACGGCGGATTGAGGAAGTTCATCCGGCCCAGCGTCTGGTAGCCGAACTTGTTCAGCACATCGATCTTCAGATCCGGGTTCGCTTCCAGCACCGGCATCATGTCGTAGGGAAGGTTCTCCATGAAGTCGATGTCGCCCGACTGCAGCGCGTTCACCGCGGTCTGCGCATCCGGCATCGTGATCCATTCGACGCGGTCGACCTTCACCACCTTGCCGCCGGAGGTCCAGCTCGCCGGCTCCTTGCGCGGCACGTAGTCGGTGTTCTTCTCGTAGACCGCCTTCACGCCCGGCTGAAATTCCGCCTTGACGAATTTGAACGGGCCGGAGCCGATCTGCTCCGGGATCTGCTGGCCCTGCGGCGTCTCGGCGAGGCGCTTCGGCATCATGAACGGCACCAGCGACGACGGCTTGCCGATCGACTCCAGTACCAGGCCATAAGGCTCCTTCAGCTTCAGCACGATGGTCTTGGCGTCCGGAGCTTCCAGGCTCGCGGTGAAGTCCATCAGCTTCTGGCCCATGCCGTCATTGCGGCCCCAGCGCTTCAGCGAGGCGACGCAATCCTCCGCCGTGACCGGCGTGCCGTCATGCCATTTCAAGCCATCGCGCAGGGTGAAGGTGTAGGTCAGCTTGTCGTCGGAGACCTTCCAGTCCGCCATCTGCGGCTGAATCTTGAAGTTCGAATCGACCGCCAGCAACGTGTCGTAGACCATGTAGCCATGGTCGCGGGTGATATAGGCGGTGGTGAAGCCGGGATCGATCACGCGCAGGTCGGAATGCATCACCGCCGTGATCGTCTTCTTGGCGGCGGCAAGCGCCTGGGTGCTCAGCGCCGTGGACAGCGAAAGCACGGAAACGGCCAGGCTCGTGGCGAGCGTAAGACCTTTCCAGCGCGGGATGTGGAACATTACGGAGTCTCCTGACGGGGATATTTTGATGCCAAACTGATCAGAGCCAGATCATTCGTTGAGCGGAGCGGTCAATCCTTGTGCGAACTAACAGACGCAAGCCGCTGAGATTCAACACTTGCACTGGCTGCCCTGCTCGTCAATCCGCATTCGCTGCATGGCAACAATGGCCGGCAACGCCGTTAACGACTGCATAGCTTTCGCTTTACAAAGCTTGCGCGACTCCATCTCGTGTGCGCCGATCGTGACCAAACCTTGAAGAGAGCAACATGAATCCAGCCAATCTTCCGTTCGATACCGAGGCCATGCTGCAGGGTTTGCGCGGCTGGGTGGAGTGCGAAAGTCCGACCTGGGATGCGGCCGCCGTCGAACGGATGCTCGACCTCGCCGCGCGCGACATGGCGATCATGGGTGCGACGATCGAGCGCATCGCCGGACGCCAGGGATTCGCCGGCTGCGTCCGCGCCCGCTTCCCGCATCCGAACCAGGGGCAGCCGGGCATCCTGATCGCCGGCCACATGGACACGGTTCACCCCGTCGGCACCCTCGCCAAGCTGTCCTTTCGCCGCGAGGGCAACAAATGCTACGGTCCCGGCATCTGTGACATGAAGGGCGGCAACTACATCACGCTGGAGGCCATCCGCCAGCTCATCAAGGCGTCGGTGACGACGCCGCTGCCGATCACCGTGCTGTTCACGCCCGACGAGGAGGTCGGCACGCCGTCGACGCGGGACATCATCGAGGCCGAGGCGCAGCGCAACAAATACGTCCTGGTGCCCGAGCCCGGCCGCCCCGACAATGGCGTGGTGACCGGCCGCTATGCGATTGCACGCTTCAATCTCGAAGCGGTCGGCCGGCCGAGCCACGCCGGCGCCCGGCTCGGCGCCGGCCGTTCCGCCATCCGGGAAATGGCCCGCCAGATCCTGGCGATCGACGCCATGACCGGCGAGGACTGCACCTTCTCGGTCGGCATCGTGCGTGGCGGCCAATGGGTCAATTGCGTCGCCACCACCTGCACCGGCGAGGCGCTCAGCATGGCGAAGCGACAGGCCGATCTCGATCGCGGCGTCGAACGCATGCTGGCGCTGTCCGGCACCCATGACGATGTCAGCTTCACGGTCACCCGCGGCGTCACGCGTCCGGTCTGGGAGCCGGATTCCGGAACCATGGCGCTGTATGAACACGCGCGCGGCATCGCCGAGCAGCTCGGCCTGTCACTGCCGCATGGCTCGGCCGGCGGCGGCTCGGACGGCAATTTCACCGGCGCATTGGGCATCCCGACGCTTGACGGTCTGGGCGTGCGCGGTGGCGACATGCACACGCTCAACGAGCACATCGAGGTCGACAGCCTTGCCGAGCGCGGCCGCCTGATGGCCGGCCTGCTCGCCACGCTCGCCTAGATCGTGACGAGATCATGACGCTGGACGCGCCGCAGCAGCCCTGCAGCTGTGCATGGATGAGGCGGCGCGCTCATCCTCTCGCCAACGCTGATTGACGCGCGGCCATGCCAAACGGCACCACGCAACTCCGGGCGCTGCTGCGCAGCAGTTTAGTTTCATTTTACGGGACGGCGACAGCGCCGGTGGACATTCTCGCGTCGGCGCGCAAGTAATGGCAAGGGCCTTGCAAAGTTTACGCGAGCTCCTTCGCACATGCGATGAAGCGCTATGATCGCGAAATGTCGCATCCGTCGGCCGGACAGCGGAGACCTTGAAAGCGATGGACATCAGTGACATGCAGACTCGGTCGCGCAATCTGCCTTCCCCAGGGATCATGAACACGGTTCTCTCACGATGATCGGTTATCTGCTTCGCCGCATTCTCGCATCCATCCCTGTGATGGGCGTGGTGGCGCTGTTCGTCTTTCTGCTGCTGCGCCTGACACCCGGCGATCCCGCAGCGATTCTCGCCGGCGACAACGCAACGCCCGAGCAGCTCGAGCGCATCCGCACCACGCTCGGCCTGAACGAGCCGCTCTACATCCAGTTCTTCACCTGGATCAATCAGCTGCTGCATGGCGATCTCGGCGTGTCGCTGATCTCCAAGGTGCCGGTGCTGCAGATGATCGGCCAGCGCGTCGAGCCGTCGATCTCGGTTGCGATCTCGACCATCATCCTCTCGATCCTGGTCGCGGTCCCGCTCGGCGTCATCGCCGCATGGAAGCACGGCACCTGGATCGACCGCTTCGTGATGGGCCTGTCGGTGCTCGGCTTCTCGGTGCCGGTCTTCGTGATCGGCTACATCCTGATCCAGATGTTTGCGATCAATCTGCGCTGGGTCCCGGTCCAAGGCTTCCGCAGCATCACGGTCGGCTTCGGCCCGTTCTTCGAGCGCATCATCCTGCCGACCTGCGCGCTGTCCTTCATCTACGTCGCGCTGATCGCACGCATGACGCGCGCCGCGATGCTCGACGTGCTCGGCGAGGATTTCGTGCGCACCGCGCGCGCCAAAGGCGTCAGCGAGGTCGCCGTGCTGCTGCGCCACGCGCTGCGCAATGCCGCGGTGCCGGTCATCACCGTGATCGGCTCCGGCTTCGCGCTGCTGATCTCCGGCGTCGTCGTCACCGAGAGCGTGTTCAATCTGCCGGGCATCGGCCGGCTCACGGTCGACGCCGTGCTGGCGCGCGACTATCCGGTCATTCAGGGCATGATCCTGCTGACCTCCTTCATCTATCTCGCGGTCAATCTGCTGATCGACCTCGCTTATACGCTGCTCGACCCCCGCATCCGCTACTGAGGCCTTGTTCCGATGGCAATCGTCACCACTCCTGAGCCGTCGATTCCGGTCACCACGCGACTGGGGCCCAAATTCGGCTTTCTCACCTCGACCCCGATCATCGCCGTGGCCACGATCTGCCTGTCGCTGATCGTGCTGGTCTCGATCCTGGCGCCGCTGCTGGCGCCCCATGATCCGGTGCTGCTGGCGCCGGCACAGCGGTTGAAGCCGTCGAGCGCGCAATACCTGCTCGGCACCGACGCCTATGGCCGCGACCTGTTGTCGCGCACCATCTATGGCGGCCGGATCTCGTTGCTGGTCGGCGTCGGCGCCGCCGTCATCTCGATCGCGATCGGGCTGGTGATCGGCCTCGTCTCCGGCTTCTTCCGCTGGGTCGACGCCATCATGATGCGGGTGATGGACGGCCTGATGGCGATCCCGAGCATCCTGCTCGCGATCGCCGTGGTGTCGCTGTCGGGCGCCAGCGTCGCCACCGTGATGATCGCGATTACCATCGTCGAGATTCCGCGCGTCGCGCGCCTGGTCCGCTCGGTCGTGCTGACCGCGCGCGAGGAGCCCTATGTCGAAGCGGCGATCTCATTGGGCACCTCGATGCCCAAGATCATGTGGCGGCATCTGATGCCGAACACGATCGCGCCGCTGATCGTCCAGGGCACCTATATCTGCGCCGCCGCGATCCTGACCGAGGCGATCCTGTCGTTCCTCGGCGCCGGCATCAGCCCGGAGACGCCGACCTGGGGCAACATCATGGCCGAGGGGCGCTCCTACTTCCAGATCAAGCCGTCGCTGATCTTCTGGCCGGGCCTGCTGCTGTCGATCGCCATTCTCTCGATCAACCTGATCGGCGACGCCGCCCGCGACGCACTCGACCCGCGCATGAAGCAGCGCGAGGCCGGCAAGTGACCAACGTTATTGCCGTCATTGCGAGCGCAGCGAAGCAATCCAGGGCCGCACCCGGGACTCTGGATTGCCTCGTCGCTTCGCTCCTCGCAATGACGGAGGAGACAGGAGACCCCGGATATCGCTGCGCTCATCCGGGCTACGCATTCTTCGCCACGGCGACTGAGGCCTGAACACATGACCGACACCATCCTCGACATCGACAATCTCGTCGTCACCGTCGGCAAGACGAAGAACCCGAACGGGCCGCGCATCATCGACGGCGTGTCGATCAAGGTCGCCAAGGGCGAGACGCTGTGCGTCGTCGGCGAGAGCGGCTCGGGCAAGTCCGTGACCTCGCTGACCACGATGGGCCTGTTGCCGAAGAACGCGCTGCATGCCGTCGGCGGCAGCGTCAAGCTGGTCGGCGAGGAACTGCTCACCGCCAGCGATCGCCGGCTGCGCGAACTGCGCGCCACACGGATGGCGATGATCTTCCAGGAGCCGATGACCGCGCTCAATCCGGTCGTTCCGGTCGGCCGCCAGATCGACGAGGTGTTGCGCGCGCATACGTCCCTCGACGCAAGGGCGCGCCGCAAGCGCATCCTCGACATGATGGAGCAGGTCCACCTGCCCGACGTCGAGCGCATCTTCGCCTCCTACCCGCACCGCCTGTCCGGCGGCCAGCGCCAGCGCATCATGATCGCGATGGCTTTGGTGCTGGAGCCGAAGCTCCTGATCGCCGACGAGCCGACGACTGCCCTCGACGTCACCACGCAGAAGCAGATCCTCTCGCTGATCCGCGAACTGCAGCGCGATCACGGCACGGCGGTGTTGTTCATCACCCACGACATGGGCGTCGTCGCCGAGATCGCCGATCGCGTATCCGTCATGCGCCAGGGCCGCCTGGTCGAGACCGGCCCGCTCGACAAGATCCTGCGCAGCCCGGAAATGGACTACACGCGCAACCTGCTCGCCGCGGTGCCGAGCCTGATCCCGCGGCCGCCGCGGCCCGAGACCAGCGAGCCGGTGGTGTTGGAGACCAACGAGCTCGGCAAGGTCTATCGCGAGCGCTCGTTCATCGGCAAAGCGCGCGAGGTCGTCGCCGCGCAGAACGTCACCCTCACCTTGCGCAAGGGCCGCACGCTCGGCATCGTCGGCGAGAGCGGCTCCGGCAAGTCGACGGTGGCGCGCTGCATCGTGCGCCTGATCGATCCGACTTCGGGCGGCGTCCGTCTGGCGGGCAACGAGATCTCGATCCTGACGCGCCGGCTGCTGCAGCCGCACCGCAAGCGCATCCAGATCGTGTTCCAGGATCCCTACCGCTCGCTCAACCCGCGGCTGACGGTCGGCGAGAGCATCGCCGAGGGCCCGGTCAATTACGGCACCTCGCACGATAAGGCGATGGCGCGGGCGCGCGAGCTGCTCGAGCTGGTCGGCCTGCCCGCGGACGCGATCTCGCGCTACCCGCACCAGTTCTCCGGCGGCCAGCGCCAGCGCATCGCGATCGCGCGCGCGCTCGCGCTCGATCCGGACGTGCTGGTGGCCGACGAAGCGGTCTCCGCGCTCGACGTCTCGGTGCAGGCCCAGGTGCTGGAGCTGCTCGACGAGATCCAGCGCCGGCTCGGGATCGCGATCCTGTTCATCACCCACGATCTGCGTGTCGCCGCCCAGATCTGCGATGACGTCGTGGTGATGCAGAAGGGCCGCATCGTCGAACAGGGTCCGGCCGGCGAGATCCTGACCCACCCGAAGGAAGCCTACACCAGGTCCCTGCTCGAAGCCGCACCCGGCCGCCACTGGGATTTCGCCAACTTCCGCCCGGTGTCGGAGGCCGTGGCGTAAGTCGCGTAGCCCGCATGAGCGACAGCGTGCGCCCGAAGGGCGCAGGCGATAGCGACATGCGGGGTCTCACGCGCTTCTCGTGAGACCCCGGATATCGCTCCCACCTCCGCCCTGCGGGCTCCGTCGTCCGCTCGTCCGGGCTACGAAACGCACGACATCGCCGGTGCCGTAGGATGGGCAAAGGCGCTGCCGTGCCGTTTCCACGCGCGAGATCACGGTGGCGCCGTGCCCACCGTCTCGCCGCCGAACACGCTGATCGACGGTGGGCACGCTGCCGCCTGCGGCGGCTGCTATGCCCACCCTACACGTCACTGCACGTTCCATCATCGTGGCCCGCATGCAAAACGGCATCGCTCCTTCGCTTGCCTGCGCCGCGAGCGCCGGTCTAACGTCAAGCCCAAATCAACGGCCTGAGGTTAAGGAATGGCGCGCGTCGCGATTGGCGGCTTCCTGCACGAAACCAATACATTCGCACCGACCAAGGCTGATTACGACGCCTTCATGCATGGCGGCGGCCGCGCCTCGATCGACGATGCAGCCAGCGTGCTCACGACCATGCGCGGCATCAATGCCGGCCAGGCCGGTTTCATCGCGGTCGCGGACGCCAATGGCTGGGACATCGTTCCGACCATCGCCTGCGCGGCCAGCCCCTCGGCGCATGTGACCGAGGAGGCGTTCGAGCGCATCACTGCAACGATGGTCGACCGCATCAAGGCCGCCGGCCCGCTCGACGGCGTCTATCTCGATCTGCACGGCGCCATGGTGACCGAGCATCGCGAGGATGGCGAGGGCGAGATTCTCGCCCGCGTGCGCCAAGTGATCGGTCCCGACGTGCCGCTGGTCGCAAGCCTCGATCTGCACGCCAATGTCACGCCCGAGATGATAGCGCAGGCCGATGCGCTGATCGCCTATCGCAAATATCCGCACACCGACATGGCCGACACCGGCCGCGCCTGCGCCGAGCATCTCGCACGGCTGCTGCGCACGCGCGCGCCGCTGGCGAAGGCTTTCCGGCAGTTGCCGTTCCTGATCCCGATCAGCTGGCAGTGCACCAACGACCAGCCGACCAAGGGCATCTATGAGCAGCTCGCGGCGCTGCAGAGCGAGGCGGTGCCGACGCTGTCTTTCGCCCCTGGCTTTCCCGCCGCCGACTTCGCCCATTGCGGCCCCAGCGTGTTCGCCTATGGCCTGACACGGGCGGATGCGGACACGGCGGCGGATGCGATCGCGGCGATCGTCACCGGCCACGAGAATGATTTCGACGGCCGCATCTACACCCCGGATGAGGGCGTGCGCCATGCGATGATGCTGGCCAAGACGGCGCGCCGCCCGATCGTGATCGCCGACACCCAGGACAATCCCGGCGCCGGCGGCGATTCCGATACGACGGGCATGCTGCGCGCGCTGGTACGCAACCGCGCCAGCCGCGCGGCGATCGGCATGATCTACGATCCGCAGGCCGCACTGGCTGCGCATGCCGCCGGCGAAGGCGCGACGGTCACGCTGTCGCTCGGCGGCAAGAGCGGCATTCCCGGCGATGCGCCGTTCGAGGAGAGCTTCATCGTCGAGACGATCTCCGATGGCCGCTTCATCGCGCCCGGCCCGTTCTATGGCGGCCGCAGGATGGAGATGGGCCCGTCGGCGTGCCTGCGCATCGGCGATGTCCGCGTCGTCGTGGCCTCGCACAAATCCCAGCTCGCGGACCAGGAGATGTACCGCTTCGTCGGCATCGAGCCCACCGAACAGGCGATCCTGGTCAACAAGAGCTCGGTGCATTTCCGCGCCGATTTCGAACCGATCGCCGAAGCCCTGCTGATCTGCGCCGCGCCCGGCGCGATGCCCGCCGATCCCTCCACTTTGCCCTGGACGCGGCTTCGCCCGGGCATCCGCCTCAAGCCGAACGGCCCGGCGTTCGGGGGCCCCATCTCCGCATACCCATCCTCATCCTGAGGAGCCCGCCTTCAGGCGGGCGTCTCGCAGGCTGGGCCGCAAGCGCGCTCGCAGACCAGCCACTCCTCACATCATAAGAACATCTCACCAAGCTCCAACGGAACCCCACATGCCCACCATCGACCGCATCCAGGCTTACGCCGACGAACTCACCGCCATCCGCCGCGACCTGCACGCCCATCCCGAGATCGGCTTCGAGGAGACGCGCACCTCCGGCATCGTCGCCGAGAAGCTGTCGCAATGGGGCATCGAGGTGCATCGCGGCCTCGGCGGCACCGGCGTGATCGGCGTGCTCAAGGGCAAGGGCGACAGCGGCAAGCGCATCGGCCTACGCGCCGACATGGACGCGCTGCCGATGGAGGAGAACACCAACCTGCCCTGGCGCTCGACCATCCCCGGCCGCTTCCACGGCTGCGGCCATGATGGCCACACCACGATGCTGCTCGGCACCGCGCGCTATCTCGCCGAGACGCGCAATTTCGACGGCACCGTGCATTTCATCTTCCAGCCGGCCGAGGAAGGCCTCGGCGGCGCGCGGGCGATGATCAAGGACGGCCTATTCCAGAAATTCCCCTGCGACGAGCTCTACGGCCTGCACAATGCGCCTGATCTCGCGCATGGCGAGATCGCCATCCTACCCGGCCCGGCGATGGCCGGCGCCGACTTCTTCGACATCAAGATCTCCGGCTATGGCGCCCATGGCGCGATGCCCGAACGCTCCAAGGACGCGGTGGTGATCGCCACCAGCGTGGCGCAGGCGATCCAGACCATCGTCAGCCGCAATGTCGAGCCGCTGCAGGCCGCCGTCGTCTCGATCACCCAGATCCATGCCGGCTCGGCCTACAACGTCATTCCGGGCGACGCCTGGCTGTGCGGCACAGTACGCGCGTTCTCGGACTCCGTCCGTGCGCTGGTGCGCGAGCGCATGCGCGCGATCTGCGCCGGCATGGCCGCGGCGTTCAACTGCGAGATCGATGTCGACATCCGCGACACGTTCAGCGTCCTGGTGAACCAGGAGGAGCAGTCCAAGGTCGTCGAGGAGGTCGCGCGCACCGTGGTCGAGCCCTCCAAGGTGCTGACGCGCTCGACGCCAAAGATGGGCAGCGAGGATTTCGCCGACATGCTGCAGACCATCCCGGGCGCCTATTTCTGGGTCGGCCATGACGGCTCGGTGCCGGTGCATAATCCCGGCTACGTGCTCGACGACAAGATCCTGCCGATCGGCGCCAGCATGTTCGCCCGCATCATCGAAACCCGTATGCCGGCAGCTTAGCGTGATCTGACATGCGTCCATGAGCGGGTGGCGATCTCATACGAAGTTCGGCAACGGAGTTTCAGCATGCACAAGCCCGCCTCGGATGATGTCACCTCGCTGCACGACCTCTCCGCGGTCGATCTGATCGCCGGCTACCGCGCGCGCCAGTTCTCGCCGTCCGAGGTGATGGACGATGTGCTGGCGCATGTCGCGGCCTGGGAGCCGCACATCAAGGCGCTGTACCTGCTCGACGTCGACGCCGCGCGGGCCGCCGCCAAGCTCTCGACCGAGCGCTGGGCCAATGACGAGCCGACGGGCGTGCTCGACGGTGTGCCGGCGACGGTGAAGGACAACATCGCCACCAAGGGCCAGCCGATGCCGCTCGGCGCCGCCAGCGTCACGCGCGCGCCGCTCGCGGCCGACGCGCCGCCGGCGGCACGGCTGCGCGAGGCCGGCGCGATCATCTTCGCCAAGACGACGATGCCCGATTACGGCATGCTGTCGTCGGGCCTGTCGAGCTTCCATCCGCTGACGCGCAATCCGTGGGATCTCCGGACGAACCCTGGCGGCTCCAGCGCCGGCGCGGGCGCGGCCGCGGCGGCGGGCTATGGCCCGCTGCATGTCGGCACCGATATCGGCGGCTCGATCCGGCTGCCGGCGTCGTGGTGCGGCCTGGTCGGGCTGAAACCGAGCTTCGGCCGGGTGCCGCTCGATCCGCCCTATGTCGGCCGCGTCGCCGGCCCGATGACCCGCATCGTCGACGACGCCGCGCTGATGATGAGCGTACTGTCGAAGCCGGACCGCCGCGACGGCACCAGCCTGCCGCCGTCCGACCTGCACTGGAAGATCGCGGAGAAGCCGGTGCGCAAGCTGCGCATCGGCCTGATGCTCGATCTCGGCGGCGTCGGCCAGGCGCTGGAAGAGCCGGTGCGGGCCACGACGCTGGCCGCGGCAAAAGCCTTCGCGGACGCCGGCGCCGTCGTCAGCGAGGTCAAGGGCTTCCTGACGCGCGAGATGCTCGACGGCCTCGACAATTTTTGGCGCGCGCGGCTGTGGGACGATCTGGCCCGGCTCGCGCCCGAGGTCCGCGCCAAGACCCTGCCCTACATCCTGCAATGGGCCGAGCGCGGCGCGACACTGTCCGGCGTGGAGGTGATCAGGGGTTTCAACGTCACCATGACCCTGCGCGCGGCGGCGGCCAGACTGTTCACCGAATACGACTACATCATCTCGCCAGTCTCGCCCGGCGTGAAGTTTCCGGCCGAGTTCGCGTCCCCCGTCAACGATCCGCAGGCGCCGTTCGAACACATCACGTACACCGTGCCGTGGAACATGTCGGAGAACCCGGCGATCTCGGTCAATGCCGGTTACGACGCCGACGGCTTCCCGATCGGCCTCCAGATCGTCGGCCGCCGCTTCGACGATGTCGGCGTGCTGGGATTGGCGAAGACGTTCGAGGGCCTGCGTGGCGAGCAGCGGCCGTGGCCGGCGCCGCCGGCCTTGTAGCCTGGATGCGCGCAGCGACATCCGGGTTCACCGACGCAGCGCGTGAGACCCGCATGTCGCGACGCTCCTGCGTGCACCAGGCTTTTTGTTTGAGAAGGAGATGTTTCCACGCGTCATTGCGAGCGTCGTGTCGCAATGACCGGGAAAGAGCATGGCGCATCGCTACGGCGCCGTTCGCAGAAATACAGATGGCACCGAGCTTTTCGGCGCGTCCTGCGGCCAGCGGATGGGCACGCCGTCGCGCGCCGTTCCATGCTGCGGAATGATTCCGCGGGACTTTGCCACGGCGTCACGCTGAACTATTGTGTTCATGTCGCGGGTCTTGGTTGCGTCGTTATTCCGGGCTCACGCCCTACGGGCCGTGCCCCGGAATGACAGCGGCATTTTTGGCTCGCCTAACTAAGAACAACAACGGATCAGGAAACCCCCATGGCCTACCAGACCATCCTCTATGACGTCGCCGACAAGATCCTCACCATCACCTTGAACCGCCCGGAGAAGCTCAACGCCTTCACCGCGACGATGCAGCAGGAGCTGATCGATGCCTTCGATCGCGCCGACAGGGACGACGGCATCAGGGCGATCATCGTCACAGGATCGGGCCGCGCGTTCTGTGCGGGCGCCGACCTCTCCTCCGGCGCCGACACGTTCGATCGCGATGCCAAACGGGGACCGGTGAAGCGCCATGCCGATGGCCGCGTCGACTATTCCGATCCGCAGGTGCGCGACGGCGGCGGCCAGGTGACGTTGCGGATCTTCAAGTCGCTCAAGCCGGTCATCGCCGCGGTCAACGGCCCCGCCGTCGGCATCGGCGTCACCATGCAGCTCGCGATGGACATCCGCATTGCGTCGGACGCGGCGCGGTTCGGCTTCGTGTTCTCCCAGCGCGGCATCGTGCCGGAAGCCGCGTCGAGCTGGTTCCTGCCGCGCATCGTCGGCATCTCGCAGGCGCTGGAATGGTGCTACACCGGTCGCGTCTTTCCGGCGCAGGAGGCGCTCGCAGGCCGTCTCGTCAGCAAGGTCGTGCCGCCGGACGAGCTGCTGCCGACCGCGCGTGCCCTGGCGCGCGAGATCGCCGACAAGACGGCGCCGGTGTCGATCGCGCTGATCCGCCAGATGATGTGGCGCATGATGGGCGCCGACGATCCGATGGAGGCGCACAAGATCGACAGCCGCGGCATCTACGCGCGCGGCCGCTCCGATGACGTCAAGGAAGGCGTGGTGTCATTCCTGGAGAAACGCCCGGCCCAGTTCAAGAACACCGTCACTGCCGACATGCCCGACTATTTCCCGTGGTGGGACGAGCGGGAGTACAAATAGCCTCCTTTGTCATTGCGAGGAGCGGCGCAGCTTGTAGCCCGGATGAGCGCGGCGACATCCGGGTTCATCGACCCAGCTCGTGAGCCCCCGCATGTCGCCACGCTCATGCGGGCTACGCGCTGTCATTGCGGGGAGTACTTGCGACGAAGCAATCCAGACTCTTTCCGAAGCCCCTGGATTGCTTCGCTGCGCTCGCAATGACGGCACCAAACAGGAGCTGTCGTCCCGGACAAGCACGCGCGCGCCGCGCCTCAATCCATCACCAGCGCGACGCGGCCGATGGCCTTGCGGTTGATCAGCAGTCGCATCGCGCGCGCATAATCCGCAAACGGTACGCGGTGTGAGACATTGGGGCGCAGTCTGCCCTGCTCCGCAAAATCGAGCAACGCGGCCATGCGGCGCTCGCCGAGCGCGGGATCCTGGCGCACGGCCTCGCCCGCGCGGACGCCGAGGACGCTGGCGCCCTTCATCAAAATCAGATTGGTGCGGGCCAGCCCGATGCCGCCGGTGAAGCCGATCACCAGCAGCCGCGCGCCCCAGGCGATGCAGCGGACGCTGTTTTCGAACACCTCGCCACCGACAGGATCGAACACGACATCGACGCCTCGGCCGTCGGTGATGCGCTTGACCGCATCGCGAAACGGCTCGCGCGCATACAGCACGAGATGATCGGCGCCGCGCGCGCGGGCCACCGCGAGCTTCTCTTCGGACGAGGCCGCCGCGATGACGGTGGCGCCCAGCAGCTTGCCGAGTTCGACCGCGGCCAGGCCGACGCCGCCACCGGCGCCGTGCACCAGCAGCGTCTCGCCGGACCTGAGCTGGCCGCGATCGACCAGCGCATGATACGCGGTGCCGTGGCCGGCGAGATAGGTCGCGCCTTCAGCGTAGTCGAAGGTCGAGGGCAGCGGCGTGAGCTGGCGGGCTGCGACCACCGCCTCTTCTGCATAGGCGCCGAAGCGCATGCGCACGATGACACGGTCGCCGACGGAACGCCCCGTCACAGCGGTGCCGGTCTCGATGACATCGCCGGCCGCTTCCACGCCCGGCGTGAACGGCAGCTCGGGCTTGAGCTGATACTCGCCCGCCGCCATCAGAATGTCCGGAAAGTTGATGCCGGCGGCGCGGATCTTCACCCGCACCTCTCCCTCACCTGGCGCGCGCGGCGGCAGATCTTCGAGCCGCAACGCCTCCGGTGGCCCGAGCTCGCGACAGACGATCGCCCGCGGCATCAGGCCGTCCGCCGCTTCGCCAGCGCCTCGCGGATCAGCGGCAGCCGGTCATTGCCGAAATACATATCGGTGGCATCGACGAAGATGGTCGGCGAGCCGAAGCCGCCGCGCTTCACCACCTCCTCGGTGTTGATGCGCAGCTGGTCCTTGATGCCCTGCTGGGCGATGCCGTCGAAGAACGCCTGCGGATCGATGCCGACGCGCCGGCACGCCTCGGTCAGCACCGCGTCCTGCGAAATGTCCTGGTCCTCGCCCCAGTAGATCTCGAACACGCTCCGCGCGAACGGCACCATGTCCTGCCCCAGCCAGATGCAGCCGCGCATCGCCTTGACGCTGTTCACCGGGAACACCGATGGCGGCATCTTGATTTTGAGCCCAGCCGAGCGCGCCCAGTCGCCGAGGTCTTTCAGCATGTAGGCCGCCTTGGCCGGCACCGGCTTTTCACGTTGGGCGTAGACGCTGGGATTGACAGTGTTGAAGATGCCGCCGACCAGAATGGGCCGCCAGACGATGTCGACGCCGAATTCCTTCGCGAGCGGCTGGATGTTGTGGAAGGCGAGATAGGTCCAGGGGCTAGAGCAGTCGAAGAAGAATTCGATCATCGGTTGTCCTCAATGTCTCAACAGGTTCGCCGGTGCGCGGCAAACAACGCAGACTGGTCGTGCCGCCCCTGGACTGCTTCATCGCTGCGCTCCTCGCAATGATGGAGAGCGTGAGGCCAGTTCGCTCCGCCGTCGTTGCGAGCGCAGCGAAGCAATCCAGGGGCGGCAACAAAGGGTCTGAATGGTTTGTCGCTGCCTTCCTCGCAGCAACGCAAAGTTTGCTCACTGTCTCCCCATCATCTCCTTCGCCTGCCCACCGAACATCACGTGGCGTGTCTTCTCGTTAAACGGCTCTTTGACGAACTTGCCGATCGCAAGCCCGGCCTGCAGCTTCGGCCGGGCCCGCAAGGTCGCGTACCAGCGCTTGATGTTAGAGAAGTCGTCGAGCGTGAACCCCTGCGCCTTGTGCGTCATCATCCAGGGAAAGCAGGCGATGTCGGCGATCGAGTAGTCGTCTCCTGCGACATAAGCGCCGGTCCTGCCGAGCTGCATATCGAGCACGTGGAACAGACGTGCGACCTCGTCGCGATAGCGCTGGATCGCGTAAGGGATCTTCTCGGCCGCATAGAGCGCGAAATGTCCATGCTGGCCCATCATCGGCCCCAGCCCGGCCATCTGCCACATCACCCATTGGATCACGCGCGAGCGCGCCCGCATCTCCTGCGGCAGGAACGTCCCGGTCTTGTCGGCGAGGTAGATCAGGATCGCGCCGGTCTCGAACACCGAGAAGGGTGCCCCGCCATCGGCCGGCGCATGATCGACGATCGCAGGGATCCGATTGTTGGGGCTGATCGCCAGGAACTCCGGCTTGAACTGGTCGCCGGCGCGGATGTCGACGGGAATGACCTTGTAAGGCAGCCCGAGTTCCTCGAGCATGATCGAGATCTTCCAGCCGTTCGGCGTCGGTGCGTAATGGAGATCGATCATGCCTTCCCGCTTCCCTTTCCCGTTGTCCCGCCTCTGTACAGCCCGGACCATTATGCCGCGCTGCGGAACGCGAGCGGCGGCTTCGTTCTTCTGTACCTGAAGGGTAAGCCATGGCACACAGGCGCTCAAGCCTGACCGCCCCCTGTGCCGGAGAGTTCGACCATGCTGTTTCCATCGACCATTGCAGGATCGCTGCCGAAGCCGGAATGGCTGGCCGAGCCGAACGTGCTGTGGGCCCCGTGGAAGGCGAAGGGCGAGGAGCTCGCCCGCGCCAAACGCGATGCCACGATCCTGGCGCTCAAGCTACAGGAGGATTCCGGCATCGACATCCTCACCGAGGGCGAGCAGTCGCGGCAGCATTTCGTGCACGGCTTCCTCGAGCGCGTCAACGGCATCGACTTCGCCCACAAGGTCGAGATGGGAATCCGCAAGGACCGCTACAAGGCGATGGTGCCGCAGGTGGTGGCGCCGTTGGCGCTGAAGGGCCGCGTCCACGGCGATGAAGCGCGGATCGCGCGCACGCATACGACGCGCGCGCTGAAGTTCACGCTGCCCGGTCCGATGACGATCATCGACACCATCGCCGACAACTATTATGGCGACCGCGTCAAGATGGCGTTCGCCTTCGCCGAACTGTTGAACCAGGAGGCCAAGGCGCTGCACGACGACGGCATCGACATGATCCAGTTCGATGAGCCCGCCTTCAATGTCTATATGGACGAGGTGCGCGATTGGGGCATCAAGGCGCTGGAGCGCGCGGCCGAAGGACTGACCTGCCCGACCGCCGTCCACATCTGCTACGGCTATGGCATCAAGGCCAACACCGACTGGAAGGAGACGCTGGGCAGCGAGTGGCGACAGTATGAGGAGACCTTCCCGGTCATCGACGCCAGCTCGATCCAGCAGGTCGCGGTCGAATGCCGCAATTCTAAGGTGCCGATCGAGCTGCTCGGCCTGTTGAAGAACAAGATTGTGCAGGCCGGCGTCATCGATGTCGCCAGCGACGAGATCGAGACCGCCGAGGACGTCTGCAAGACCATCGAGGACGTCATGAAGGTGGTGCCGAAGGAGAACATCATCGCCACCACAAATTGCGGCATGGCCCCGATGCGGCGCGAGGTCGCCGAAGCCAAGCTGAGTGCGCTCGGCACCGGCGCGAAGCTGGCGCGTCAAAGGTTCGCTTGATCGGCTGCGGGCGGCAGACGCGAGCGCTCCGTCAGCGCCTGCTGCCCATGTCTCACCGCCGGCATGTGGTGAATTGCGTGCAGGTCTTGGCGTCATCGCTCAAGCGATTCATACGAATCGCGCGCGGACGCGCAGCGTGCGACGTGCGGTCTCGCAAGACCCCGTAAGACAACGGATGAAGTCACGCGCGCGACGTCGACGTCGCCACCAGCGGCTTTTCTTGTGCAGCTTGTTGTACATTGAACAGCGCTGACCAGCACGACATGCGTTTGTCTTACTGGCAAATCTCCCACGATTCTTTCGGCGATACCCCGCGCACAGTTTTCGAGACGCGCTGTGTCTCTGCTGCGCTTGACAATTGATGTCCGGGCATTTCATTTGATTGCTACTGTTTGGTGTAGTCGCGGCCAAGCCTGCCGCTCGAATCGGCTTCTGATTTCACTTGCCTTCATTGCTGGGGATGGGGATGACTTGCTTTGCGAGAACGAACTTTGCTGTGCCGAATTCAAAGCCGCGGCGCTGGCTCGCGCTCTCTTTCCTCCTTGCAGGCACGTTTCTGAGCACCCAGGCCCTGGCGATCGACGTCGCCAATCAGGCCGACTGGAATACGGCAGTGGCGGCGGTCGCAGCCGCAGGCGCCAACTCGACCGTGACAATCAACATCACCAGCGGCTTCACCCTGTCCAGCTCGCTTGCGCAACTGCAAGCCGCCAATAGCAACGTCACGGTGAACATCACCGGCAATGGCCAGACGATCAACGGCGCCTCCTCGTTTCAGGGCATCGTCGTCAACGGTGCCAATGCGCCGACCGTGAATATCTCCAGCCTGTCGATCACCAACACCGCTGCGATCGGCGGCAACGGCCAGAATGGCCAGAACGGTTACTATAGCGGCGGCTTGGCCTATGGCTCCGGCGGCGGCGGCGGCGGCGGTCTCGGTGCAGGCGGCGGCCTGCTGGTCGGCAGCGGCGCCAACGTCACGATTGCCGCGGTGACCTTTACCAGCAACAGCGCCACCGGCGGCCATGGAGGCAACGGCGGCAGCGCTCAGAACGCGGCGGCTGACCCGGTCAATGGCGGCAATGGTGGCGCGGGCGGCGCCGCCAACAATGGCGGCGCCAGCGGCGGCGGCGGCGCGGGCGGCACCGGCGGACATGCCGGCGGACAAGGCACGGCCGGCACCGCGGGCGCCTCGCTCGGTGACGGCGGCGGCGGCGGCGGCGGCTCCGGCACCACCAACAGCACCACCTACACCAACAACAATCCCGGCGGCAGCGGCAACGCCAACGGCGGCAACGGCGGCAGCGGCGGCGACGGCGCGACGAATGCCAGCGGCGCGGGCGGCCCCGGGCCCGGCTCCGACGGCGGCGCCGGCGGCAATGGCGGCGCCGCCAATGGCGGCGCCATCTACGTCGCCACCGGCGGTACGCTGACGATTCTCGATTCGCCGATTTCCGGCAACACCGTCGCCGGTGGCGCCGCCGGCACCCCCGGCATCGGGATCGGGCCAAGCGCCATCAATGGATTTTCAGCAGCGGCAGGCGCAGCGCAGGGCGCCGGCATCTTCCTGAGCGGCGTGACGGCCAATATCGGCGTGTCCGGCGGCAGCGTGACCTATGGCGACTCCATCGGCGGCACCGGACTGACGACCGGCGGCGTCAACACCGCCATCAACAAGACCGGCGCCGGCACCTTGGTGCTGTCAGCGACCAACACCTTCACCGGCAACGTCAACATCAGCGCAGGCACTGTTTCGATCGGCGCCACCGCGAACCTCGGCAACGTTGCCAATGACGTGATCATTTCCAATGGCGGCACGCTAGCGGTCACTGGCACGACCACCCTCGCCAATGGTCGCGACTTCAAGATTGCCGGCCTGTCGACGATCGATGTGACCTCAGCGACCACGACCACGCTGCAAGGCATTGTCTCCAACGGCGCTTCCGCCGGCACCTTGGTAAAAGCGGGCGGCGGCATCCTGCTGCTGTCGGGCACCAACACCTACACCGGCGAGACCAACGTCATCGGCGGTACGCTGCGCGCGGGTACGGCGAACGCATTCGGCGCCAGCACCGTCTTCAGCGTGCTGTCCGGCGGCACGCTGGATCTCAACGGTTTCAACAAGACCTTCGGCACGCTGAGCGGCGACGGCGCCGTGACCGGCGCCAATGTGACGATCGCCGGCACTTTCACGCCCGGCAATGGCAACCCGGCCTCGTCCATGGCAATCACCGGAAACCTCGCATTCCAGTCGGGTGCGGTCTATCTGGTGCAGCTCAACCCGACGACCGCCTCACTTGCCCAGATCACCGGCACCGCCAATCTTACCGGCGCTGCGGTCACTGCGAACTACGCCAACGGCACCTACATCTCCAAGAAGTACACCATTCTCACCGCGACCGGCGGCGTCAGCGGCACCTTCAGCGGCGTGACCAACACCAACCTGCCGGCAGGCTTCTCCTCCACGCTGAGCTATGACAGCAACAATGCGTTCATCGACCTCACGATGAACACGGCGTCGGGCAGCATCAACCAGCAGAACGTCAGCAACGCGCTCACCAACTATTTCAACCGGAACGGCAGCATTCCGGTCGTATTCACCGGCTTGACACCGACGGGGCTGACACAGATCTCGGGCGAGACCTCGACCGGCTCGCAGCAGACGACCTTTACTGCGATGACCCAGTTCATGGGCATCATGACCGATCCGTTCCTCGGCGGCCGCGGCGACCAGGGCTCTGCGCCCGCCGGCGCGATCGGCTATGCCGAAGAAGCGCTCGCTTATGCGACCAAGCGCAATCCGAACGACGCCCTGGCGGCGATCTATACCAAGGCGCCGGCCGCGCCGGTGGCAAGGCCGAACTGGAGCGTGTGGGCGGCCGGCTTCGGCGGCTCGCAGAGCACCGACGGCAACACCGCGCTCGGCTCCAACAACACGACCAGCAACATCTACGGCACGGCCGTCGGCGCCGACTATCGCTTCTCGCCTTTCACGATCGCCGGCTTTTCGCTGGCGGGCGGCGGCACCACATTCAACGTCGCCAATGGCGGCAGCGGGCGCTCCGACCTGTTCCAGGCCGGCGCCTTCGTCAGGCACATGATCGGCGCAGGCTATGTTTCGGGGGCACTGGCCTATGGATGGCAGAACGTCACCACCAACCGCACGGTGACGGTGGCTGGCGTCGATCAGTTGCGAGCCAATTTTGATGCCAACACCTTCGCCGGCCGGCTCGAAGGCGGCTATCGCTTCATCTCGCCATGGATGGGGTTCGGCATCACGCCCTACGCCGCCGCGCAGTTCACCACCTTCAACCTGCCGGGCTATGCCGAGAGCGCGGTCGCCGGCGCCAACACTTTCGCGCTCCGTTTCGGATCGCAGAGCTTGACCGATACGAGGTCGGAGCTGGGTGTTCGCACCGACAAGGCCTATGCGCTGACGGACGGCGTGTTCACGCTGCGCAGCCGCTTCGCCTGGGCCTATGACTTCAATCCCAGCCGTTCGGTCGGAGCCACGTTCCAGACACTCCCCGGCGCATCCTTCGTCGTCAACGGCGCGCGGCTGGCGCAGAACTCGGCGCTGACGACGGTCGCCGCGGAAATGAAGTGGAGAAACGGCTGGTCAGCCGCAGCAAGCTTCGAAGGCGAGTTCTCGGACGTGACCCGCAGCTACGCCGGCAAGGGCGTCGTGCGCTACGCATGGTGACGCGAGGGCCGCGCAGTCCCTCGGCCGTCGTAGTCCGTAGCCCGCAGGAGCGACAGCTGGCGCGCCGCATGCGCGACGACGCCAGCGACATGCGGGGTCTGATGCGCCATGTCGCAGAATCCGGATGTCGCTGCCGCCTTCGCCTTGCGGGCGCAGGCGTCCGCTGATTGGGGCCACGGGGCTTAAGCGCTCGGATGGAGCACCGGGCGATAGCCGGCTTGCAGCGCGCGAAGCGTCGACGGAGGGGTCAGCAGACACACTGCCGTCACGTCGTCGCGGGGGTCGCCGTAGCCGGCGAAGGACCATGGCCGGCTGCGGCCCGCAACGATCAGCAGACTCTCCTCGCCCGCCTGCACCATCGTGCCGTCAGGCAGATCGGCCACCGGCACCGTCAGCGGGTGCAGCCGCTTGCGGCCATGGTCGAGCCGCTCGCGATGCAGCACCCTGTCGATGTCGGCGGCGCGAACACCGCTGACAGCATTGCCCTGCTGCCACGCCGCACGAAACCGGTTGGCGTCATCGCGGCGGCAAAAGAAGCATGGCCGATGTCCGCCCGCCAGGGCCGTGGCCTCGTCGAGGAAGAACAGTTCGGTCCAGCTCTGCGTCGCCATCACCTCGCGGCGGCGGCCGCGGAAATCGCACAGGCAGACCAGCCATGCTTGGCTCGACCAGCGCTTCCGCAACAACGTCCTCGTCGCGGGATCATGGATGATGCCGCGATTGCCAGTGAACAGGCCGCGGTGCGGCGTGGCGACAATCTCGCCTGTCGGCGTGACACGGTTCTGCAGAGGCATCGGCTCCTCCGCCTGCGGCTGCGGAGCGGCAAATGGCGAGCAACCCATGATTCGGCCGCCCTCCCGCCCCCCTGTTCGCTACTCCCTACTCCCTACTCCCTATTCCCCCCCTCATCACGCCGCCCCGTCGCGCAGCGGCGGCGCGAAGGACAGCGCGGTGTCCCAGGGGAAAAAGATCCAGGTGTCCTGCGACACTTCGGTGATGAAGGTGTCGACCAGCGGCCGGCCCTTGGGCTTGGCGTAGACGGTGGCGAAATGGGCGTCAGGCAGCATTTCGCGCACCAGCTGAGCGGTCTTGCCGGTGTCGACGAGGTCGTCGACGATCAGGAGCCCCTTGCCGGTGCCGCTGCCGAGCTTGAGCGTATCCTCGGAGATGGCCTTGAGGATGTTCAGCTCGCCCTGGCGGGTGTGGTCGTAGCTGGCGATGCCGACCGTGTCGATCACGCGGATGCCGAGCTCTCGCGCGACGATCGCCGCCGGCACCAGCCCGCCGCGGGTGATGGCGATGATCGCGGCGAACGGACCGGCATCGTTCAGCCGCCAGGTCAGCGCCCGGCAATCGCGGTGGAACTGGTCCCAGGACACCGGGAAGGCCCGCCCCGCCCGCTCCTCTGCCGTCAACGTCTTGTCCGCCATCTCGTCTGGTCCGTCTGTTCTCGAAGCCGCCTTCTGCTTAGCGCGTCACGTTGAGCCCGGCGAGCATCTCCTTCACCGCCGCCATCGCCGCCGACAGCTTGTCCTGGTCGCGCGAGCGCACCACCAGATGCGTGTTCGGCTTCTGGTCCTCGTCGATGAACGGATAACTGCCGATGATGGTGTCGGGATGCGCCTTGGCGATCTCGCGCAAGGGGCCGCCGATGTCGCCCTCGCGCGCATTGGCGCGCACGGTCTCCGACAGCATGCGCACGCCCGATTTCAGCTTCGGCGCGACGATGTCCATCATCGCCTGCATGATGGAGGGCACGCCGGCCATGACGATGACATTGCCGAGCTTGAAGCCCGGCGCCAGGATGGTCGCGCTCTGGATCAGCTCGGCGCCGTCGGGAATGCGCGCCATGCGCAGCCGTGCCTCGTTGAGGTCCTGCTCGCTCCAGCGCTCGCGGAAGCGCGCCACGACCTCGGGATGATGGTCGATGCCGACGCCGAACGCCTTGGCGATCGCGTCCGCGGTGATGTCGTCATGGGTCGGGCCGATGCCGCCGGTGGTGAACACATAGGTGTAGCGGTGCCGCAGTGCGTCGAGGGCTGCAATGATCTCCGGCTCCTCGTCGGCGACGACCCGCACCTCCTTCAGGTCGATGCCGAGATTGGTCAGGTATTCGGCGATGAAGCCGATATTCTTGTCCTTGGTCCGGCCGGACAGGATTTCGTCGCCGATGACCAGCAACCCCGCGGTGACGATCTCGCTCATGGTTTCTCCTCGCATCTGACGTCTCTTTTGGCCCGCGCCGAAGCCAATGTCATCCGTAACGTCGCAGCTTATGCCGCGGATTTGAGCATCATGCAGCCGGTTTTTAAGGCAGACTTCCCGGCACCCCACGAAATGCCGCAGGAGAATGCATATCGCGCTGGCCCAGCCCTTGCTACCATCATGCAGAGTCATGCAGTGTATGACGAGGCTGGGACACACGGGCATCTATGGCAGTTGCGTTCGACGAAATGAACGAGCCGGGCGGCGACGTCCGTCAGGCCTATCAGGAGCTGTCGCGGTGGCTGAAGGAAACGCCACCGGAGGCGCTGGAATATCGCCGCCATGAAGCGGAGCTGTTGTTCCGCCGAATCGGCATCACCTTCGCCGTCTATGGCGAAGCGGAGGCGCAGGAGCGGCTGATCCCGTTCGACGTCATCCCGCGGATCCTCTCCGGCAAGGAATGGGCGCTGCTGGAGAAGGGGCTGAAGCAGCGCGTCAAGGCGCTGAACATGTTCCTGCGCGATATCTATCACGGCCGCGACATCCTGCGCGCCGATGTCGTGCCGGACGACCTGATCTTCCAGAACCCCGTGTTCCGTCCGGAGATGAACGGCCAGGACGTGCCACACGACGTCTATGTCCACATCGCCGGCATCGATATCGTCCGCGTCGACGCCAACGACTTCATCGTGCTCGAGGACAACGCGCGCACGCCCTCGGGCGTGTCCTACATGCTGGAAAACCGCGAGATCATGATGCGGCTGTTTCCGGACCTGTTCGCGCGCCACCGCGTCGCCCCGGTCGAGCGCTATCCGGACGAATTGTTGTCGGCGCTGCGCTCGGTGGCGCCGCTCAGCGCCTCGGCCGAGCCGACGGTCGCGCTGATGACGCCCGGCATCTATAATTCCGCCTATTACGAGCACTCGTTCCTGGCCGACAAGCTCGGCATCGAACTGGTCGAGGGCCGCGACCTCATCGTCAAGAACGAGGAGGTGTTCATGCGGACGACGGAGGGCCTGAAGCGGGTCGACGTGATCTATCGCCGCGTCGACGACGACTTCCTCGATCCTCTCACCTTCCGGCCGGATTCGGCGCTGGGCGTGCCCGGCCTGATGTCGGCCTATGCCGCCGGCAACGTCACGCTCGCCAATGCGGTGGGCACCGGCATCGCCGACGACAAGGCGATCTATTCCTACATGCCGGACATCGTGAAGTTCTACCTGGACGAGGAGCCGATCCTGAAGAACGTCCAGACCTGGCGCTGCCGCGAGCCGCAGGATTTGTCCTACGTGCTCGACCATCTCGGCGAGCTCGTCGTCAAGGAGGTGCACGGCTCCGGCGGCTACGGCATGCTGATCGGACCGGCCGCGACCAAGGCCACGATCGAGGCGTTCCGCGACAAGCTGAAGCGCGAGCCGGAGGGCTTCATCGCCCAGCCGACGCTCGCATTGTCCACCTGCCCGACCTGCGTCACCTCGGGACTTGCGCCGCGGCATGTCGATCTGCGTCCGTTCGTTTTGACCGGGCGCGACCGCACCACCATCGTGCCCGGCGGCCTGACCCGCGTGGCGCTGAAGGAGGGATCGCTGGTGGTGAATTCCAGCCAGGGCGGCGGCACCAAGGACACATGGGTGCTGGATGAGTGAGTGTCGGTTTGCGCGCGTGGAGCCGCCAGCTCGCTCTCACCTCTTCCGGCCCGCGGCGGAGAACACGCACCAGGGCCTCATGGTTCGAGACGCGCCGCAGGCGGCGCTGCTCACCATGAGGGCCTCGGATCCCGCTTCGCCTGCAGCCCTCGTCCGGAGGAGCACGCCGCAGGCGTGCGTCGCGAAGGACGGCCGCAGGCGCGTTCGTCGCAAACGCTCGACCACACGATTCCCCGGATCTGTGCCTGCCTTCCCCGTCGCCGGGGCAGCTTCACTCCGCACCTTGTAGATTGCCCATGCTCTCGCGCACCGCCGAAAACCTGTACTGGCTGGCCCGCTATGTCGAGCGCGCCGAGTATCTCGCCCGCACCATCGACGCCACCCTGCGCGTCACCGCCCTTCCCGCGGCCTATATCGGCAAGACCAATGAGTGGGAATCGGCGCTGATGACCGCCGGCGTCAATGTCAGCTTCTACGAGGTCTATGCCGAGGCCAACGAGCAGAACGTCATCGAATATCTGTCCTTCAACCAGTCCAACCCGTCCTCGATCAAGAACTGCATCGAGGCTGCGCGCCTCAATGCCCGCTCGGTGCGCACGGCGCTCACCTCCGAGATGTGGGACACCCTGAACGGCTCCTGGATCGAGCTTCAGGAGGTATGGAGCAAGGGCACCAAGACGCGCGAGGAGCTGGCGCGCTTCCTGCGCTTCGTGCAGGAGACCTCGCTGCGCTTCGACGGCTCGGCCTACCGCACCATGCTGCGCAACGACGCCTATTGGTTCTCGCGGCTCGGGCTGCATCTGGAGCGCGCCGACAACACCGCGCGCATTCTCGACGTGAAATATCACGTGCTGCTGCCCGAGGAGGAACATGTCGGCGGCCCGCTGGACTATTATCAATGGACCTCGATCCTGCGCTCGGTCTCGGCGCTCACCGCCTATCATTGGGTGTATCGCGAGACGCTGAAACCCTGGCTGATCGCGGACCTCCTGATCCTCAACGACACGCTGCCGCGCTCGCTCGCCAGTTGCTACGGCAACCTCGTGCGCAACCTCGACCAGATCGGCGTCGCTTATGGCCGCCAGGGGGCGGCGCAGCGCCATGCCCGCGGCGTCCGCAACCGGCTGGAGCATTCCAACATGGACGACATCTTCCAGCGCGGCGTCCACGAGTTCATCCAGGAGTTCATCGGCGACAATTCGCGGCTGGGGGAGATCATCACCAAGCAATATCTGATCTGAGCCGCTGTACGGCCGAGCCCTGGGCTCTGCCGCCAGAAAGACGAAAAGGCGTGCTGCCGAGCTGTGTCCGCAAGACCACGGCCCCGGGCTTGGCACCAATCCCTCCGCTTGAGGACCCTTCTCCCCCTTTCAGGGAGAGTTGAAACGAGCTACCGCGGACAGCACACTGACGAAAACCGGTCGACCGCCATGCGCCTGCGTATCTCCCATTCCACCACCTACCGCTATGAGCCGGCGGCGACTGGCGCCATCCAGATCATCCGCATGACGCCCGGCAGCCATGACGGCCAATATGTGGCGGAGTGGCAGATCGATGTGTCGACCGATTCCCGGCTCGATATGCACGAGGACGCGTTCGGCAACGTGACCCATGTGATCACCCATGGCGCGCTGCAGGACCTCACGATCACCGCCGAAGGCCTGGTCGAGACGCACGACACCGGCGGTGTGCTGAAAGGCGCGGATGAGCGGTTTCCGCCCGGCTTCTTCCTGCGAACCACCCCGCTGACGGCGGCCAATGCCGCCATGGCTGCCGTGGTGCGCGACCTGCGCGCGGAATCGGAGAGCGACGTGCTCGGCTTCCTGCACACCCTGATGACGCAGGTCTATGAGCACATGACCTTCGACGAAGACCCGACCCACAGCGGCACTTCGGCAGCCGAGGCTTTTGCCTTGAAGCGGGGTGTCTGCCAGGATTACGCCCACATCTTCATTGCCAGCGCACGCGCCGCGGGCATCCCGGCCCGCTTCGTGTCAGGCCACTTCCTGCGCTCCGATGGTGCAGTGCATCAGGAAGCTGGCCACGCCTGGGCCGAAGCCTATGTGCCGAATCTCGGCTGGGTGGGTTTCGACGCCGCGAACTGCATCTGCACCACCGACGCCCACGTTCGGGTGGCGATCGGGCTGGATTATCTCGGCGCGGCGCCGGTGCGCGGCACCCGTTACGGCGGCGGGACCGAGACGCTGACCGTGAAGGTGAAGGTCGAGCAGGTCGGCCGCGGCGGGCAGTCGCAATCGCAGTCGCAGCGGCAGTCCTGAAATCCGGGACGGCTCTCGGAGCCCGCATGAGCGAAGCGACATGCGGGTTCGCCAAGACAGCACGTCAGACCCCGGATATCGCTCCCGCCCGCGCCCTGCCGGGCGCCGGCTGCCGCTCATGCGGGCTACGGCATTGCAGGGTTGGACGTTCGACCGAATTTCGCTACTAATTCGCGCTCTGGCTCGGGGGACTGACGATGACCTATTGCTGCGGAATTCTGGTGCGTGACGGGCTCGTCATGATCGCGGACACCCGAACCAATGCCGGTCTCGACAATGTCTCGACCTTCCGCAAGCTGCACATCTTCTCCAATCCCGGCGAGCGCATCGTGGCGGTCGCCTGCGCCGGCAATCTCGCCATCAGCCAGTCCGTGCTATCGACCCTGACCGAAGGCATGGAAGACCCCGAAACCGGCGAGGTCGAGACGCTGATGAACGCGCCGACCATGTTCCAGGCCGCGCAGCGCATCGGCAAGGCGATCCGCATGGTGCACGCGACCGAAGGTCCGGCCCTGAAGGCCGAGGACATCTCCTTCGATGTCTCCTTCCTGTTCGGCGGCCAGATCAAGGGCTCGCGGATGCGGCTGTTCATGGTCTACACCGCCGGCAACTTCATCGAATGCACCACCGACACGCCGTATTTGCAGATCGGCGAGCACAAATACGGCAAGCCGGTGCTCGACCGCGCCATGCATTACGATGTCGAACTCTACGAGGCGCTGAAGACCGGCCTGATCTCGATGGATTCGACGATGCGCTCCAATCTCGGCGTCGGCCTGCCGATCGACGTGCTGGTGGTGCGCGCCGACGCCTGCGAGGCCGACCTCAACCATCGCATCGAGGCCGGTGAGCCCTATTTCCATGACCTCCGCTCGCGCTGGTCGGCGGCCCTGCGCGCTGCGCATAACAACATTCCGCGGCCGCCCTATAAGACTCAGAGCGAAGTGAAGCACTGACGCGGCACAACGCTCAAAACTGCAAAACGTGAAAACTGAAGGTGAGGAAACATGGCTGAAGCGGCAAAGAAGATCGCGCTGGTGACGGGCGCAGGCACGGGTGTCGGCCGCGCCGCATCGCTGGCGCTGATGAATTCCGGCTTCACCGTGGTGCTGGCCGGCCGCCGCAAGGAGATGCTGGAGGAGACCGCCAAGCTCGGCCCGGCTGGCATGAGCCTGCCCGTCTCCGCCGACATGATGGACCCCGCCTCGATCGCGGCGCTGTTCGACATGGTCAAGTCGACCTATGGCCGACTCGACGTTCTGTTCAACAATGCCGGCATGGGCGCGCCGCCGGTCCCGTTCGAGGATCTCACGATGGAGCAGTGGCAGTCGGTGGTCGCGACCAACCTCACCGCGCCGTTCCTGTGCACGCAGCACGCCTTCCGCATCATGAAGGACCAGTCGCCGCGTGGCGGTCGCATCATCAACAATGGTTCGATCTCGGCGCATGCGCCGCGGCCGTTCTCCTCGCCCTACACCTCGACCAAGCACGCCATCACCGGCCTGACAAAAGCGTCGAATCTCGACGGCCGTGCCTATGACATCGCGGTCGGCCAGATCGACATCGGCAATGCCGAGACACCGATGACCGAGCGCATGGTCGGCGGCGTGCTGCAGCCGGACGGCCGCATGATGCCGGAGCCGCGCATGGACGTGAAGGCCGTCGGCGATGCCGTCGCCTACATGGCCGGCCTGCCGCTCAGCGCCAACGTCCTGTTCATCACCGTGATGGCCACCAAGATGCCGTTCGTCGGACGGGGGTGACAGCTTTGTAGATGGGGTAACGGGCCGACCACCCCAGCGGCACGCGAACGGCGCTCACAAATAGCGCCGGAGTGAGCGTGCCGCTCGGGTGGTCGGCCCGTTACCCCATCTACGAGTGCTACTCCAGCCGCTCGACCTTGCGCAGCGTTGGAAACAGCTTCATCCACAACAGCGCGATCGCGATGGTGCCGAGGCCGCCGAGCACGGCGGCGGGCATGGCGCCGAACAGCGCGGCGGTGACGCCGCTCTCGAACTGGCCGAGCTGGTTGGAGGCGTTGATGAACAGGAAGTTCACCGCGCCGACCCGGCCACGCATCTCGTTCGGCGTGGCGAGCTGCACCAGCGAGAAGCGGATGACGACGCTGATCGTGTCGGCAGCGCCGAGAATGGCGAGTGCGAGGACCGACACCCACATCACATGCGACAGGGCGAACACGACCGTGGCGGCACCGAACACGATGACCGCCTGGAACATGCGCAGGCCGACACGCCGCCTGATCGTATAGCGCGCCAGCACAGCCGTCATCGCCAGCGCGCCGACCGCGGGCGCCGCGCGCAGCACGCCGAGGCCGAACGGCCCGGTGTCGAGCACGTCGCGCGCATAGATCGGCAGCAGCGCGCTGACGCCGCCGAGCAGCACCGCGAACAGGTCGAGCGAGATGGTGCCGAGGATCGCTGGATTGGCGCGGATGAAGCGGACGCCGGCGAACAGGTCATCCTTGCTGCCATCGAGGCGCTCGGCCGGCACGTCGTCCGGCACCTGCATCAGGCCGGTCAGCGCCATGCCGGCGAGCCAGAACAGCATCATGACGCCATAGGGCAGTCCGGGCGCGACCGCATAGGCGAAGCCGCCGATGGCAGGGCCGGCGATGGTCGCGAGCTGCGCTGCACCGCTCGACAGCGCGCTCGCCCGCTGCAACGTGCCTTCCGGCGCGATCAGCGGCAGCAGCGCCGCGGTCGCCGGGCTCTCGAATGCCCCGGCGGTGCCGAGCACGAAGGTGGCTGCGAACAGCTGGATTTCGCCGAGCTGGCCGGCGTAAGCGCCCCAGCACAAATAAAGCGCGGTGAGCGCCTCAGCGAGCTGGCAGAGCTGCACCACGCGCTTGCGCCGAAAACGATCGGCGGCGTTGCCGGCGACGAAAACCAGCAATGCCGTGGGCAGGAATTGGATCAGCCCGACCATGCCGAGATCGAAGGCCCGTCCCGTCAGGTCGTAGATCTGCCAGCCGATCGCCACCGCCGCGATCTGGCTCGCGAAGCGCGACAGGCTGCGGGACGACAGGAAGAACAGGAACGCGCTTTGCTTCAACAGATCGCGCGCGCCGATCGGGACGGTGGTCGACATGATGGGCCTGCGTGACGCAGGCCCAGATGCTTGTCAATCGCAAGTCCCGCATGGCGGCATGGCGTTGCGCGGAGCGGTTCCCTGCGCTCATAATTCACCAGGTGGTTTGGGGGATTTGATGCTTCAGCTGCAATCGGCGTTCGGAATCGTCGCGCTGCTCGCGATCGCCTGGGCGCTCGGCGAGAACCGTCGCGCGGTGTCGCTGAAGCAGGCCGCGCTGGGACTGATGGTGACGATCCTCACCGCAGTCGTCCTGCTGAAGGTGCCCGCGGTGGCCCGCGCCTTCGGCGCCATCAACGACGCCGTCGGTGCGATCTCGCAGGCCTCGCGCGCCGGCACCTCGTTCGTATTCGGCTATGTCGGCGGCGGCGCCCTGCCCTTCGATCTGAAGGCGCCCGGCGCCGACTTCGTGCTCGCCTTCCAGGCGCTGCCGATCGTGCTGGTCATGAGCGTGCTGACGACCCTGCTGTTCTATTGGCGGGTGCTGCCGCCGCTGGTGCGCGGCATGGCCTGGCTGCTGGAGCGCACGCTCGGCGTCGGCGGCGCCGTTGGCCTCTCCACGGCGGCCAACGTCTTTCTCGGCATGGTCGAGGCGCCGCTGTTCATCCGCCCTTATCTGGCGCAGATGACGCGCAGCGAATTGTTTCTGGTCATGACCGGCGGCATGGCTGGAATCGCCGGCACCGTGCTGGTGCTGTACGCGACGTTGCTGGCGCCGCTCATCCCGGACGCCGCCGCGCATTTCGTCATCGCCTCGGTGCTCGGCGCACCGGCGTCGATCCTGATCAGCCTGATCATGGTGCCGGAAACCTCGAAGCAGCTGACCGGTGGCGCGCTCGGCGATCCCGACATGCAGGCCTCCTCGACCATGGACGCCATCGTCAAGGGCACCGGCGCCGGGCTCGAGCTGCTGATGAACATCATCGCGCTGTTGCTGGTGCTGGTGGCGCTGGTGCATCTCGCCAATACCATCCTGTCGCTCTCGCCCGCGATCGGCGGCGCCGCCATCTCGCTGCAGCGGCTGCTCGGCCTGGTGATGGCGCCGGTGTGCTGGCTGATGGGCCTGCCATGGTCAGAGGCCGTCACCGCCGGCAGCCTGATGGGCACCAAGACGGTACTCAACGAGCTGATCGCCTATGTCGAGCTGTCCAAGCTCGACGCCGCGGCGCTCGATCCACGCGCACGGCTGATCATGCTCTATGCGATGTGCGGTTTCGCCAACTTCGCCAGCCTCGGCATCATGATCGGCGGCCTCGGCACCATGGCGCCGACGCGGCGCGACGAGATCAACGCGCTCGGCCTGAAATCGATCGTCTCAGGCACGCTGACGACATGCTTGATGGGGGCGATCGTGGGGGTGTTGACGTAGCAACGCACCTCTTCGCCCGCGATTGCAGGCGCAGCCGCGCGTGTATCGCGGCTGGAAGGGCCACGGCGGCCGCAAGTCAGAAGAGGCAACTGCAACAAACACGCCTGCTCCGGATCATCATGCTGTTCCACGGGACGCATCGTGATCTCTTCTCTTTGGCGCCAGCGCCACCGAGCTGTTCGCGTTCCAATCAATCGTCTCGGGTTCCGCTATCACCTGCCTGATCGGACCGCTCGCGGGCCTGCTCACGTGAACTGAAGTCGGTCGTATCAGGCAACAGGCGTGGCGCCACCGCAGCCATCACATGCTCCGAGCCCTCGGCCGTCAGATGCGCATGGTCGAAGGACAGCGGGACGTTGCTGGCCGTAAGCGGACAGCGCCGGTCCTCGCAGATGGCTGACAGGATCGACACGTAGGATAGTCCCTCTCGCGGCGGCAATGCCGCCTGCATCGCCGCGTCCAGCGCGAAGATGTCCGAGCGGACGAACGCCGCGGACTCAGGTGTCACGCCGCGCAGCGTGGCGCGCGCCAGCATCGATGGCAGCCGCGCCCGGAACTGCACGGAAGGACCGAACAGAACCACCGGAATGCCAGCTTCGCGCAGACGCCCGATGGTTCGCCGGAGGTCCCGCACCATACCCGCGAAGCGCGGCGGCCGGGCATTCTCGAGCCAATCCGCCGACATCACGACCAGGTCAGGTCGTGCCTGCGCGAAATATTCGCCCATCTGAACCGCGAACGCCCGGCACACGCCGACGCCCTGGGTCTCGGCGCTGAAGGTCGGCATGCAGGTGGGCTGGCTCGCCTGCATGATATGGACCGTCTTCGGATCAAGGTGAGCTCTGAGGCCGTGAAAATAATGCGCAGCGAAGCTGTCGCCCCACAGCAGTATGTTGGTCTTGCCCGAGACAGGACGCAGGCAGTCCTCGGCGACCCGCCCATCCGGCGTCGTGAAGCACGCGCCATAGCGATAGAGCGGCTTCATGTCGTAGCTGTTATAGGCATCGAAGCGCTGCGCGGCGCGGTCGGCCTTAGACACCGCACCACTGCCCAGCAGCCCCACGCCGCTGCCCGCCAGCAGCAGCAGGCTCGCCAGCGCGGCAAGGCTGAAGGCGGCGCGCGGCGTGGCTGCGAGCTGACGAGTCCGGAACGGCTGCTCGACATAGCGCCAGGACAGCGTGGCCACGGCCACCGTCAGCACGAACAGGCCCGCCCGCTCCCAGCCGTCGAGCGCGAGGCCGGGCTTGGCGAAGCGCGCGAACGCAAACAGCGGCCAGTGCCAGAGATACAGCGAGTAAGAGATGCGGCCGACGAACGCCGCCCATTTGAGCGGTGACATCCGGTGGCGCGGCACGTTGGCCACGCCAGTCCCACTCCACAGAAACAGCGCCGCGCCGAGACAGGGCGCGAGTGCGTTGAGGCCGGGAGAGCTTGGCCCGGGACGCAACGCCAGAATCGGGATCGCCATCAGGATGAGCGACAGCCCGCGCGCCGCGCGCTGCACCACGCCTGGCGGTGGCGCAGGAAGGCGCGACACGGCCAGCAGGCTGCCGAGCAGGAATTCCCACGCCCGCGGCGGGCTGAGAAAGAAAGCGCTCGCAAATGCGCCGTTACGCAACAAGAGCAAGCCGAGCGCAAACGACCCCGCGGCGAACAGCGCCAGGACCCCAGGCAGCACCAGCCTGCGCCGCTGCGCCAGCAGCCGCCCCCCCCAGACGACGACCGGAAGCACCAGATAGAACTGCTCCTCGACCGCGAGCGACCAGGTGTGCAGCAGCGGCTTCTCGACCGCCGCATGGTCGAAATAGCCGGACCGCAGCCAGAAGAAGACGTTCGAGGTGAAGGTGACGACGGCGGTGGCAGACTCGAAGAACTCGGCGCGTTCGGAGCTGAGCAGCTCGTGCGACGCCGGAATCGCAGCACATGCGACCATCACATAGAGGGCGGGCAGCAGCCGCCGTGCGCGGCGCTCGTAGAAGCGGGCGAACGAGAATTGGCCGCTTACGATCTCGGCCGAAATGATTCCCGTGATCAGATAGCCGGAGATGACGAAGAAGATGTCGACGCCGACGAAGCCGCCGAAGATCGCCGGCGCCTCGAAATGGAAGCCGACCACGGCGAGCACCGCGATCGCGCGCAGCCAGTCGATATCCTCACGGTGGCCCAGCCCCGTGCTGGCGCCCGCGACGCGGGCGGGGCCCGGCCGGCCGGCCGCCGAGCTGAAAATCGCAGCCTGACGAAATCTGGACACAAGCGGCGGCAACGGAATGGACATGCCCCGGGCAAGCCCACAGGCGAATGCGGCATGCGCACACATCTGCCCTGAGCCCATCCCGCCCGGTCGAGCGGGACGTCAACACACGTGCGATGCGACCGCCGTCCATCGCACGCGAATTGTTTCCATCCGTTTCTGTCGGCTTTACGTCGTAAGTTCGACCGTTTTGAAGTCGGCCGGCAGGATAACCTCCAGCAGCTCAACGTCGTCGGAATAATCGAGGATCATGTGCCGGATCTTCGGCGGCTGCGTCCAGCAGCTGCCCTCCTTCATCAGCGTCTCGCCAACGCCTTCAAGATAGCTCTTCACCCATCCCTTGAGCACGTAGACCATCTGGAAGTCGACGGCATGGGTGTGCAGCTTCGAGACCTCCTGCGGGTTGCACGGCGGCAGCATGCGGATGACATGCGCCCGCGCCAGGCCATGGGTGGCCGCCGCAATGCTGAGATCGCGGTAATGCGCATAGGCGCGCAGGCCGTCGGCCTTGAAGTCCGCCTCGTTGAGATGGCTGATCGCGACCTTCTGCTTCGGCCGCCGCGGTGCCGGCGCCGGCCGTCCCTGGCTGGCAAGCGCCTTGCGCGCCGACGACGCCGCCCGGCCCGGCTTCGCGAGCGTCTTGGCTGCGGCTTTTGCAGTCGGCTTGGTCTTTGCGGTCTTGCGCGGCGCGGCCTTCGCGGCGGCGCGTGATGCTGACTTGGTGGTCCGGCTCTTCTTGGCCATGGCGCTCCCCTGCGTTCCTCGCTCTGAGGCTATCACAGTTGGAAGAACTCCGCAGGGGCTCCGCAAGAGGTCGTCATTCCGGTGCGGCGCGCAGCGACGAGCCCGGAATCCATTCCTTCGCACGTGTTGCCGCGCGATGGATTCCGGGCTCGCGTTGCGCGCGCCCCGGAATAACAACGGCGGTTGTGGCGTCTGATCGGCTGTCAGCTCAATTCAGCCGGAACACGCCGTCGACGGCGCGCAGCTCGGCGGGCTTGATCAGCTTGGAATGCGCCACCGTGACCGAGTACAGCGGGCCCTCGATCTTCTCCTGCCAGAACGCCAGGAAATCCTGCAGCGCCGGAAATTTCGGAAACAGGTCGTAGTTCTGCCAGACATAGGTCTGCAACAGCGAGCGATGGTCCGGCATCCGATACAGGATCTGCGCGGTCGTCAGCCCGTAACCCAAGACCTGTTTCCGAAAGTCCTCGGAAACCTCAACCCTCGACACCATGCCAACCTCCGTTTCTGGAGCGCATGTCCGTGTGGCCAACCGGGATGGAGCCACCCGGCAAAGATGCGCTCACTGCTTCGAAATGTGACGCATGTTCTCAATCCATCTCAAGCTTAAATGTTTAACGGCATGTTGAAAAATGCTGCATTAGCAGCGACTTAGCCCGGGTGCTAATACGGGGTTTCACGATCTGTTCCGACCCTGTTAACGCTATCGGAACGCTTTGGCAGAGCGCGCAGTTGACTGCTAATTTTTCTGCTACACACCCTTGCCCGGCCCCCAACTCTCCCCTAAATCCAGCCGGCGTGCTGGCACTCGCCGGCAGCGACTGCCAAAATTCCAGAAACTGACAATCGCCTCAATAGCTTAGGAGGACTGTATGGCTTTCCGTCCGCTTCACGACCGCGTCGTGGTCAAGCGCATCGACGCCGAAGAGAAGACCGCTGGCGGCATCATCATCCCCGACTCGGCCAAGGAAAAGCCCTCGCAGGGCGAAGTGATCGCGGTGGGCCCGGGCGCCCGCGACGAGAGCGGCAAGCTGGTCCCGCTCGACGTCCAGGTCGGTGATCGCGTGCTGTTCGGCAAGTGGTCGGGCACCGAGGTCAAGATCGACGGCCAGGAGCTGCTCATCATGAAGGAAAGCGACATCATGGGCGTGCTCACCGACACCGCGTCGAAGAAGAAGGCCGCCTAAGCGCTGTTGCCCCTCATCCTGAGGAGCCGGCGCAGCCGGCGTCTCGAAGGATGAGGCCTCGACCACCTCCCCATCTCGTCCTTCGAGACGCCCGCCCAAGGTTCAATCGACCATGGCAGGCTCCTCAGGACGAGGAGCAAAGTTCAACCCAGGGAAACCCAATATGTCAGCGAAAGACGTAAAATTCGGCGTCGAAGCCCGCGACCGCATGCTGCGCGGCGTGGACATTCTCGCCAATGCCGTGAAGGTCACGCTCGGTCCGAAGGGCCGCAACGTCGTCCTCGACAAGTCGTTCGGCGCGCCGCGCATCACCAAGGACGGCGTCACCGTCGCCAAGGAGATCGAGCTCGACGACAAGTTCGAGAACATGGGCGCACAGATGGTGCGCGAGGTCGCCTCGAAGTCCGCTGACGCGGCCGGCGACGGCACCACCACCGCGACCGTGCTGGCCCAGGCCATCGTCCGCGAGGGCGCCAAGGCCGTTGCCGCCGGCATGAACCCGATGGATCTGAAGCGCGGCATCGACCTCGCGGTCGAGGCGGTCGTGGCCGACCTCGTCAAGAACTCGAAGAAGGTCACGTCGAACGACGAGATCGCTCAGGTCGGCACCATCTCCGCCAACGGCGACTCCGAGATCGGCAAGTTCCTCGCCGACGCCATGAAGAAGGTCGGCAATGAGGGCGTGATCACGGTCGAGGAAGCCAAGTCGCTCGAGACCGAGCTCGACGTCGTCGAGGGCATGCAGTTCGATCGCGGCTACATCTCGCCCTACTTCGTCACCAACGCCGACAAGATGCGCGTTGAGATGGACGACGCCTACATCCTCATCAACGAAAAGAAGCTGTCGTCGCTGAACGAACTGCTGCCGCTGCTCGAGGCCGTGGTGCAGACCGGCAAGCCGCTGGTGATCGTCGCTGAGGACGTCGAGGGCGAGGCTCTGGCCACGCTCGTCGTCAACCGCCTGCGTGGCGGCCTGAAGGTCGCGGCCGTCAAGGCCCCGGGCTTTGGCGATCGCCGCAAGGCCATGCTGCAGGACATCGCGATCCTGACCGGCGGCCAGGCGATCTCGGAAGACCTCGGCATCAAGCTCGAGAACGTCAACCTCTCGATGCTCGGCCGTGCCAAGAAGGTGATGATCGACAAGGAGAACACCACGATCGTCAACGGCGCCGGCAAGAAGGCCGACATCGAGGCGCGCGTGGCCCAGATCAAGGCGCAGATCGAGGAGACCACCTCGGACTACGACCGTGAGAAGCTGCAGGAGCGTCTGGCCAAGCTCGCCGGCGGCGTCGCGGTGATCCGCGTCGGCGGCGCGACCGAGGTCGAGGTCAAGGAGCGCAAGGATCGCGTGGATGACGCGATGCATGCGACCCGCGCGGCTGTCGAGGAAGGCATCCTGCCGGGCGGCGGCGTCGCCTTGCTCCGTGCTTCCGAGCAGCTCAAGGGCCTGCGCACCAAGAACGAGGACCAGAAGACCGGTGTCGAGATCGTCCGCAAGGCGCTCTCCGCTCCGGCCCGTCAGATCGCGATCAACGCGGGCGAGGACGGTTCGGTCATCGTCGGCAAGATCCTCGAGAAGGAGCAGTATGCGTACGGCTTCGACTCGCAGACCGGTGACTACGTGAACATGGTGTCCAAGGGCATCATCGACCCGACCAAGGTCGTGCGTACCGCGATCCAGAACGCCGCCTCCGTGGCGAGCCTCTTGATCACCACCGAGGCGATGGTCGCCGAGCTGCCGAAGAAGAACGCCGGCGGCCCCGCGATGCCTCCGGGCGGCGGAATGGGCGGCATGGACTTCTAAGGTCCGTTCCTCTCTGAGACAGGAAGGGCGCAGCGCAAGCTGCGCCCTTTTTCTTTGCCTGCCGAATCACCGAGATCATGCGCGGCACCCGCGATGTCACGCGGCCGATACCGCCATCCGGCCCGGCCGCTATTTCGGCGACGACCCGCGCTTCCGGATGAACCTGCAGACCGCCACGACCTCTCGAAGGCGGAGCAGACCCAGAACTACAAGAAGATCGTGCCACGCGACGCCGCCTGACACGCCGCGCACCGCGACCGACGTCGCCGTCGACCTTGAGCAGGCCTCAATCCCGCGCCTGATACGCTGCAAAACACTCGCGCAGCCAGCCAATCACGATCCGCGCCGCCGCGTCGCGCTTCAGATGGGTCTGCACCAGCAGCCAGACATCGCGCCGACGCGGCAGCTGTGTCACGCGCAATGATTGATCGGCGAGCAGATCGCGGCAGGCATGTTCAGGCAGCACGGCAGCGGCGTGGCCACTCCGCAGCAGCTCCGACATCACGCGGACATTGTCGGTGACGCAGCGGGCCGCAGCGAACAGCCCGCGCTGTTTCAGGACCTGCTGCTCCGGGATGCCGTCGAGATCGTCCGGATAGGCGCAGACGAAGCTCGGCGCGGCGCCGGCAGGCTCGATCAGAAAGAGCGCGATGGTGCCGAGCCGGGTGATGGTGAAATCGCCCTTCTCCGGCTTGCGAAGCCGGATCGCGAAATCCGCCTGCCAGCGCGAGAAGCTGACATTCTGGCTGGCGGTCAGAAGATGCAGCAGCAGACCGGGATGAGCCGCGAGCAGTGATGCCAGGCGCGGCGCCAGCACGTTCTCTGCAACCGCTGCGGTCGTGGCAATCCGGAACCGGCCGCTCGGTCCCGACTGATCCGCCGCACTCCGCGCGATCGCCGCGGCATGACCGGCCATCGCATCGACATGCGCCAGCACCGTTGTGCAGGCCGCGGTTGGGCGCCGTGCGCCATCCACGGCCTCGAACAGGCGCACGCCGAGCGCGGCCTCGATGCGTGACAGCCGTCGCCCGACCGTCGTCTCGTCGATGCGCAGCCGGCCGCCGGCGCCAGCATAACTGCCGGCGTCGCGCACCGCCGCGATGATGCGCAGATCGTCCCAGTTCATCCAGGAGCCGTAACACGCCTTGCGGCCTACCTGCAAATCCGCAGCCATCGGCTGCATGATCCTGCGTTGCTGCAGGCGCGCCCCGGCCTAGGATGCTGCCAACCGCTCCCCGGAGACGATATCCATGACCGCCCCCAAGACCCTGCTCGAGCTCGCCGGCGCCGACCTCAGCCTGCCGTCCCTCGCCGAGTCCTGCCTCGTGCTGATCGATATCCAGAACGAGTACCGCGACGGGCCGCTCGCCCTGCCCGGCGCCGAGCCCGCGATCGCCTGCGCGGCGCGGCTGCTGGCCCGCGCAAGGGCGGCCGGCGCGCAGGTGTTTCATATCGCGCATCAGGGCCGCGCGGGCGGCCTGTTCGACCGCACCGCCCCGCGCGGCGCGATCGTCGATGCGCTGGCGCCGCGCGCCGACGAGCCGGTCATCGAGAAGACGCTGCCGAATGCGTTTGCCGGCACTGATCTGTCGGCGCGGCTGTCCGCCTCGGGCCGCAAGAACCTGCTGCTCGCCGGTTTCATGACGCATATGTGCGTGTCGTCGACCGCGCGCGCCGCACTCGATCTCGGCTACCGCGTCACCATCGACGCCGACAGCTGCGCGACGCGGGATCTGCCCGACGGCCGCGGCGGCGTGCTTTCGGCCGCCCTGGTGCACGACGTCGCGCTGGCCGAGCTGTCCGACCGCTTCGCCATCATCGCCCGCGACAGCACGGCCCTGGCGTAGCGCTGCATTGGCATTGTCGAAGGAGCCTTGTTGACGCGGTCCGGCGTCTCGTTGCTTCCTCCAGGGCGCGTCGTCTTCATCGGCTCGGCCTGTTTACGCTTCAACCTATGCGGCCCATCCCATGGGCTGCCGCAGGCGGCGACCGCGTTCATGCGCCGTCCGCGGCTACTCATGTATCCGATGGCGTCTTCCTACTTTATCCGCCGATACATCACGTCGGTCCGCAGGACGTATTTGCGTCCCCGTGTGACCCGATCGCCACGATGCATGATGGGATGATGGAACAGCAGCGCCATCCCCTTCTCCGGTGTCACCCGCAGCGGACCATCCGGCATCAGGCCGGTGTCGTCGCAGAACGACGTCGCGCCGCCTTCGAAATCGTCGTTGAGATAGATCAGGAAGGTGAACTGGCTGCGCTCGCCATTGTCGCGCGCGAAATGACCGTCGCGGTGCCAGTCGAACTTCTGTCCGACATCGTAGCGATACAGCCGCAGCCGTTCGTTCAACCCGACCGGCTGCCAGCGGTGCTGGAAGGACGGTGCGAGGTGGCCGGCGAGCCGCTGATACAGCGCCTGCGTACGGTCGCGATCGTCGACCATGACCCGCTCGTTGTTGCGCACGTCCTTCGCCATGATCATGCCCATGGAGGTCGAGATCGGCGCGTCCTTGAAGCCGATGGCCTCGCCGCAGCTTACATAGTCGTCGCACTCTGCCGCCGAGAGGAAATTCGCAATCGTCTCGATGTTCTCGACGCGCCAAGTCAGCTCGGTCATGATCGTATCCTCTTCACAACACATCGTAGTTGCGTAGATGGGGTAACGGGCCGACCACCCGAGCGGCACGCTC
>NZ_JABFDP010000005.1:0-290001 GCF_013179005.1 Bradyrhizobium denitrificans | reverse complement strand
CGCCCCGTCACCCGCAAGGGGTTTGGGTACAGGACCTAGGCACCGAAACGCGCCGGCGAGAGAGCATCGACCGTGACGCTGGGCGCTTCGCCGCTCATCAGCTCGGCCAGGATACGGCCGGTCGCCGGCCCCAGCGTGAAGCCCTGATGACCATGGCCGAAATGCAGCCACAGCCCCTTGTGCCGCGCGGTCTCACCAACCACCGGCAGCATGTCCGGCATGCAGGGCCGCGTGCCCAGCCAGGGCTCCGGCTCGACCGGCTTGCCGAGATCGATCAGCTGCCGTGCCGCAGCTTCGGCCTTGCCGAGTTGCACCGGCGTCAGCTCGGCGTCCGGCGCCGACAGCTCCGCGCCGGTGGTGATGCGCACGCCCTTGGCCATCGGGTTCATCAGATAGCCGAACGCCGCATCGCGCAGCGGCAGGTCGAGCGGCGCTCCGCCGCTGTAATGCCGATGATAGCCGCGCTTGCGCACCATCGGGATGTCATAGCCGAAGCGCTGCAGGAATGTCGGCGACCACGGCCCGAGCGACACGACCGCGGCCTCGGCTTCGATCCGCCCCTCATCGCTGATGACGCTCCAGCCGCTGCCCTGCTGGGCCAGCGTGGTCGCATCGCCGCGCACGAGCTTGCCGCCGCGGCGCACGAACAGCTCAGCATAGGACGTCACCAGGCTGCCGGGATCGGACACGGTCCACGGCTCCTGCCAATGCAGCCCGCCGATGCCGCTGTCGTTGAGGCCGGGCTCCGCTTTGGCCAGCTCGCTTGCGCTGAGCACCTTGAACTTGACGCCGAACGCCGTCCCCACGGCCTCGGCGTCCTTCACTTCCTTGTCGAACTGCGCCTGGTTCCGGTGCAGCACGCGAAAGCCGTCGCGACGCACGAGATTGCCGGCGCCGGCGGCGGTGATCAGCGGCTCATGCTCCGGCGCGGCGCGCGCGATCAACTGCGCATAGGTGCGTGTCAGCACCTCGTGGCGGGCGGGAAACGAGTTCCACCAATATTGCAGCAGCGGCCGCATGTGATAGGGCAGCGCCGTCAGCTCATAATGAACGTCGTTGGTGCGTGCCAGCGCGATGTCGAGGACACCGGCGAGATCATAGGGCATCGCATAGGGCCTGACGGCCTCGCTCTGGATGATCCCGGCATTGCCATAGCTGGTCTCGCGGCCCGGCTCCTTGCGGTCGACCAGGGCGACCGACCAGCCACGGCTCTGCAGATGCAGCGCCGTGCCGACGCCGACCATGCCACCTCCGAGAACGATCGCGCTTCGCATCGTCATCACTCCTGCTGTCAGCTTCGCGCCGCCGCGACGACCGTGATCTCGATCTTCACGTCCGCCATCATCTGCGCCTGCACCGTGGTCCGCACCGGCAGCGGATCCTTGAAATGCTTGCGATAGGCTTCATTGAACGCCGCGAAATCGGCCTTGTCGGCGAGATGCACCATGCAGGACACGACATCGTCGAGCGACAGGCCCTCGCCGGCGAGCGTCTCGCCGATCAGCTTGAACGTCAGGTCGGTCTGCGCCGCGATCCCTTCCGGGATGGTGCCGTCATCGGCGACCGGCACCTCACCCGAGAGGAACACCAGCCCGCCGGCGCGGCGCACCAGCGAGAACGGCCATGAGGGTGAATCGGACATCGCTATCTCCAGAAGGTGTTGATCATGACGGCGCGCTTCAATCCCACGCCATGAAGCCGGGCGCCTGGGCCAGCGGCGGCAGCGCGGCGAGCCCGGCGAGATCCGGCTGCGGCCGGCACAATTCGGCGTCGCCAGCGAAAGCCTGTTCCAGGGCCGCGGCAATGCCGAGCACCAGCGCATCGCCGCCCCGCGGGCCGACGATCTGCAGACCGAACGGCAAGCCGTTCTCGTCGCGGCCGAGCGGCAGGCTCAGCGCGGGATGGCCGGCGAGCGTCACCGCATAGGCCAGCGCCAGCCAATGGAAGTAGGACCTGGTCGGCACGCCGTCGATCTCGGCCGGATAGAGCTCGGACCACGGCCGCGGGCTGAGCGTGATGGTCGGGCTGATCAGCACATCATGCGCGGCGAAGAAGCTCTGATAGGCGCGGTAGATGCGGGTCTGGTTGGCCACCGCGCGCGAAAAATCCTCGAGGCTGTAGGACAGCCCCTCCTCGACATTGGCGCGGACATTCGGCCCCAGCATCTCAGGCCGTTCGCGATAATTCTTGCCATGCTGGGTGAGGAACAGCGAGGCGCGCAGCACCGCAAAAGTCTCGTCGGCGCCGCTGCAATCGGGTGTCGCTTCGCTGGCGTCCGCAAACAGCGGCGCGATGCGCCTCACCCGCGCGCGAAAGGCGCGGCGGATCAGCGCTTCCGTCGGCGCAAAACTGAAATCCTCGGTGAAGGCGAGGCGCAGCCTGCCGAGGTCGATGGCCGGCGGCACGGCCCAGCGCGAGGGTGCGCCACGCACCGCCTCGCCGGGCAGCGTGTAGGCAAGCGGATCGCGCGTATCGTCGCTCGCCATCACCGACAGCATCAGCGCCGTATCGGCCACATTGCGCGCCATCGGTCCGTCGGTCGAAAGGCACGACCAGCCATGAGCGCGCTTGTCGCTGGCGACGAGCCCGTAGGACGGCCGCATGCCGACGATGCCACAGAAGCCGGCCGGATTGCGCAAGGAGCCACCGGTGTCGGAGCCCGAGGCCAACGGCGCCATGCCACAGGCCAAAGCCGCCGCCGAGCCGCCGGAGGAGCCGGCGGCTGAGCGCAGCGGATCGAACGGATTGCCGGTCGCACCGAACACGGGATTACGCGTGTTGCCGCCCGCCGCCCATTCCGGCGTGTTGGTCTTGCCGAAGATGATGGCGCCCGCCGCACGCAGCCGCGCCACCGACGCCTGGTCGGCCACCGGTACATTGTCGGCCAGGATCGGGCTGCCATAGGTGGAGCGCATCCCGGCGGTGTCCTGGGTGTCCTTGATCAGCACCGGCAGGCCGTGCAGCGGCCCCTTGTCCTCGCCCCTGACGAGCTCAGCCTCGGCGGCCTTGGCCTCCGCCCGGGCGCCCGCCTCGTCCAGGGTCACGACCGCATTGACCGCCGGATTGACCGCGGCGATCCGTTCGAGGCACGAATCGAGCAAAGCGACGGGGGAGATCGCCTTTGTTTTCAGGAGCTTGATCAGATCGCTGGCGGTGTTGTCGCAAATCGATGCCAAGGGACTTCTCTTTCCGTTTCGGAAAACTATTTAGCATATACGAAATCAAATGCACGATGTGAAAACGCAATGTTCCACCGCTGCTCATGCATGACCGCTGGCGGTCGAGGCAGCTGATTGAATTGCCTGGTGTTTCGCGCGAGATTACCCGTCCGCGCCGCGCAACCAAGAAACGCGATCCGCTAACGGATTTTCCGGAGTCCCCTGTGACCGATACCGCTGTCAGCGAGTCCGCCTCCGAAAGCCCCCATTCCCAGCTCGGCCACTGCCTGAAGGCGGCCCGGCAGGCGCGCGGGCTGACCCTGAAGCAGGTGGCGGAGAAGACGGGCATGGCGCTGTCGACATTGTCCAAGGTCGAGAACGGCCTGATGTCGCTGACCTATGACAAGCTGCTGCAGCTGACCTCGGGCCTGCAGATGGACATCGCCGAGCTGTTCAGCCCGGCTGCGCCGCGGCCCGAGCCGGGCCGGCCGGTGACCGCCCGCCGCAGCATCAGCCGCGCCGGCCAGGGCCAGGTGGTGAACACGAGGTTCTACACTTACGTCTATCAGTGCACCGATCTGATCGGGAAACGCATGGTGCCGATGATCACCGAGGTGCGCGCGCGCACGCTCGATGAGTTCGGTCCCCTGCTCCGCCACAGCGGTGAGGAGTACTTCCTGGTCACCCGCGGCACCATCGCCGTGCACACCGAGTTCTACGCGCCGGAGATCCTGCACGAGGGCGACGGCATCTACCTCGACAGCACCATGGGCCACGCCTATCTCAACGCCGGCGAAGCGGACTCGGCGCAGGGCGTGTGTCTGTGCACCAGCGAGCAGGCGGATCTGTTCGAGCAGCTGCACCGGATCGCGAAGAAGGATGCGGTGGAGTGAGCGTGGGATCGAAGCGGCCTCGTCGCTAGCCACGTTGGCTGCGGCGCGCCCGGCTGCCCCCTCGTCGGATTGAGGGCGAGACGACCGGCCCAACTCGGACGCTTCGGCGCAGCGAGATGGCATGACCTGCGCGGATCACACCATCATGGCACGGGGCTCATGTCGCGGTTCTGCCAGCGGCCGGCCGGCCCGCCAGGGACGACACGATCGCCTCCGACAATTGCCCGAGCCGGAACGGCTTGGCGAGAAGCTTGGTCGTGGCCCTGAAATCTTCGGGGACGAGCGAGGGGTCCGCGAAACCGGACATGAAGACAATGGGCAGTTCCGGCCATCTGTGGCGGACCTGGCGCGCGAGGTCGATGCCGGTCACCCCATCCGGCAGGACGATGTCGGTCAGCAGCAACGCGACCGGCTCCGGCCGCTCCAATTCGGCGATCGCCGCGGCCGCATTGACGACGACGACCGGACTGTAGCCCATCGACGATAGCATGGTGGAGGCCATCGCGCCGACCAGCGGATTGTCCTCCACCACCAGGATCCGCTCGGCGCGGTCGGGCCGCGGCAGCCGCGTCGTGCCGGCGCGCGCCTCCCCGCTCGCTCCTGGCCCGGCGCTCGGCAGGTAGAGCGTGACCTGTGTGCCCTGCCCGACCTGGCTCGCGATCACTGCGGTGCCGCCCGACTGCCGGGCGAAGCCATAGACCATCGACAGCCCGAGTCCGCTGCCCTTGCCGAACTCCTTGGTGGTGAAGAACGGCTCGAAGGCGCGGCGCGCGATCTCGGGCGACATCCCGGCGCCCCTGTCGGCCACCGCAATGGTCACGTACTCGCCGGGGCCGATGCGCTCGTCGCCGTCATCGAGCGGCTGATCGAGCACGGCATTTGCGGTCGTGATCGTCAGTCGTCCCTGGCCGGCCATCGCATCCCGCGCATTCAGCGCCAGATTGAGCAGCGCGTTCTGCAATTGCGTCGGATCGATCAGGCACTGCCACAGCATCGGGTCCTGGGCGACCTCGATCTCGATGGTCTCGCCGAGCGTCCGCTGCAGGATCGTCGTCATCGCGCAGACCAGCTGGTTGACGTCGGTGACCTGGGGCCGCAGCGTCTGCTTGCGCGCAAATGCCAGCAGGCGGCGATTGAGATCGGCGACCCGCTCCGCCGCTTCCGCAGCGCGCTCGGCCAGGCTGCGGGCGGAGACCTCGGCCGGCGGCAGCGTATCGAGCAGAAGATCGAGATTGCCGAGCGTCGCCGCCAGCATGTTGTTGGAGTCATGCGCGATGCCTCCGGCGAGCTGTCCGATCGCCTCCATCTTCTGCGCCTGACGCAACTCGTCCTCGATCCGCTTGCGCTCGGTGATGTCGACCGACAGCACGAAATAGCCGCGCACCTTGCCATCCTGGCGGCAATCCGGCACCCGGATGGTCTCGCACCAGCGTTCACGGCCGTCGGGAAATGTCGTCTTCTCCTCGCCGCCCGTGGTTCGGCCGGCCAGCGCAGCCTCGATCTTCGCTCTCGCCTCGTCCAGATGCGAGGGATCGATGAAATCCTCGATCTTGCGGCCGCAGATCGCGTCGGTGGACGGCGCGGCATACCAGTCGCGTGCGACCCGGTTGGCATAGCGGATGCGGCCATCCTCCAGGACATGGACGATCAAGGCCGGCACGTTTTCCGTGACCAGCTGATGCTGCTCCAGATTGTCCCGCAATGCCTGTTCCGACGTGGCGCGCAAACGCCATTGCCGCGCCAGGCCGAAGCCGAACCCCGCGATCAGCAGATTGAGCCCGGCCGCGATGACGCTGTAATACAGCGCATTGTTCTTCCAGCCCGCCAGAAACTCGACCGGGTCGCGGGCGATCGTCACCACCAGCGGCATGCCTGCGACACGCCGGTAGCTGATGCTCCGGGACGTGCCGTCCGTCATACCGCTTCCTTCGAAGCTTCCGCTTGGCGCCTGTGGCAGATAATAGGTGAACAGGCGGTTCGAGCGGACATCGCGCCCGGCAAACTCGTCGGCATTCGGCGTGCGCAGCAGGATCGTGCCGTCGTCACGGTAGAGCGTCACGGTGCCGCGCTGGCCGACGTTCAGCGACAGGAAGAACTGCCGGAGATTCTCATAGTCGATGGGCACGAAGACGATGCCGCCGAAACGCCCCTCCGGCGTCAGGAATGCGCGGCTGACTACGAGGACGAGGCTGTTGCGAACGCGGGAGAACACCGGCACGTCGATGAACAGGCCGCGGCCGGGGTCATCCCGCTGGGCCTTGTAGTACGTCCGATCGGCAAAATTCTGCTCCCGGCCCGGGCCGCCATTCCCGAGGCTGTCGCCCAGCAGCTTTCCATCGGCGTCGAGAACGACGATCGCATTCGCGATCGGATATGGCGCGACCCGCTGCTTCAGTTCGTCGATCAGGGCCGGGTTGCCGGCGGTCAGCAGCGCCGGGTTCTTCGCCAGATTATTGATCGTCCCGCTCAAGAGGACATCGACGCCCTGGATGTTGCGCAACATGTATTCTTCGAGAGCGCGGGCCAGATCGCCATTCGCGGCCTTGATGGTCCGATACGTCTCCCGATAGTTGACGGAGAGCATGTGCGCGACGAAGGCATCGCACAGAACCGCCAGCACGAGGCCGCTCAGGATGATGATCCGCGGCGTCCAGCGCCGGTTCAAGCCAAGCCGAGCCTCTGCTCTCGTCAGGGCGCCGGCGAAGCCCTTGTGCCGCGAAGCGGGCTGATCGCCAGCTTGCGCTTTGGTTTGATCCAACATGGCGCCAGAATTCAGGAGGCCGTCGAGCGGTTCGATGATCGGTTGAATGATGTGCCAGGGTCAGCTGACGGTTCGGAACGATGCGACATCTCGGAGTTGACGCCGCGCAACATTTCCCGATCTCGTGGTAGCATGTTTTGTCGCGGGATGTCATCTTTGGCGGCCAAGCGCAGACAGCGGTCCGGCGTGACGCCATCGGCACGTGCCGGACGCCTTTCACATGGTCGATGGCCTCAATCCTGGCCCGGAGCGGTCCTGCCTCGTCATTGGCGGTGGAGAGCACGGCTCGCCCCGATTCGGCAATTGCGAATGCTGCTCAGCATCAACCTGCTTGCAAGCAACGAAGCTCTATGATGAAGCCTGACGGCGTTCATTCGCGCGCCCGGAGTCCGTCCAACAATTCGCCTCGGTGAGGTGGCAGATGAGCACGACGCTTCGCATCTTTCCGACCGTCCCGCGCAATCTGCCGCCGCGCGATCATGTCGACCAGCTGCTGCGCCTCGCCCGGTTCAGCGATGACAGCGGGCTGACAGGCATCCTGCTGTTCGCCGGCAACGACACGGTGGTCGAACCGTGGCCGATGGCGCAGCACATCGTGGCGAACACCCAACGCTGCTCGCCGCTGATCGCGGTCAATCCGGCCTACATGCATCCGTTCACCGTCGCGAAATTCGTCTCCTCGCTGGCGCTTCTTCATGGCCGGAAAGTGTTTCTGAACATGATCACAGGCGCCGCCATGAGCGACCTGCAAAGCCTCGGCGAGACGCTCTCCCACGACGACCGCTATGCGCGGCTCGGCGAATTCGTGCATGTCGTCCGGCAGCTTCTGACCAGCGCACGGCCCCTGACGTTCAAAGGGCGGTTCTACGGCGTCGAACATCTGCAGCTGCGTCCGTCTCTGCCGCCCGCACTGATGCCGGAGTTCCTGATCGCGGGACAGTCCGATGCCGCGCACCGGGTGGCGCAGGACACCGGCTGCCTGATGATGCAGATGCTGCCGCCCGACCTCGATCACGGCATCACCTCCCCCGGCGTGAATCTCGGAATCTTCACGCGGCCAACGCGTGATCAGGCGCGGCACGAGGCGACGCTGCTGTTCCGGGACAATGCCGACAAGCGCGCTTTGCTCGACTACAGCATGGCGCAGACCGACTCGGTCTGGAAACGGCGCCTCAGGGATTCGGGCGAGACCGGCGACATCCATGACAACGGCTATTGGCTGCTGCCTTATCTCACCTTCGAGGCCGACTGCCCCTATCTCGTCGGCAGCTATGACGAGATCGGCGCGCGGCTGCGCCAATTCACCGAGCAGAATGTGACGACCATGATCCTCGACGTGGTCGCAAGCGACCACGAGCTTGCACACATCCGTAAAGCGCTTGCGTCTTGTGGGGTAATCTGATGGATTGAGCGCAAGACGAACTCGTCTTCGTCCGCCCATTTCATGTAGCAAGCGTACCCCACAGATTTCGAGCGTCCGGGCTGACCGGACGCTTCCATCGGGCCCTTCATTGTTCGCCCGGACGCGCGCCATGAGCCTCTCCCAATCCTCACGACGGTCTCGGCCCGCGCCATCCTTCACCAAGCGCACGATCAGACGGCGCGCAGGCGAAAGCCTGCATCACTCGGGACAGACATGTCGAACGTTCCAGCCACATCATCGGCCGCCACGACGTCCGGCGTGCAGCCGCAGTTCTGTTCACTGGCCGATGCCCTCGCCCATTACGGACGGGTCCAACCGGATCGCCTCGCCATTCTGGCGCCCGATCGAATCGCACTGACCTATGGCGGCCTGTGGCAGCGGACGACGGAGATCATCGCCGAGCTGCGCGGGTTCGGTCTCGGCGCCAGGGATCGCGTGGCCGTGGTGTTGCCGAACGGCGCCGATGCCGCCGTGGCGACGGTCGCCGTCGCCTGCGGGGCCGTCTGCGTACCGCTCCATGCCGGCTTTTCGTCGGACGAAGTGCGGCGCGCGCTGAGCGACCTCGAGATCACCGCGCTGCTGACCTGTCCGGGGATCGAATCGGTCAGCCGCAGCGTGGCCTATGCCATGGCGATCCCGGTCATCGATCTGTCATTCCGCGCCGACGCGGCGATCGGATCCTTCGATCTCACCTGCCCGGCGCCGCGGCCGGCCGTAACCTGCGACATGCCGCAACCGTCGGACGACGCCTTCGTGCTCCTGACATCCGGCAGCACGGCGCAGCCGAAGCTGGTGCCTCTGACACAGGCCGGCATTTGCCACTCGGCCTATAGCGCGGGCGTTGCTCTGGCGCTCGCGCCGCACGACCGGCTGATCAACGTCCAGCCGCTGGTGCATGCGCACGGCCTGATCTCCGGCCTGCTGACGGCGCTTGCATCGGGATCGAGCGTGGTCTGTCCGCCGGAATTCGACGCCGCGGCGTTCCTGGATTGGCTGGCGGCGTTCGAGGCCAGTTGGTACACGGCCGTGCCGCCGATCCACCGCGCGTTGATCGCAGCGGCGCACCGGCGCAAGGACGCCGTCAAGACCCGCCTGCGGCTGATCCGATCCGCATCCTCTTCGCTGCCCACCAGCGTCCTCGACGAGCTGGAAAGCCTGTTCGGCGTTCCCGTCATCGAGACCTATGGCATGACCGAAGCCGCAAGCCAGATCGCTGCCAATCCCCTCGAACGGCGCAAGCCCGGCTCGGTCGGCAAGCCCGCCGGCGCCGCCATCGCGATCATGGATGACCAGGGCCGCGTGCTCGCGGCCGGGCAACGCGGCGAGGTCGTGCTCCAGGGGCCCGCGATCACCCGCGGCTACTACAAGAACGAGACCGCGACACGCGCAGCGTTCCGCGACGGCTGGTTCAGGACCGGCGATCTCGGTTACCTCGACTCCGATGGCTATCTCTTCCTGCTCGGCCGCATCAACAAGGCCGACATCATCAATCGCGGTGGACAGAAGGTCTCGCCGAGGGAGGTGGAGAATGCCTTGATGCGCCACCCCGACGTGGCCGAAGCGGTGGTGTTTCCGATTCCGCATACGCGGCTCGGTGAGGACGTCGCCGCCGCGGTTATTGCGAGGCCGCAGCACAAGATCGACATCAAGAAGCTCCGGCGCTTCGCCAGCGAGCGGCTGGCGCGGTTCAAGGTCCCCGGCCTGATCCGCGTCGTCACGGCTTTCCCGAAAGACGCCGACGGCAGGGTTGTTCGCGGTGAGCTGGCCGGCCAGCTGTCGATCGCGGCGCCACGCTCGCACATCCATCGCGGCGGACAGCTGGTGCCGGCGCGCTCCGAAACCGAGTGGCAGCTCGCCAGCATGTGGGCCGACCTGCTCGGGCTCAATGAAATCGGTGTGAATGAGGACGTCTTTGCGCTCGGCGCGGATTCGCTCACGATCACCCAGCTGATCGCCCGCCTCCGGGCGCGCTATGACGCCGAGATCTCGTTCAAGGACATTTTCGACGCGCCGACGGTGGCCGCGCTCGCTGAACGTGTCGAGATGCTGCGAGACCATGCGGGTGCGCAGCGCCTGCAGACGGCCAGCGCTCCGGAGCAGAGCGGCCCCCTGTCGCTCCAGCAGCAGCGCATCCATCTGCTCGCCGCGATCGATCCCGATCCATCCCGATACCACGTGATCTCGGGACTCATGCTGACCGGCCCGCTCGACATCGGTGCGCTCGACGCCAGCATCGCGTCGGTCTGCGACCGCCACGAGACGCTGCGTTCGATCTTTCCCGACCAGCAGGGAGAGGTACGGCAGACGGTAACCCCCCGGCACCCTTCGATCGAGCGGTGCGATCTTCGCGCCGTCCCTCAATCCGGGCAGATGGCGGCCGTCCGGACTCACATGCTCGACCTGCTGCGGTCCCCGTTCGAGATCGAGACCACCCCGCCGGTGCACATCCAGCTTCTGCAGCTCGGTGATCAACAGCATGTCCTCCTGGTCAAGCTGCATCATCTGATCACCGATGGTTGGTCGCACCGGCTGTTCTTCGACGAGCTCGAACGACTCTACAATGGCTATTGCCACGGGAAGCCGTGCCGCCTCGACGAGCTGCCGCAGCAATATCGGCACTTCGTGCAGTGGCAGCGCGCGTGGCTCGCCACGCCGGCGGCCGAGGCGCAATTGAGCCATTGGCGCCGCCGGCTGGAGGGCCTGACGGAACTGCCGCTGCGAACCGACCGGCCGCGGCCCGAGCAGTGGACCGGCCGCGGCGCCCGCATCCCGGTTCGTTTGCCGGCAAAGCTGTCGGAGCGGCTGCGCAGCTTCAGCCGCGCCAACCATGCCAGCCTGTTCATGACACTGCTGGGCACGTTTCAATGCCTGCTCTGCCGCTACACCGACCATCATGACATCGCCGTGGGCTCGCTGATCGCCAATCGCAGTCAGCTGGAGATCGAACGGCTGATCGGCATGTTCGCCAACGCGATCGTGCTGCGGACCGATCTGACCGGCGATCCGACCTTCCGCGAAGTGCTGAAGCGGGTCCGCGACGTGACGCTGGAGGCCTATCGCCACCAGGAGCTGCCGATCGAGGAGCTCCTGCGCACGCTGCGTCTGCCGCGCAGGCTGGACCGCAACCCGCTGTTCCGGGTGATGTTCATCCTGCAGAAGGCGGCGAAGCCGCTCGCGCTCGAGAACCTGTCGGCGCGCGCCATCGATCCCGACCCGGGCATCGCGCGATCCGACCTGGTGTTGGAGCTGATCGACGATGGCGGAGCGCTGGGCGGCTGGCTCGAATATAGCAGCGAGTTGTTCGAAGCGACGACGATCGAGCGGATGGTCGGCCATTTCCGCACACTGTTGGAGCAGGTCATCGCGGCTCCCGATCTGCCATTCTCGGAGCTGCCCTTGCTGTCACCGGCGGAGCAACGGCAACTCGTCGAGGGCTGGACCCCCACCTCGGCGACGCCGGCAAACTCAGACGATGTCCTCACGCGCTTCGCGCGCCAGGTCGAGCGCGCACCTGCAGCTCCGGCCGTCTCCTGCGGCGAGACGAAGCTCAGCTATGCCGGCCTGGCGCAGCGCGCCGAGGCCATTGCAGGCGGGCTGCAACGCACGCCAATCAGCGACGGCGACATCGTCGTGCTGTTCGCCGAGCGCAGCGTCGACTATGTCGCGGCGCTGATCGCCGTGCAGCAGACCGGGGCGGCGTTCCTGCCGCTCGATCCCAGCTTGCCGGCACTCCGGCTGACGAAAATTCTCCGGCACAGCGCCGCGCGGATCGTCCTCGCCACGCAGCGGAGCGCCGCGGCTCTACGAGCCGCACTCGCCGACCTGCCGCGCACGGCGCAGCCCGACGTGCTGCTGCTGGATGACGTCGCGACCAACGACATCACGCCCCCAGAGACGACGCGCGCGGTCCCGGCTTCACCGCGATCGCCCGCCTCGCTCGCCTGCGTCATCTACACGTCAGGCTCCACCGGCGAACCAAAGGGGGCGATGATCGCGCAGCGGGGCATGGTCAATCATCTCCTGTCCAAGATCGCCGATCTTGGCCTGTCATCCGGCGACGTGGTCGCGCAGACCTCGCCGCAGAGCTTCGTCATCGCAATCTGGCAATGTCTCGCGCCGCTGATGGTCGGCGCCCAGGTCCATATCATCGGTGATCACGATGTTCAGGACCAGGCGCGGCTGGTGCACGAGATGGCGCGCGAGGGCACGACGGTGCTGGAGATCGTCCCGAGCCAATTGCGCGCTTTCCTGCAGCCGGCTCCGGATGCCGCCACGACGCGCGCACTCGGCCAGCTGCGCGCACTGATCGCGACCGGCGAGAGCCTGGCGCCGGATCTGTGCGAGGACTGGTTCAGGCACTTCCCGCAGGTGCCGCTCATCAATGCCTATGGCGCCACCGAATGCTCCGACGACGTGGCGACCCATCGCATGATCGCGCCACCGTCTGCATCAAGCACGGTGCCGATCGGCCGTCCCATCGCCAATGTACGGCTGCACGTCCTCGATCGGCACCTGCAGCCTGTGCCGATCGGGATTGCCGGAGAGCTCTATGTCGGCGGCGTCGCCGTCGGGCTCGGCTATCTCAACGATTCCGGCCAGACACGCAGCCGCTTCCTGCCTGACCCGTACTCGCCGGACAGCAGCGCGCGCCTGTATCGCACCGGCGACCTGGCACGTTGGCGCGCAGACGGCACGCTGGAATGCTTCGGCCGGGTCGATCAGCAGGTGAAGGTCCGTGGCTGCCGGGTTGAGCTCGAAGAGATCGAGCACGCTTTGGCGCAGCATCCGGCCGTGCGAGCCGCGGCCATCCTGGCGCGCGACACGCGCTATGGCGACACGCAGCTGACCGCCTATATCGTCGCCGCCGACGGCCAGCCGCCAGCGGTCGATGACCTCAACGGCTTCGCCCGGAGCAGGCTTCCGGCACATATGATTCCAGCCGGCTATGTCATGCTGGATCAGCTGCCGGTGACCGCGCATGGCAAGCTCGACCGCAACGCCCTGGCGGCGCTGGGATCGCTCCCGGCAACGACAGGCGGTGACCACGTTGCGCCGCGGACCCCGACCGAGCAACTGCTCGCCGGCATCTGGGTCGACGTGCTCGGATGCGGGGAATGCGGGGTGACCAGCAACTTCTTCGATCTTGGGGGACATTCGCTGCTCGCAGGCCGCGTCCTGGCGCGCGTGGCGAGCACACTCGGCGTCTCCCTGCCGATCCGAACCTTGTTCGAGGCCAGCACGATCGAAGCGCTGGCGCTACGCGTCGACCAGGCCCGCGCCACGGCCGCACCCCAAACGCTGCAGGTGCAATGGCGATCCGATCAGCGTACCGTCATCTCGATCCAGCAGGATCAGATCGTCCGTACCGAGCGTGACCTGCCGGGCCTGCCGCAATTCAACCTGCCTTATGCCTACCGGCTGCGCGGCCCGCTCGACGCCCGGGCGCTCGCAGCCAGCCTCGTGGACGTCATCCGCAGGCACCCGTCCCTGCGCACCAGTTTCCACTCGGTTGACGCCGCCCCGGAGCCGCAAGTGCTGGACAGCGCGGCGATCACGTCGGTGCTCGAGACCGAGACCATCGCGATCCCCGCGCCTCCGGGAGACAAGCGAGCCCGGACGCTCATGCTGAAAAAGGCGGAGCTGCGCATCGCGCAAGAGGCCTGGCGTCCGTTCGACCTTGCGCGCGCCCCGCTGCTGCGGGCGCGGCTGCTGCGGTTCGGTCCGGACGACCATGTCCTGGTCCTGATCATGCATCATGTGATCGTGGACGGTTGGTCCATGGGTGTCCTGTTCGAGGAGATCGCCGCGCTCTATGCAGCTCACATCGGCGGTCGCGAGGCATCGCTGCCGACCCCGGTTGTCGCATTCTCCGAATTTGCTGCCTGGCAGGCGAAATGGTGCATCAGCGCGGCCGCTGCCCGGCAGCTTGCTGATTGGACGCATCGCCTGCGCGGCGCCTCGCCCCTCTTCAACGCGCCCGCCGGCCAGGCCGGAGAGCAGCCGAGCCCGCGTGTCGCCACTGCAGCGTTTCATCTGCCGCGGCGGTTGATCGACCGGCTGACCAGGCTGAGCCATGGCGACGGCGCAACCATCTTCATGGCGCTGATGGCGGGCTTCAAGGCGATGCTGATGGCCCGCACGGGCCGCGGCGACATCTGCGTCGGCACCACCATGGCCAACCGCTTCGAGCGCTGGACGGAGAGCATCGTGGGCCCCGTCGAGAACACGACGATCGTGCGGACCCAGCTCGAACCCGAGCTGTCGTTCCGCGAGATGCTTCGGCGCGTCCGCGACAGCCTGCTGGACGCGCATGCCCGGCAGGAGTTGCCGTTCGAAACCCTGGTCGCGGAGTTCTCCGGCGCGGCCGAGCTCGACCTGGCGGCGCTCACGCAAGTGTATTTCATCTTCCAGAACGCGATTCCGAAGCCGTTCGCGCTGTCCGGACTCGACGTGCAGCGTTTCGACAGCGCAACGGCCGAGGGCCGGCCCGTGCTGCCCGTCGACAGCGCTTACCTGACCATCATGGTCGAGGAGTTGCCAACCGGGCTCACCGGCGCCTGCATCTACAAGCCGGACCAGCTCAGCGAAAAAACCGTGACGTCCTGGCTCGATGACTATTTGGCGATCCTGGCAGACGGCGCCGATCGGCCGGACACTCCGCTTCACCTCCTGCCAGCCTCGCGCTTGGTTGGCCAAGCCGACCATCACATCAGGCAAAGCCAGGCCGAATAGCCCAGGACCATGCATCGGCTGCATCGCGACAACGTTGAGAACCGTGCCGCGCGGGCCATGCTCCCCGCGCGGCAGCCGTGTGGATCCCATCAGAACCGCGTCGCGAGCTCAACGAGCCTGCGGTGCGCCTGCTCGCGTGCCGTATGGATGCGCTCGGTCGGTCCGCTGGTCGGGCCGATCGCGACAAACGTCACGTCGCGAATGCCCATGAAACGAAGGCTCTCGCGGAGATAGGGCGTTGCGTGATCGGTCCGGCCGCGGCTCATGCCGGTCGAGAAATCGCCGCCGCTCGCCAGGACCACCAGCGTCGGACGATCCTTCAGCAGCGGCAGATAGCCGCGGGCCGGATCGAACCGGAAGGTGAGGCCCGGCTGATTGACGATATCGAGCCAGTGCTTGAGCTTATACGGGATGCCGAAATTCCACATCGGTGTCGAGATCACGACGCGCTCGGCGAGGTCGAGCCGCACCGCCATGCGCTCGGCCATCGCGAACGCCGCGCGCTGGCTGTCGGTGAAAGCGCGCCCGCCCATCCGGGCGTATTTGGCTTGCAGGATCTCGCCGTCAAACTCCGGCAACTGCTCGCGCCACAGGTTGACCTCATCGACGTCCCAGCCGGGCCGCGCCTGTCTGAAGCGATCGAGAAAGGCACGCGCGCCGGCGCTGGACTCGGAGTCCCCGCGCGGCGAGGCGATCAGATGAAACAGCTTGGGCATGTCTCACCCCAGCGCCTTGATCACCGCATCGGCCCGGGTCACCACGGCGACGTTCTGGAGCGCGAAGTTGATCGACGCGCGGTGCCAGTCGGCGTTCATGGTCGAGCAGCAGTCTTCCGGCACCACCATGAAGTAGCCCTTGTCGGCACCGGTGCGCGCTGTGTGCTCGACCGACATGTTGGTCCAGGCCCCGGTGTTGATGAGGATGTCGCGGCCGGTGGCCTTCAGGATAGTCTCGAGCCGGGTGCCCTCCCAGGCGCTCATCCGCATCTTCTCGACCACGAAGTCCCCGCTTCGCGGCTCGAGGCCCGGCACCGGCGCTGCGCCCCAGCTGCCGCGCACCAGCGCCTTGCCATCGACCAGCCCCTCGAACAGCGGCGCGTTTAAGGTGACGCCGGGCGCGCCGGGCTCGACCACGAACCAGACGTGGATGATGACCACGCCGCAAGCGCGGGCGACCTCGGCAAGGCGCCGCACATTGTCGACGACGCGCTGCTGCTTGGCATGACCGGGGGCACCGGAATCGGCGAAGGCGCCGCCATCCATGATCACGTCATTCTGCAGGTCCTGGATGATCATGGCGCAGCGGCGCGGATCGAGCTGCATATCGCCGGAGGCCAGCTGCGGCGCCGCTGGCGCGCTTGCGGAGCTGGCGCTCGATGCAGCCGAACCCGCCGTCGCCGCCCCGCGAGACCGTGCGCCCATGTAAGGCTCGTGGCGCGGACCGACCTTGGTCGCGATCGCATAGACCGAATGCGTGGCGGTGAGATAGAGCGTGCGAAAATCCGCACCGCCCCAGGCCAGATTGGCGACCAGCTCCGGCACGCGCACCTTGCCGAGCAGTTCGCCGGTGGGAGCATAGACCCAGACGCCGCCGGGCGCGGTCACCCAGACATTGCCGCGCTGGTCGCATTTCATGCCATCGGGAACGCCCGGCTCCAGTTCGGAGCGAATGCCGCTGGCGAAGACGCGGCCATTCGACAGCCCGCCATCGCTGCCGAGGTCGAAGACGCGGATCAATGCCTGCACGGTGTCGTTGACATAGAGCAGCCGTTCGTCGGGCGAGAAGCACAACCCGTTCGGCTGATCGAACAGATAACGGTCGACCAGCAGCCGCGGCGCGCCGCCGCCGGGCGGCACGCGATAGACGCCCTGGAAACCGAGCTGGCGCGGCCGCTCAACGCCATAGACCGGCATGCGGCCATACCAGGGGTCGGAGAAGTAGATCGCACCGCTGGAATGGACGCAGACATCGTTCGGACTGTTGAGCTCCTGGTTCTCGACATGCGACGCCACAATCTCCCGCCGGCCGTCGGGACGCTCGCGCACCAGGGACGATGTCGCGTGCTCGCAGACGATCAAATTGAGGTCGGCATCATAGGTCATGCCGTTGCATTTGTTCGACGGCCGCCGCATCTCGACCACGCCGCGCGTCGCATCCCAGCGGCGGCGGACGTCGGCCGGCATGTCGGAAAACAGCAGGTACTGCTCGATCGGATGCCAGATCGGTCCTTCGGTGAAATCGAAGCCAGTCGCGACCTGCGCCACAGGTGCGTAGGGATCGATCAGGCTCTCGAACTCACTGCGCAAGGTCACGTGGGTCATGGCTACGCCTCACGCCTTTACGCCGGAAACCAGTGACGCTGCGGCAGCGACTGCACGACCGGGCCCGGCACCTGGTCGTGCAGCCGCCCCGTCACCATTCCGCCCTCGATCTTGGCTGGCCGATCATGCACCGGCAGCAAATAGCGCGAGCTCGACAGCAGCTTCTTGATCGCGGCTTTCTCGGCGCGCTTGCTGGTGCCGTGATTGCCTGTCGTGCGCGGCTCGCCGTCCTGGATCTCGTTGAACGGCGTCACGATCTGGTCGTTGAAATCGTAAATGACGTCGCCGCAGATCGTGGCGATGCCGTCAGCGGTGTGGACGTGGATGTTCATCGAGCCCTCGGTGTGGGCATTGGCCGCCTCGCAATACACGCCGGGCATCAACTCGATCGCGCCGGTGAGCTCCAGGTCGAGGAAGCGCAGCGCGCTCTTGGTATGCAGCCGGTCGATCAGATGCTTGATGTCGGGCGCCGGATATTGCGGATGCATCAGCCCGGAGACGGAATATTCCAGCTCGCGGCGGTTCAGCACCACCGTAGTGTTCATCGGGAACAGATCGTCCTTGCCGGCATGATCGATGTGCAGATGGGTGTGGCAGACATAGCGGACATCGCCCATGCGGACGCCGTGCCGCGCCAGCTGGTTCTCGATCATGTTCTCGTGGTACTGCAGCCCGCGCATGCCCAAGGTCTCCATGATCTGGTTGGAGCGGTAGCCGGTATCGACCACGACCGGATAGGGCCCGCCCAGGATCAGGAAGCCGAGCGTCAGCACGCGGCGGGTGCGGCCGCAGTCGCGGCCGAGCACCAGGAAGCTCGATTCCAGCTCGATATCACCATAGTCGAGGATCTTGATTTCCAGCGCCATGAGCGTTCCCTGTTGCGTTTGGTGTCGTTGCGCGGGGCGTCATCCAAGCCGATAGATCCGCCGCGCGGTCTCTCCCATCACCTGCGCCCGCGCATGCGCATCAAGATCCTGGATTGCAGCCTCATAGGCAGCCACCAGCGCGCGATAGTCTGTCCAGAGCTTTTCGATCGGGAAGTTCGAGCCGAACAGGCAGCGCTCGGCGCCGAACAGGCCGATCGTCTCGCCTACGATGCCTGCAACATGGCCGGGGTCGTTGCGGCGGATGAAGGTGCCGAGGCCGGAGAGCTTGCTGACGACGTTGCGGCGGGCGGCGAGCCGCTGCATGCCGGCGCGCCAGGCCTCGCGCCCCGCGGGCGACAGGTCCTCCAGCATGCCGGCGTGCTGCAGGATGAAGGTGACGGACGGACAGGTCTCCGCCAGCGCGGCGGCGTCGGCCATCTGCCCGGCGAACACCTGCAGATCGAACGACCAACCATAGTCGGCCAGTCGCGCAACATTGGCACGGATATGGGGATCGTTGCACAGATCGGGCGACGCAGCGAAGCGATACAGCGGATTGTCGTGCCAATGCAGCTGCATGCGCACACCGCGGACCAACGGATAGCGGGCGAGCCGATCGAATTGCGGCCGCGCGTCATCAACGGCGAGATCGGCATAGGCGACGATCGCGTGCGGAAAGCCGTGCTCCTCGGCCGTGCTCTGCACCCAGGCGGCCTCGTCCTCGAAACCGTCCTTGGCCCAGTTGGTCTGGACATAGACCGATTGCGTCACGCCGCTGCCGGCGACGTCGCCGAGATATTCCGCGATCGTGTAGTCGCGCCGAATGGACTCATAGGGTCCGAAGATGCGCGGCTGCATCGGCCCGACCAGCCAAGGCAGATCGGCCTGGCGCCAGATGTGATGATGCGCGTCGACATATCCGGTCATGCCGCCCTCCTCGGCGCCAGCGACAGCAGATGGGCAACGATGGCCTCGTCGGAGCCGCCTGGCACGATGTCATCGACGAACGGCGCGATCGCCTGCAACGCTGCGGTCTGCGGCTTGAAGCCGGGTCCCGTCGCCAGCGGCGTCAGCCAGCTCAGGCGCCAGGCGCGCAGCGACAGCTTCCACACGGCATCGCGGAGCGCCTGGTGGTCGCCGCGCTCCAGCCCATCCGAGATCACCAGCACCGAGGCGCCGCGCGCGTAGGTCGAGAAGCGCGGCACCGCGAGGAACGCCTGCAGCGCCTCACCGATCCGCGTGCCGCCGTCCCAATCGCTGACGAGATGTGAGGCCGCGAGCAGCGCCTGCTCGCGCCGCTTCAGCCGCAGCGGAGGCGTCACGCGCGTCAGCCGCGTGCCCAAAGTGAACACCTCGGCTTGCGGAATGGCCTGCACCAGCACATGGGCGAGCCGCATGTTGTCCTCGGTGCGCGCCTTCATCGAGCCGGACACGTCGATCAGCAGCAGCAGCCGGCGCAGCCGCGGCCGCCGCCTCAGCCGGCGCAAGGACAGCACCTTGCCATCATGCCGCACACTCTCGCGCAGGGTTCGGCGCAGGTCGACGAAGCCGCCTTGTCGCGCGCGCATCCGCCGGTGACCGCGCCGCTTCGGCAGCGTTGCCCGGGCCTGTCGTGCGAGGCGCTGCAAGGCATTGCCGCCGGTCGAGCCGGCAAGGCGCCGCGCGACCAGCGCCTCGGCGCGCGTCGCCGCCAACCCCGACTCGTTCTGCTCCTCGGCGAGATCGCGGTCGACGGCGCCGTCGCCCTCCTCCTGCAGCCGCACGATGTCGTCACGCTGGTCGGACTCGCTGAGGGCCGCAGCTTCAGTGACACCGAAATGGATGTCGAACAGCAGATTGTAGGTCGCGCGCCGCTCCGGCGGCGGGGCCAGGGTCGCCGCCCCGGCACGGCGGATGTCGTCGAGGGAGGTCGGTCCCAGCAGCGCGATGGCTTCGAGGAACGAAGTGGTCTGCTCCGGTGCGATCGCGAAGCCGTTCCGCCGCAGCAACGCGGCGAAGGAGATGAAGATCACGACAGCATTGGGCAGGCGAGGCTCGCTCATGTCATCACCTCCGCCAGCAGCGCATCGAGCCGGGGGGCGATGAAGGACAGATCCTCCTCGTCCTTGAGCGCAACGCCAATCGAGCGCTTGAACGCATCAGGCCAGCGCGCGCCGGTCTGGTTCAGCAGCGTCGCGGCCTCGGCCCAGTCGACCGCTTCGGCGATCCCCGGCGCCTTGCTCAACGGCTCGCGCCTGAGCTTCGCCACCGCCGACACCACTGCGCGCGCAGTCGCCTCGGCCACGCTGGAAGCCCGCATCATGACGATGCGCGCCTCGCGCGCCGCGTCGGGATAGTCGATCCAATGGTAGACGCAGCGGCGGCGCAGCGCTTCATGCAGGTCACGGGTGCGGTTCGAGGTCAGGACGACGATCGGCCGCTCGGCGGCGCGCACCGTGCCGCGTTCGGGGATCGAAATCTGGAAGTCGGACAGGAATTCGAGCAGGAACGCTTCGAACTCCTGGTCGGCGCGGTCGATTTCGTCGATCAGCAGCACCGTCGAGTCGGGCGCACGCAGGCAGGCCAGCATTGGCCGTTCGATCAGAAAACTCTCGCCATAGATGTCGATGCTCTCCTCGCCAGCCTGGCGGATCGCCAGCATCTGACGCGGATAGTTCCACTCGTAGAGCGCCGCCGCGGCGTCGATCCCCTCATAGCATTGCAGCCGGATCAGCTTGCGGCCGAGCACTGCGGCGATGGCCTTGGCCGCCTCGGTCTTGCCGACGCCGGGCGCGCCTTCCAGCAGCAGCGGCTTGCCGAGCGCGAGCGCGAGATAGGCCGCGGTCGACAGCCCGTCATCGGCGAGGTAATAGGCCGCGCGCAGCGCCTTCTCCAGCGCCTGCGGCGAGTCGATGCCGACAATATTGCTGCGGACCACCATCTCGCTTTACCGCCGCGTCTGCGGCCGCGCGCCGCCCTGGGCCCTGATCGCGCGCAGCACTTTTTCCGGCGTGATCGGCAACTCGTCGATGCGGACGCCCACCGCATTGAAGATCGCATTCGCGAGTGCCGGCAGCACCGGATTGGCGCACATCTCGCCCGGCCCCTTGCCGCCGAACGGACCGTCCGGCGCCGGCCGCTCCAGCACGGCGATGTCGTGCGGGCAGATGTCGCCGGGGCCGGGCATCAGATATTCGACGAAGTCGCGCGGACCCTGCCTGGGATCCGGATAATACGGCTCGGTTGTCTCATACAGGGCGTGGCTCATCCCCATCCAGGCGCCGCCGACCAGTTGCTGCTCGACCAGGCGCGGATTGAGCGCGCGACCCAGCTCATAGGCGCTGTCCATCCTGATCACGCCGACCTCGCCGGTCTCGTCATCGACCTCGACCTCCGCGACGAGGCAGGCGTGGGCGTAGCAGGTGGCGGGAGACATCTCGCCGGTCTCGGGATCGACGTCCGACAGCGGCACGAGGAAGATGCCGCGGCCGGAGATGGTCTTGCCCTGGCGGAACTGCGCGGCGATGGCAACGTCCTTCACCGAGATCGCGCGATGCGGCGCACCCTTGACGTGGATGTTGCCGCGGCCATCGGTCTCGAGATCGGCAGCGTTCACCTCGAGCTCTTCGGCCGCCGCCTCCATCATCACGCCGCGCGCCTCCTTGGCCGCCGCCATCACGGCATTGCCGACGCGATGCGTGCCGCGCGAGGCGAATGAGCCCATGCAGTGCGGCCCGGTGTCGGAATCGGCCGTGTCGACATAGACGTCCTCGACGGGCACGCCGAGCGTCTCGGCACAGATCTGCCGGGTCACCGACTTCATGCCCTGTCCCAGATCGATCGAGGACAGCGCCACCGTGAACTTGCCGCTCGGATTGGAATGCACCAGCGCCTGGCTGGGATCACCGCCGAGATTCATGCCGATGGGATAGTTGATGGCCGCCATGCCGCGACCGCGGTGCCTGGTCATGTCAGCGCCTCCTCGTGCCGAACACCGATGAGAACCGCGTTGCGCCGTGCGACGATGACGGCGCCGGGCTCTGCGGCGGCGGTGGCGGCGGCTCGAGCGGTGGCGACGAGAGCCCGCGGTCATAGCTGGTCCGCTGCTGCGCCGGTGCCGGCCGCGTCGCCGCGGTCTCACGCGGCGTGGACGGGACGGCGGCCCGCGCGCCGCCGCCATCCTTGCGCGACGACATCCTGCGGAACTCCTCGCGCATCGGCCATTTCGCCTTCTCGGCCGCGACCTGGACGCATTCGATCAGCGCGGTGTTCTTGGCCTCGCGCCGATGCGCCTTCATGTCGCCGTCGCGATAGGCATTGAGGATGCGGAACTCCATCGGGTCCATGCCGATGAGATGCGCGAGCTTGTCCATCTGGCATTCGAGCGCGAAGTCAATGCCGGTGATGCCGAAGCCGCGCATCGCAGTGGCCGGCGTGCGGTTGGTGAAGACGCAGTAGATGTCACCGTGGACGTTCGGGATCGTATAGGGACCAGGCAGATGCGCGGCGCATTTGACGACGGCATAGCTCGACAGCCGCGTATAGGCGCCGGAATCGAAATAGCCGCGGATCTGGCGCGCGACGATGCGGCCATCGCGCATCACGCCGTCCTTGATGTAGATGCGCTCGGCGCCGCGCGGCGGCCCGAACTGCATCTCTTCCTCGCGTCCGAGCACATAGCGCACCGGCCGCCCGGTCAGCATCGCGGCCAGGATGGCGAGCGGCTCGGTCAGGGTATCGACCTTGCCGCCAAAGCCGCCGCCGACAGTGCCGCCGATGAAGTGGAAGGTGTTCGACGGCAGATCGAGGATCTTGGCGCAGGTATCGAGCGAGAAGAACAGCGCCTGGGTCGAGGTGTAGACGACGTAGCGCCCATTCGTATCCGGCGCGGCAATGGAACCGTTGGTTTCGACCGGCGCGTGCTCGATCGGCGACATCTGGTAACGCTGCTCCAGCACATGATCGGCCTGGGCAAGACCGCGCTCGACATCGCCGAAGCGCAGCTTCTGGTGGTCGTAGCGCTCGTGATAAATGAACGTGTTCTTCGGATAGGTCTCGTTGACCGTGGGCGCGCCCGGCTTCAGCGCCTCCTCGACGTCGAACACGGCCGGCAAGTCTTCGTAATCGATGCGCACCTTGGCCGCCGCTTCGGCCGCCGCACGCGGCGTCTCGGCGACGACAGCGACGATGGGTTCGCCGCGATAGCGCACCTTGTCGACGGCGAGCGTCGGCTCGTCATCCTTGCCGAAATTGATCAGGCTGAGCAGCGTGTTCAGGTTGCGCGGCACGTCGCTGCCGCGGATGATCCGCCGCACGCCCTCGCTCCGCTCGGCCTCGCTGGTGTCGATGCGGCGCAGCCGCGCATGCGGCTGCGCCGACCTGACGACCCTCAGATGCAACATGCCCTGCAGCTTGTGATCGTTGAAATATGTCGAGGTGCCCGTGACGTGGCCGAGCATGTCCTGACGCTGGGTGCCCTTGCCGACCTCGTTGAGATTGTCGTCGCGCTCGTCGGCGAAGATGTCCTTGCGCAATTCCAACATGGCAATCTCCTCTACGCGCTCGCGCGCCGCGATGCGGCGGCCGCCAGCACCGCGTTGATGATCGGCTCGTAGCCGGTGCAGCGGCAGATATTGCCGGAGATCGCTTCCACCACCTGCTCACGGCTCGGCTGCGGGATCCTGTCGAGCAGCGCCTTGGCGGCCATCAGCATGCCCGGCGTGCAATAGCCGCATTGTGCCGCGAACCCTTCGGCGAACGCCTGCTGCAGCGGGTGCAGATTGGGCCCGGTCTTGATGCCGTCGAGCGTCTCGACCGCGCGCCCCTCAACGGTCTCGGCGAGCGTCAGGCAGGAGAGATGCGCTTCGCCGTCGATCAGCACGGTGCAGGCGCCGCAGCCGCCCTGCCCGCAGCCGAATTTGGGCGTGACGTCGCCGAGCATCTCGCGCAGGACGACAAGAAGATTTGTCCCGCCGTCGACGAACAGCGCGACCTCTCGGCCGTTGTGACGGAATTGCAAAGGAGTCTTGGTCACGCTCTAGCTCTCCTGTCCCGACAGAAGCCGCCGCAGATGCACGCCGACGACTTCGCGCCGGTACCACGCGCTGGCCAGCGCATTGTCAGTCGGAGCGGTCCCTTCGCTTGCCGCGGCGGCGGCGGCGTTGATCGTGCTGGCGTCGAGCGGACGGCCTTCGAGCGCGCGCTCGACGCCCTTGGCGCGGATCGCGGTCGGCGCCATCGAGCCCAGCGCAATGCGGGCGCCGGTGACGCGGCCGCCGCTTTGCGGAACATGCGCCGCAAGCGTGATGACGGATCCACCCTTCGGCTTGATGCGAGAAATCTTGCGATAACGGAACGCATCGGCCGACGCGGGCCGGATGCAGGATACGGCAACGACCAGCGCGCCGGCCTGGCGGTCGCGCGATTGCAGGAACTCCTCGAGCGGCATGTCGCGCAGACCGAAGCCGCCCTGCACGGCGACCAAGCCGTCGAGTGCGAGCAGCGCGACGGTAAAGTCGCCGAATGGCGCGGGCGCAAACAGATTGCCGCCGACGGTACCCATGTTGCGGACCGCAGGCCCGCCGATCGAGCGCGCGGCCGGATGCAGGAAGCCGAGATCGCGCTCGGCCAGCACGCGCGCAAAAGTCACTCCGGCGCCGATGCGGACGCGCGCGCCAGACCCGTCGATGGTCTGCAAGCTCCGATCGGTGGCGCGGACCACGGTCGTCATCGACACATCGCCCTCGTTGAGATCGCGCATCACCAGCGTGCCGCCGCCGAGATAACGGGCAGCACGGTCCGACGACAACGCCGACGCCACCTCGCTCAGAGCCTGGAAGGTCTTCACCGTCACCGGCATCGGTTCACCTCGTTGTTCATGCCGCCTGCTTGAGATGCGATCGGATCGATTCGAAGCCGGCCTGGTAAATGTCTTCCGCGACCATGCGCGCCAGCGTCTCGGCCTGCTCGGGGCGGGTCGTGAAGCGGCTCTCCCAGTGCCAGAACGTGCGATCGCCGTCGGTCACCGGCAGCAGCCGGACATGGGCGACATAGTTGAACATCGGGAGCGGCGTATCGAGCAGGCAATAGCTGAAGGTCTGTTCGAGATCCGACAGCGCGAGCAGCTGCTCGCGCAGCTCCGAGCCGTCCTTCAGCCGGAAACGCCTGACACAGCCGATCTTGTCGGACGTTTGCGAGCGCTCGATCGCCGACGTGGCGACGGCCGGATGCCAGCGATCATGGCCGTTGAAGTCGCGCAGCACCTCCCACACGACCTCGGTCGGCGCATCGATGATCGTGCTCTTGACGACGTGCGGCACCGTTCTAGCCTCCGAATGCCCGCTTGAGCGCGTCGAAGCCGCCCTGGAACACGCCACCGCCGATCGAGCCAACCAGATCAGCTTCGCGCTCCGGCGCGCAGTCGAACTCGGCGGTCCATTCCAGGAAGGTCTTGTCGCCATCCGTTACCGGCGTCAGCCGCAGCGTCGCCACATAGTTCGAAACCCCCATCGGCGATTCCAGAATCGAATAGGTGCAGAACATGTCGTAGTCGGACAGGCCGAGCAGCTTCTCGCGGATACGGTCGCCGTTGCGCAGGCGGAAATCCCTGACGCAGCCGATCTTGTCGGCTGGCTCGCCGCCTTCGATGCGGCTTTCCGCGATTGCGGGATGCCAGTTCGGCAGGCCGTTGAAGTCGCGGACGCGCGCCCACACCCGGTCGTTGCGGGCGTTGACGACAGTGGAGACATAGACCCTCGCCATCTCGCATCAACCCTTCTTGCGCGGACCGCGATCGGACGGCGGCTCGGACGGGCCGCCGCCCTCACCCCCGCCACCCCCGGCATCCTTGCGCGCCGACGCCTCCTTGCGGATGCCCTGCATGTCCCTGGCCTCGCGGATCAGGCCAGGCATCTTGGCGAGGCTGCCGCCCTCCACGCCGATGTCGGACAGGATGGAGTCGATCAGCGGGGCCTGGACGCGGTAGCGTAGCGCCGAGTCGATCACCTCGTCGGTGGCGCTGCGGCCGCCATTGCCATTGCCGCCATGGCCGTTGAGGCCATCGACCTGGAGAATCCGGATGCCCTCGATCTTCTCCATCGGCTTGACGCTCTCGCGCACGATGCCCTCGATGCGGTCGAGCAGCTTGCGGCGGAACAGCGAATAGCGCGCCTGGTCGGTCAGCACGTTCTCCGCCTCGTTGAGCAGCCGCTGCGCCTCGGCCTCGACCGCGGCCCGCACGCGCTCGGCCTCCGCGGCGATCCGGGTTTCCTCAGCCTGCTTCTCGGCGATCAGCACCTCGACGGTCTTGCGCCGGCGGGCGATCTCGCTCTCGCGCGCGGTGATGACTTTCTCCGTCGCCTCGGTGGCGCGGGTGCGTGCCTCCTCGGCCGCGACCTTGGCCGCGGATTCCTCGAGCGACTTCTGGTACAGCGCGATCGCCTTCTCCATCAGCGCGGTCTCGACGTCCTTCTCACGGTTGACCTCGAGCTTGCGCAGTTCGCGCTCCCTGCCGATGCGTGCCTCGTCAAGGCCGCGATCGGAGGCGATACGCGCGCGTTCGACCTCCTCGCGCGCCGCGATCTCCGCCTCCTGCAGCGACTGGACGCGAGCGACCTCGAGTTGCTCGATGGCGCGGCGGCGCTCCAGCCGGACAGCCTCCAGCGCCTGCTCACGGGACACGTCGGCGGTCTCGACCTGCTTGCGCGCGATGATCTCGGCCTCCTTGACCTGCCGGTCGGCATCGATGCGCTCGGCGCGCTTGGCCGCGAGCTCGATCACCCTGACCTCATCGGCGAGCTCGATCGCCTTCTTCTGATCGATGTTCAGCACCTCGCGCGTCCGCGACGAGGCGATGCGCTCGGCCTCCAGCGCCAGCTCGACCTCGATGCGGCGCCGCTCGACCGCCTCGCGCCGCTTCAGATCGGCGGCCTCGACGGCCTCGGTGCGCTCGATCTCCAGGCTGCGCGTCGTCTTCTCCGACTCGATCCGCCTGGCGGCCACCGCAAGCTCCTGGGCAATCCGGGCCGCTTCGATCGCTTCGCGCGAGGCGATGTCGGCCTCCTCGATGGTCCTGATCCGCGCGATCTCCAGCGCACGCACCCGCTCCTCCTGCGCGATGCGGCTGGCTTCGGTGGCCTCGCGCGCAGCGATGCCGGCGATCTCGATGCCCTGATTGCGCTCGATCTCCAGCTTGCGCGTCGCATGCTCGGCGGCGATCCGTTCCGCTGACAACGCCTGCTCGCGGGCGATCCGGGCGGCCTCGACAGCCTGCTGCGCCTCGATCTCCGCTTCCTGAATCGCGCGCACCTGCGCGATCTCGGTCGCGCGGGTTCGTTCATCGGAGCTGATGCGTTCGAGATTGACGATCATCGTCTGCGCGATCCGCGCCTTCTCGGTTGCCTCGCGGGCCGCGATCTCCGCCTGTTCGATCGCGCGGGTGCGCTCGATCTCGCGGCGCCGCGTCTCCTCGTCATTGGCGATGCGGGCATCGGAGACGACGCGATCCTGCTGGATCCTGGCTTTCTCCACCGCTTCGCGCGCGGCGATCTCCGCTTCCTCGATGGTGCGGGTCCGCTCGATGTCGCGCTGGCGCACCTCGCGCTCCGACTCGATGCGCGCGGCGTCGATCGCGCGCTGATTGGCGATCCGGGCCTTCTCGACGTCCTCGCGCGCCAAGAGCTCGCGCTCCTCGACCGCGCGCGTGCGTTCGATCTCGCGCTGCCTTGTGTCGCGCTCAGCGGCGATGCGGGCTTCCGCAATCGTCAGTTCATTGGCGATGCGCGCCTTCTCGATCGTCTCGCGCGCCATGATCTGCGCCTGCTCGGCCTCGGTCTCGCGCAGCGCGCGCTCGCGCGCCACCTCGGTCCGCTGCAGGGCGCGACGCATCTCGATGTCACGCTCCTGGTCCAGCCGCGCCGTCTCGCTCTCGCGCTCGATGTCCAGCGCCTCGCGCTCGGCTTCGAGATTGCGGGTGCGGATCTTGATCATCGAGTCCTGCTCGATGTCGTTGCGTAGCTTCCGCTTGCTCTCGATGTCCTCCATCAGCCGGGTCAGGCCTTCGGCGTCGAACCGGTTCGACGGGTTGAAGAACTCCAGGTCGGTCTGATCCAGATCGGTGATCGCGACGGATTCCAGCTCCAGGCCGTTCTGAGCCAGCGCCTCGGAGGCGGCGGCCTTCACGCGGGACACGTAGTCGCCGCGCTGCTCATGCATCTGCTCCATCGTCATCTCGGCGGCGACCGAGCGCAGCGCCGAGATGAACTTGCCGGAGAGCAGCGCGTGCAGTTTTTCTGGTTCCAGGGTGCGGCGGCCGAGCGTCGCGGCCGCAATCGACACGGCCTCGCGGGTCGGCTGAACACGAACGTAGAAGTCGGCCTCGACGTCGACGCGCATGCGGTCGCGCGTGATGACGGCGTCCTGCTTCGCGCGCGTGATGCCCATCGGCAGCACGTTCATGTTCACGGGGGTGTAGTCGTGAATGAACGGCATCACAAAGGCGCCGCCATTGATCACGACGCGCTCGCCCATGAAGCCGGTGCGGACGAAGGAGACCTCCTTCGAGGAGCGGTGGTACAGCCAGTTGACGATGTAGACGGCGACCACGATGACGATGATCGCAACGATCAGCCACAGGATCAGCTCACCGATCAGAACCCCGGACATCCGTTTTCCTCCCTCAGTCCTCCGTCCGACGCGCGGGACGCGAGGCGCCGCCGCCGTCGGATCACGTGGTGTCGCATCAGACGCGGCGCGGCCGCGAGCTGATCGCCTTGAAATGTCGTACCTGCTCCGTCAGCGCCCGCTCCACCGGCAGCCGTTCCATCGAGGACGCGCCGTAGAAGCCGTGGCAGTTCTTCGTATGTTTCATGATGAAGTCGGCATCGGCGGGCTCGGCGATCGGGCCGCCATGCGCCAGGATCAGGATTTCGGGATTGACGCTGAGCGCGGCAGAGGCCCAGCTGTCGATCAGGCCGGGGCAGTCTTCCAGCTTCGGCGCGGTCTGCGCACCGATCGAGCCACCCGTGGTCAGCCCGAGATGACAGACGATGATGTCGGCACCTGCGATTGCCATGCCCGTCGCCTGCGCCTCGTTGAACACGTAGGGCGTCGTCAGCAGATCCTTGTCATGGGCGCGCCCGATCATGTCGATCTCAAGTGCGTAGGAGATGCCCGTCTCCTCGAGATTGGCCCGGAACGTGCCGTCGATCAGGCCGACGGTCGGAAAGTTCTGTACGCCGGAGAAGCCGAGTGTCTTCAGCTCGTCGAGAAACACGTCCATGTCGCGGAACGGGTCGGTGCCGTTGACGCCGGCGAGCACCGGCGTGCTCTTCACGACCGGCAACACCTCGGCCGCCATCTCGACCACGATCGCATTGGCATCGCCATAGGCCATCAGCCCGGCGAGCGAGCCGCGGCCGGCCATGCGGTAGCGGCCGGAATTGTAGATCACGATCAGATCGATCCCGCCGGCTTCCTCGCATTTGGCCGACAGGCCGGTGCCGGCGCCGCCGCCGATGATCGGCACACCCCGGCGGACCATGTCGCGAAACTTCTTCAGCAGCGGTGCGCGCTCATATCTCGGCATCACCATCACCTCACCTGTCTGCGCCGCGCCGGCAGCCGCCCGAGCATCGGCCTGATGGCGCCGACGATCGTGGCGACGAACTCATGATCGTTGATATGATGCGGCACGCGGATCAGGCGCCGGTTCGAGGTCTGCCGCACGGTCTGCTCCAGGCTGCGGAACAGCGCCTCATCCGCATCGCGGTCGAAGAACGGCTGCCCCTGGGCATCGAGTGCCGAGACGCCTTTCTCAGGCAGGAAGAACCTGACGGGTCCATCCATGCGATTGAGCCGCTCGCCGATCCAGCGCCCCATCTGCGTGTTCTCCGCAGGCGTCGTGCGCATCAAGGTGACCTGTGGATTGTGGACGTGGAACTTGCGGCCGCGGTAGCGCTCGGGGATCGTGTCCGGCGCGCCGAAATTGACCATGTCGAGTGCACCGACCGAGCCGACATAGGGCACGCGGGTGCGAATGATGGCGCCGAGGCGGTCTTCGGTGGCCGGGAACACGCCACCCATCAGGAGGTCGCAGACCTCGGTCGTGGTGAGGTCGATGACGCCGGCGAGCATGCCGGAGCCGACCAGCTTCTCCATCGCGCGGCCGCCGACGCCGGTGGCGTGGAACACGAGGCACTCATATTCGTCGTCCAGCTCGGCCGTGATTCTCTGCACCGCGGGCGTGGTGACGCCGAACATCGTGATACCGATCGCGGGCATCTGAGGCTTGGCGCGGTCGACCGTCGCGGCTTGTTGCTGGCGCGCCATAACCATGCCGGCCAGCGCATGGGCGCCGTTGCTGAGCACGGCACGCGAGATCGAATTCAGCCCCTGCACGTCGGTCACCGAGTACATCATCGCGATATCGGCTGGGCCGACATAGGCGCCGACGTCCCCCGACGCCACCGACGAGATGATCAGCTTGGGCACGCCAACGGCGAGCTCGCGCATCCCTGGTGCGACCAGCGACGTACCGCCAGAGCCGCCGGCCGAGATGATCCCCGCGACGTTATCCTGCCGGCGCAGCCAGCGCGCGAACGCCTCGGCCATCGCGGTGACGGACACGCCGCGATCGTCGCCGAACACGGCGGAGCCGCCACGGGGATGATTGAGCGCGATCTCCTGGGCCGAGACGTCGCAGCTTCCCTGCTTGCCGCTGGTGGAGACATCGACCAGCCGGGTGCGCAGGCCGTGGCCGGCAATGATGTTGCGGATGAAGCGCAGCTCGTCGCCCTTGGTGTCGAGCGTGCCGACCACGATCACGGCCGGCGGACCGGATGTGATCGGCCCGGCGCGCTCCCGGCTCGAACGCGTCGCCTCGGCGAGCCGGGTGACACTGGTCGAGACCGTGCGCGCCTTGGCCTCGATTTGCGCGATCGGCACCGGCTGCGACCACCGCGTCGGCAGCACGGGATTGGAGAGGTAGATCTTGACCGGCCCAGCCTTGGGCGTTGCAGGTGGGACTACGCCGGCAACCGGCTCCCCCCTCACCTGCTCCGTGCCGAGGTCGGTCTCGTCCCCGGCATGCTGGCCGACGCCGAGCAGGCGCTGCTGCAGTTCGCGATCGGCGGCGAGCCGCGCGGAGTCGATGATGCGGTTGATGCGGCCGTTGACCATGATGGCGACGCGCGGCGAGACCGCCGTGGCAACGCCGATATTCTGCTCGATCACGAGCACCGCGATGTCGCTGTCCTGGCCGAGGCGGATCAGCATCTCCTCGACCTGGGTGACGATGACCGGCGCCAACCCCTCGGTCGGCTCGTCCATGATCAGGAGCTGCGGATTGGTCAGCAGCGCGCGCGAGATCGCCAGCATCTGCTGCTCGCCGCCCGACAATTGTCCACCACCATTGTTGCGGCGCTCGGCCAGCCGCGGAAAGGTCTCGTAGACGCGGTCGACGGTCCAGGCGCCACGGCGCAGCCCGGCCGCGAGCCGCAAATGCTCGTCGACGCTGAGCGAGCGCCACAGACGCCGTCCCTGCGGCACGTAGCCGACGCCGAGCCGCGCGATGCGGGCGGGATTGAGCCCGGTGATGTCCTCCCCGCGCAGCCGCACCGATCCGCCGGACGGGCGCAGCAGACCCATGATGGCCTTGCACAGCGTCGTCTTGCCCATGCCGTTGCGGCCGACCAGCGAGAACACGCCGCTTTCCAAGCGGAGGTCGACGCCCTGCAGCGCATGCGAATGGCCGTAGTAGACATCGAGTCCCCGGACGTCGAGTGCGGGAACGGAGCGGCTGCGATCATTCATGGCCGCCTCCGAGATACAGCTCCTGCACCTCCGGATCGGATTCGATCTCGTGCGGCGCGCCCTCCTTGAAGATGCGGCCATTGTGCATCATCGTCACGCTCTCGACGACGCGCAGCGCCACGTCCATGTCGTGCTCGATGATGATGTAGCCGATATGCGCCGGCAGCGCGGTCAGGATCTCCACCAGTTCGCGCCGCTCGGTCGGCGACAGGCCCGCGGCCGGCTCGTCGAACAGGATGAAGCGCGGCGCCCCGGCCAGCGCCAGCGCGATTTCGAGCTGCCGTTGCTGGCCATGGGCGAGCTCGGAGACGAGCTGCTCGCGAACCGACGTGAGATGCACGGCTTCGATCAGCCGCTCGGTCGCCTGCATCAGCGCATCATTGGCGCGGGGGCGCAGCATCGAGAAGCGCGCACGCGACACGCCGCGGCAGGCGAGATAGACGTTGTCCCGCACCGACAGGCCGAGGAACAGCGCGGAGATCTGGTAGGTCCGGCGCAGCCCGCGGCGGATCCGCTCATGGGGCGGAAAGGCCGTGATGTCCTCGCCGAAGAAGCGGATCGTGCCCGAGGTCGGCAGGAAATCGCCGGTGACGCAGTTGAACAGCGTCGTCTTGCCGGCGCCGTTCGAGCCCAGCACCGCGCGCCGCTCGCCTGGCCGAACCGTGATGGTGATATCGGTCAACGCCGCCAGCGCGCCGAACATGCGAGTGACGCCGCGCAGTTCGAGTGCCGCCGTCGAGCCGAGCGCCGAGAGCCGGTCCGCCACTCTATCCATGGCCGTGACCTCCCGGCCGTGTGTCCCTGTGCTGGCCGCGCCTGCGCCAGCGCTCATAAAGACCGATCACGCCGTCCGACGACCAGAATACGATCGCGAGGAAGCCGAGGCCGATCAAGAGCCGGAAGCGGTTGCCGTCAAGCCCGACCTTGACCAGGAAATCGAGCGCAAAGGTGCGCAGCATGACGAAGATGAAGGCGCCGATATAGGCGCCGACCGGCCGGGTGACGCCGCCGACCACGGCAACGATCAGAATGTCGATGCAACGCTCGACGGCGACAGAGCCTGGCGAGATCTGCCGGTAATTCCAGACCTGGAGCACGCCGCCGAGGCCGGCGATCAGGGCGGCGAAAGCATAGGCCGCGATGCGATGCGCATTGACGTTGAAGCCGAGCGCGGCCATGCGCCTGGGATTGTCGCGGACGCCCTGCAGCGCCAGGCCGAACGGTGCGCGGGACAGATAGAGCACGACGCCATAGCAGGCGACCGCGACCGCCAGCGTCAAATAATAGAAGGCGATGTCGGAGCGCCAGTCGATGCCGAGAAAATGCGGCGTCGCGATCGTGTTGATGCCGGTATGGCCGTTGAAGATGGCCCAGTTCTGGTTGGTGAAATAGTAGAACGCCGCGCCGATCGCGAGCGTGATCATGATGGTGTAGATGCCCTCGGTCCGTACCGCCAGCGCGCCGCCGAGCGTGCCGAACAGCACCGCGAGGACCAGCGCCGTCGGCGTCGCCAGCCACCATGGCCAACCCAGGCTGATATTGGCGTTGCCGCTGACACCGAACACGGCAACCATGTAGCCGGCAAAGCCGGCGATCGTGAGCTGCATCAGGCTGACCATGCCGCCATAGCCGGCGAGGAACATCAGGCTCAGCGCGATGGTGCCGAGGATCAGCGTCGTGCCAAAGATCTCGATCAGGAAGAAGCCATTGGCGATGAGCGGCATGATCAGTAGCAGCGCCGCTACGGCCCAGGCCCACGGCTGCTCGGTGACCGACCACGCGGCCGGCTGCGGCGCGGTGCCCGGTTGCGCCAGCATGCCCTCTCTCGCCCGCGCCTCCTGGATCAGCGACATCTCAGCGCCTCGCCAACAGGCCCTGGGGCCGCAGCGCCAGCACCAGCACCATGATCAGGAAGGTGACGACGATCGCGTAGGTCGGGATGTAGACCGACCCCAATTGCTCGGCGAGCCCGATGATCAGCGCGCCGAGCGCGGCACCGGGAATCGACCCCATGCCGCCGACGATGACGACGACGAGCGACGCCAGCAGGAAGCGCGTATCTTCCCCCGGCGAGATCGATTGGAAGGTTCCGCCCACCACCCCGGCGATGCCAGCGAGCCCCGCGCCGAGCGCGAACACCAGGACGAAAACGAGCTGGATGTGCACACCGGTCGCGGCAAGGATCTCGCGGTCGTCGACACCGGCGCGCACGATCATGCCGACCCGCGTGCGGTTCAGCGCCAGCCACATCAGGACACCGATCACCACCGAGCCGCAGAAGATCACCAGGCGCACCAGCGGATATTGCAGGAACACCGCCTCGCCCGATGACTTCATGGCCGTCATCAGCGGCAGCTGGACCGGTCCGATCAGCCATGCCGGCGTCTGGATCTGGTAGAAGTCGCCGCCGAACGCCCACAGCATCAGATCGGCGAACACGATCGACAGCCCGATGGTCACCATGGTCTGGCGCAGGTCCTGGCCCTCCATGCGGCGGAACACCAGGAACTGAAGCAGAATTCCGATCGCGGCGACCACGACGAAGGCGACGACGAAGGCGAGGATCCATGAGCCGGTCGCAGCCGAGATGCCATAGCCGACATATCCGCCGAACAGATAGAGCGAGCCGTGCGCGAGATTGACGTTGCGCATCAGGCCGAAGATCAGGGTGAAGCCGCTCGCCACGAGAAAGTACAGTCCACCCAGCGTGATCCCGTTGAACACCGCGCTGAGAAACACCTTCTTCCGGCCGATCGCATCCTCCAGCCCGGGCGGCCAGACGGCGAAGATCAACCAGGCGAGAAGCGCGATGGCCAGAAGAATGACCAGCGACCAGATCGGCTGGCGCTCGATGAAGCGGCTCATCGGTCCTCCCTCACGCGCAGGCGGACCGGTCCGTCAGCGGCGCGGCAAGGCGCGTTCAGCCGGAGATCGCCGGGTGTACCGGCCATCGCTCGTCCTCCCTCGTCGGATCCTTTGGCGGATCACGTTGCTCGCAGTGTAGCGGGGGACCAGCGTCGGTATTTGATCGACAGTCTCTTTTCGCGCGATGCGCAGCAGCACGTCAGGCGCGCAGCACTTTTGCAGCGCGGCGATAGTCGGTCGGCGCCATGCCGACATTGCCGGCGAAGAAGCGCGTGAAGCCGCTCTGCGAGGAAAAGCCGAGATCGAAGCCGATGTCGGCGATCGGCGACTCCGTCGCCACAAGCGCATCCAACGCCCGCTCCATCAACAGCGTGTTGAGATAGAGGTTCGGGGTCACGCCGGTCTGGCTACGGAACAGACGATAGAAATGCGGCCGCGACAGTCCGGACTCGCGCGCGATGTTATCGAGCTCGATCTCCGCGCAGGGGCTGTCGGACATCAGCTTGATGCATTTGCGAACACGGAAATCAGTCACCTCGGCGCAGCGCCGCTCCGGCATGAGTTCGGCGACGCGCCAGCTTTCCTCATAACAACTGTCGATCAGCTGTCGCAGCTCGCCGTCGAGACAGCCGAGCGATGGCGCGCCACATACCAACGCTGCGGTGCGGCGGATGCAGCGGTCCAGCGCCGCCGTGCGCCTAAAACAGGTTCGGCCGAAGCGGAGGCCCTGCTCGCGGGCGGCCGAGGGCGCAAACCAGTCGGCGTTGACATAGAGCACAAAGAAGATCGCGCCATTGTCGACGTCGTTAGGCAGGAAATTATGCGGTTCCCAGGGGTTGACCGCGACGATCCAATCTTCACCGATCTGATAGCGCTGCTCGCAGACATCGATGTCGGCCGGCGTGCCGCCAACGTGGAAGATCAGATGCCCTTCACGATGGGCATGCACATTGAACGGCCGATTGAGCTGATAAACCGTTGCGCGACCAAAGCGAGCATGAAAGACGGCGAGAGCCCTACTCATCACTCCCCCACTGACAATGGTTTCTTGCTTATCGCTCAGCGTCGATCATTGCTCCGTCAAAAGCAAGCGACGCGACGACGCGGCCCGAGCAAGCTCGAGCCGCGCCGCTTCGGCCGGAAAGGTCAATATTTCTTACATTCAGGAACAGTCCGGCTGGGCAGCCCGATCTTGGCGAAGGTCGCGGGATCATAGCCCAGCGTCTGGTTGACGTCGGGAATCACCTTCACGACCTTGCTGAACAGCGCGCCCTTGCCGTCGTCGACGACCTCGGTCACGAAGTTGGTGCCGATCGCCTGGCGATTGGAGTCGAGCTTGATCTTCCCGTTCGGCGCGTCGATCTCGATCTTCGCGAGCGCCTCTTTCAGCTTGGCCTGGTTGTTCGACAGATCGCCATTTACCTCCCGCAGCGCCAGGATCAGCGCCATGGTCGATCCGTAGTAGTTGGTCGCAAGCAGGGACGGACTCGGGAAACGCTTCTCCGGCGGGAATGAACCCTGATAGGCCTTGACGAATTTCTGCCAGCGAGCGTCTTCCCAGGTGTCGGCCTGGCCCGACGCCGCGATGGTCCCGATCAGCGCGTTCTTGGCATTGCCCTTCGACGACAGGATGGTCTGATCGATCATGATCGAGCCGCCCATCAGGTGCGCCTTGCCACCGGCCTGCTGATACTGATTGAGGAAGTTGACCGCATCGGCGCCGCCGAGGCCGAGATAGATTGCGTCGACATCGTCGGGAAGCGCCGCGATGACGGAGGCGAAATCCTTGGTGCCGAGCGGCACCCATTGCCGGCTCGTGATCTTGCCGCCGAGGCCGCAGAACTCCAGCGCCAGCCCGAACACCTGGGTATAGATGAAGGAGTAATCCTCGCCGACGGTCGCGATCTTGCGGTAGCCCTTGGTCTCATAGGCGTATTTGCCGAGACCGACCTGCCACTGGGCACCGTCCATGTTGTAGCGGAAGAAGTTCGGCGCCGGATCGACATAGGTCGTCTCCTGTGCACCTGACGCGGCATTGACGAAGGTCAGCTCCGGGTGCGTCTTGGCGAAATTCTTGACCGCGATACCTTCGTCGCCGGACAGCGGCGACAGCAGGATCTGCACCTTGTCCTGCTCGATCAGCTTGCGCACCGCACGGACGGCGGAGTCCGGCGTGGCATCCGTCGAAGCCACCACGAATTCGAGCTCCTTGTCGCCGATCTTCTTGCCGAGCACGTTGACGGCGGTGACGTGACCGCGCATCCCGTCCTCGCCGAGCACGGTGTAGGTCCCCTCAAGGGTGGCGGTGACCCCGACCCTGATCTTCTCCTGGGCAGAGGCCGTGCCTGACAGCAGCAATGCCGTGAGCGCAGCGAACCCCACACTTCGCATGACCATCGAACTCCTCCCTTTGCAAATCGCCGAAGCACTTGGAACGTGCCGGCCAGTCGTTGCTGGCCTCGTCGTGGACTTCGCCGGCACATGCTCGACATGCCGGCGACCCACGATCTGCGGGGAACGCTATCCGATGGGGCGAGAGAGGCGTGCGTGGTCCTCCTCGTCATCTTGACGGGGAGTCTCATTTTCCATGGTGCGACGCAATCGATGCGACGGAAGCTGACGCTCCACCGCGCGTCGAGGACGCGAAGCTTCAAGATCGGAGGTTCAAGACCGCTTCTTCGCGGTCGGACGGCAGGCCGTGCCGTCCGCAGCCGACGCATCCGCCGCGGCGCGCGCACCGTTCCACTTTCCTTTCACGACGAGGTTGAGCAGCGTCGTGCGACACAGCGCATGGACGCTCGACACGGCATGGCTGAGCGGCCGGTCCACCGGATGGGCCAGATGAACGGACCGTTTGATTTCGGGCTGGGTGATCGGCCAGGCCAGAAGCCGTTCGCTCTGCACGTCACGCGCTATCGAATTATAGGGCAGAACCGAATAGCCGATGCCCTCCTCGACCAGCCCCTTGATGTTGGCGTAGGAGTCGACCTCGATCACGGGATCGAGCGACAGGCCGCGCGCGGAGGCCTCGCGCTCGAGCAGCATGCGCAGGCCGTGGTCGGCGCTCGGCAGGATCAGCGGCAGCTGCGTCACCTTGGCGTAGGCCACGGCGCCCGAGGCCGGCGGCTTGACGCCGGCCGGCGGCTTCATGGGTCCGAGCAGCCACAGTTCCTCGCTAATCACCTCCGTTGAGTTCAGCGCATTGTCGCTGACCGGCATATAGAGCACGGCGAGATCGATGCGTCCCTCCCGGATCCATTCGGTGACGAAGCCGCTCATCGCCTCCGCAATGCACAGCTTGATTTTCGGAAAGCGCTTGCGCACCTCGAGGATCAGCGGCACCGACAGGATCTGGCTGATGGTGCCGGGCAGCCCGAGCCGCACCTCGCCGGACGGCTCGGCCTCCTGCCCCTTGATCTCGTGACGCGCGATCGACAGCTGGTCGATGACGATGCGCGCGTGACGGATCAGGATCTCACCGGCCTCGGTCGCCACCACGCCCTGGGGACTGCGAAATAACAGCGCCGAGCCCAGCTCGGCCTCCATGTTGCGCACATGCAGGCTGAGCGCGGGCTGGGCCACGTTGAGGGTCTCGGCTGCCTTGGAAAAGGACCCCTGCTCGACGATCGCAATGAAATAGCGAAGCTGCCGCAGATCCATTTCCGCCCCAACATTCTTATATGCAGGCCATATCTTTTCTGTATGGCAAACGCGCAGCCGATCGACGAGCGCTATAGATCAACGGCATCATGAGGCTGTCAAGCACAGGGGCTGCGCACGCTCGGCGCGGCAGCCATACCGCTTTGCCGTCAAGCTGGCCGCTCCCCCCGGCCACCCGAGGGGTCCGCGTCACTCCTGCGGCTTGGGCGCGAATTCGCGGCGCAGCCGCTCGCCATGCGCCCCGAGCGCCGGGATCGGCCCGAACGCGGGCACTTGACCATCGACCACCGCCCCCGGGGCCATCATCACGACCGGCCCTGTCGGCGTGTCGATCTCGATGTAGCGGTTCTGCGGATGCTCGGCGAAATCGGCCAGGGTCGAGACGCGCCCGAAAGCGAGCCGTGCGGCGCTGAGCAGCTCGATCGCGCGATCGAGGTCCATGCTGAGCAGGATCGGCCCGATCTCGGCATCGAGGGCCGCGCGGTTCTTGACCCGCTCGCCATTGTTGACGAAGCGCGGGTCGCTGGCGAGGCCGGGGCGCTTCAGTACGTCGCGACAGAGAATGACCCATTCCCGCTCATTTTGGATGGCGATCAGGATCGAACGGCCACCGCCACAGGCGTAGCTGCCATAGGGCGCGATCGTCGGATGATGCAACCCGACCCGGCCGATCGGCACGCCGCCATAGGCATATTGCAGATACGGCACGTTCATCCAGTCGGCCATGGCATGGAAGAGCGAGACCGCGATGTGCCGCCCTCTCCCGGTGCGCTCGCGCGCATAGAGCGCCTGGAAGATCGCCTGCGTCGCGGTCATGCCGGCGTTGATGTCGCAGACCGAGACTCCGACCCGCGCCGCGCCATATTCGTTGCCGGTGATGTTGGCGAGGCCGCACTCGCCTTGCACCAGGAGATCATAGGCCTTGGCGTCGCGCAGCGGCCCCTCGTCGCCATAGCCGGAGATGGCGCAAGTGATCAGCCGCTCGTGCCGGGCCCGCAACGCCTGCATCGAGAAGCCGAGCCGGTCGATGGCGCCCGGCGCGAGGTTCTGGATGAACACGTCAGCCTGCGCCAGCATCGCTGCCAGCACCGCCTTGTCGGCGTCATCCGCGAGGTTGAGGCAGATCGATTCCTTGCCGCGATTGAGCCAGACGAAATAGGCGCTCTCGCCATGAACGAAATGATCGTACTCCCGGGAGAAGTCGCCCTCGGGGCGCTCGATCTTGATGACGCGCGCGCCCGCATCGGCCAGCTTGCAGGAGGCATAGGCCGCCGCGACCGCCTGCTCGATCGAAACAACCAGAAGTCCCTCGAAATCGGCAGCCATGGGTCCTCATCGCTTCCGGCAGCGGCACGCGCTTACCGCATCACGAACGGGTTCGGCACGTCCTTGCCATAAGACATCCAGACGCATTTCGTTTCCAGATATTCCATGATCGCGTCCTGACCGCTTTCCCGTCCGATCCCCGACGCCTTGAAGCCGCCGAACGGCGCCATGTAGCTGACGGCACGATAGGTGTTGGTCCAGACCGTGCCGGCGCGCAGCCGCCGGGCGGCGGTGAAGGCCCGGCGCTGGTCGTTGGTCCAGACGCCGGCGGCAAGGCCGTAGGCGGTGTCGTTGGCAACAGCATAGGCCTCGTCATCCTCGCGGAACTTGATGACCGACAGCACCGGCCCGAACACCTCCTCTTGCGCGATCCGCATCGCATTGTTGACGCCGGCGAACACGGTCGGCTCGACGAACCAGCCCTGGCCGCATTCCGGACGGTCCGCCGGCTTGCCGCCCATCACACATTCGGCGCCCTCTTCGCGCGCCATCGCGATGCAGGATAGCACGCGCTGATATTGCGGCTTCGTGGTCACCGGCCCGACTTGCGTGTCCATGTTCATCGGATCGCCCATACGCGCCGTCCGCGCCAACGCGACGAACTTGTCCAGGAACGCATCGTGGATGCTCTCATGCACCAGCAGGCGCGAGCCTGCGATGCAGGTCTGCCCTGTGGCAGCGAAGATGCCGGACACCACGCCCTTGACCGCATTATCGAGATCCGCGTCGGGGAATACGAGTTGCGCCGATTTACCGCCAAGCTCCAGCGTGGTCCGCTTGAAGGTCTGGGCGGCGTTGCGCAACACGTGGCGGCCGGAATTCTCTCCGCCGGTAAAGGCGATCTTGTCGACGCCCTTGTGGCTGGTCAGCGGCTCGCCGACGTCAGCCCCGAACCCGGTGACGACGTTGAGCACGCCGGGCGGAAAGCCGGCTTCCTCCACCAGCCGCATCAGCTCGATCGTCGACGCCGAGGTAAATTCGGACGGCTTGATCACGATGGTGCAGCCGGCTGCCAAGGCCGGCGCGAGCTTCCAGGTCGCGAGCAGCAGCGGCGAATTCCACGGCGTGATCGCGGCGACCACGCCGACCGGCTCGTGGCGCGTGTAGGTGAACATGTCGGGCTTGTCGATCGGGACCACCGCGCCCTCGACCTTGTCGGCGAGCCCGCCGAAATAGTGGAACCATTGCGGGATGTAGCCGACCTGGCCGCGCATCTCCGCATAGAGCTTGCCGTTGTCCTGCACCTCGATGCGGGCCAGATGGTCGGCATCGCGCGCGATGAGATCACCGAACCGGCGCAGCAATTGCCCGCGCTGCGACGGATGCATGTTGGCCCACTCACCCTGCTCCAGCGCCTGCCGCGCCGCCGCGACGGCGGCATCGACATCACGGGCATCGCATCTCGGGATCAAGGCCCAGGGCTGGGCGAGGAATGGATCGAAGCTTTCGAAATAGTCGCCGGAGGCCGGCTGCCGCCATTGGCCGCCGATGAAACATTGATAGCGCCGCATCGGCTCGATCCTGCTCATGCAAACCTCTCAGTTGAATTCGACGACCTGGCGGATCGCACTGCCGTCGGCGAGGCGATCGAAGCCGGCATTGATGTCGTCCAGCCGGATGCGGTGCGTCAGCAGCCTGTCCACCGGCAACCGGCCGCGATGATAGAGGCCCAGGAAGCGCGGAATGTCGCGCGACGGCACGCCGGAGCCGAGATAGCTGCCTTTCAGCGTGCGCTCCTCCGCAACCAAGGACACCGCCGGCAGCGACAGCACCGCCTTGGGATTTGGAAGGCCGGCCGTCACCGTGGTGCCGCCCCGCCGCGTGATGGCGTAGCCCATCTCCAGCGCCTTGACGGAGCCTGCGAATTCCAGCGCCGCATCGACGCCGCCCTTGGTCGCCTCCTTGACCTTCGCGACGAGGTCCGGATCAGAACCGTTGAAGGCGTGGGTGGCGCCGAGCTCGCGTGCCAGCGCGAGCTTCGGCTCGAACATGTCGATCGCGACCACGGTCTCGGCACCGATCGCGATCGCGCCCATGACCGCGGCCAGCCCGACGCCGCCGAGTCCGATGATCGCAGCCTTGCCTCCGGGACCGACATCGCCGCCGTTGAAGACGGCGCCGGTGCCGGTCAGCACGGCGCAGCCCATCAGCGCGGCAATGTGCAGCGGCACCTCCTTCTGCACCTTCACCAGCGAGCGCCGCGACATCGTGGCGTATTCGGCGAAGCACGACACGCCGCAATGATGGTGCACCCTCGCCTCGCCGCGATGCAGACGAAAGCCGCCGCTGAGCAGATCGCCCTTGCCATTGTGCTCGGCGCCCGGCTCGCACAGCGCCGGCCGCCCTTGCGCACATGGCGCGCAATGCCCGCAGCTCGGCACGAACACGCAAACGACGTGATCGCCGCGCACGAGATCATCGACGCCGGCACCGACCTCCTCGACCACGCCCGAGGCTTCGTGACCCAGCACCATCGGCAAGGGACGCGGCCGGTCGCCATTGATCACCGAGAGATCGGAATGGCACAGGCCGGCGGCGGCGATGCGCACCAGCACCTCGCCCGGACCGGGGCCGTCGAGCTCGACGTCAAGGATCTTCAGCGGACGCGAGGCGGCATAGGGTCCGGCGCGGCCCATGTCCTCGAGAACGGCGGCCTTGATCTTCATGCGGTCATTCCTTCGAAAACGTCGGCGCGTCGGTCAGTGGACGGCCGCGTACATGATCTTCTCTTCGGTCGCTTCGTCGGCCGAGAACTCCTCGACGACGCGGCCCTGGCGCGACACCAGGATGCGGTCGGCCAGGTTGAGGATTTCCGGCAGGTAGGACGAGATCACGACCACCGCGAGCCCGGCATCCGCCAGCTCGTTGATGACGTGATGCAGCTCGGCGATGGCGCCGACGTCGACGCCGCGGGTCGGCTCGTCGAAGATAACGAGCTTGGGCTGCTGCACCAGCGCGCGCGCGATCACCACTTTCTGCTGGTTGCCACCGGACAATTCGACCACGCGCGCCGCATTGCTGATGGCGCGCACATTGAGCCGCTTGGTCCAGGTTGCTGCCAGCTCCATCATCTCCGCATAGGAGATCACGACGCTCTTGTTGAGATCGGCGGCCAGGAGATTGAGATAGATGTTCTCGGCGATCGACTTGGTCTCGAAGAAGCCCTCGATCTTGCGGTCTTCGGTGACATAGACGATGCCGTCGCGCACCGCCTGGCGCGGCACCCGGTAGCGCACCGAGCGGCCCTCCAGCTTGACCTCGCCGCCATGGAAGAAATCGCGCTTGACCACGCCTGAGATGATCTTCGCGGTCTCGGTGCGGCCCGAGCCGATCAGCCCGAAGATGCCGGTGATCTGGCCCGCATAGACCGAGAACGAGTTGTTGCGGACCATGCGGCCCATCGACAGGTTCTGCACACTCAGCATCTTGCGCCCATAGGGCCGCGTCGCATGGCCGTCGCCGGCCTTGCCATAGAGCTCGTCCGACAAGGTGCGGCCGACCATCGCGGTGATGATCTTGTCGCGGTCGAAATTCTTCGCATCGTCCGTCACGACATGCTGGCCGTCGCGCATGATGGTGATGCGGTCGGAGATCGACAGCGCCTCCTCCAGCGCATGCGAAATGAAGATGATCGAGACGCCGTCGCGCTTGAGTCGTTTCACCAGCGCGAAAAAATGGTGCTTCTCCTCCGGTGTCAGCGTTGCCGTCGGCTCATCGAAGATGATGACGCGCGCCTTGTGGTGTACGGCGCGCGCGATCTCGACCATCTGCTTCTGCGCCGCGCCGAGCTGCGACACATACATCGTCGGATCGACGCCGAAATTCAGCGACTGCAGAAACTGCTGGGCGGCGATATAGATGCCGCGCAGGCGGTTCAGGAACTTCTCATTGCCGAGATAGATGTTCTGCGCGACCGTCAGCGACGGCACCAGGCTGGTCTCCTGGAACACCATCGCGATGCCGCTGCGCAGCGCCTCCGCCGGCGTCTTGAACGACACTCTGGCGCCGTTGACGATCAGTTCGCCGCTGGTGACCTCGTAGACACCCGCCATGATCTTGGTCAGCGTCGACTTGCCGGCGCCGTTCTCGCCGAGCAGCGCATGGACCTCACCGGGCCTGAGATCGAACGAGATGTCGCGCAGCGCCGGAATGCCGTGGAATTCCTTGGTAACGTTCTTGAGCTCGACGACCGGCTGCATCACCTCACCTCCCCCGCCGCACGATCGATCGCGACGATCTCGTCGCCGCCCTTGGCGGTCAGCCACAGCCGTCCATCGATGTCGACCGCCGACGTGATGCCGTGGCGTTTGCCGCCGGCCCGGCTGTGCAGGCTCTGCAGCGGCACGAAATTGGTGTCCAACGCGATGACGAGACCATAGGACAAGGTCGGCGCCCATGGCTTGAGGATGCCCATCTGCTTCAAGGCGCCGCCCTGCATCGGCTCGTGGAACGAGACGCCGCTGCGCAATGCCGGCGCGATCCAATAGGCCGGCGGCACCTCGGCCAGCATCGCGCGGCGGTAGTCGTCCTCGCGCAGCACAAACTCGATCAACGGACTGCGCGGCGCAAACACCGTGAGCCAATAGCCGCCGCGCGCGGATGCGGCGATGCGGCCCGGATAGCCCGGAAGATCGTCGAGCACGATAGCGAGCTCACGACCGTCCGGCGCGCGGCGCACGAGGCGGACATCCCAGGCCTCGCTGACGATCAACGATTGATCGGCCGCAACCACGACGCCGTTGGGGTAGCCGAGCCCAGCAGCCAGCCGCTTGGCCGTGCGCGCCGCGAGATCGAGCTTCCACAATTCGCCGGCGCGGCGGTGCTCCATCAGGTCGCGCTGCCAGGCGTCCAGCGCGGTCTGGACCGAGCCGACGCAGACGACGAGGCTCGCCTCGTCGACGAACGTCATCGCGGTGATGCAGGCGGACGGCCAGCCGCTGCTGCGGCCGGTGTCGGTCACCGTGCCGTCGCGTGCCAGGATCGAGATGCCCTTGCCGTCGCAAGCGACGGCAATCTGCCCGCGTGGCGACACAGCCAGCGCCGAGATGACGCCGTCGAGTGTCGCGACCGGCTCCGGCTCGGCTCCGGCGGCGGCACGGAACAGCCTCGTCCCGCTCGACCACAACACCGCGCCGTCGCAGGCCACCAGATTGTCCGGCGCGTGGCTCACGAGGCCGCGCGGCGCATCTTCGAGACGATTGTTCGGCTTCAGCGCCCCATCCAGCGGCGGCACCGTGACCGCGGCCCGGCCACGTCCGAGGAAACGCTCCAGCCAGCTTCCGACCAAGGCGCTCATGCCCGCTGCCCCCAATAGCTGCGCATGCAGCTCCAATTCGGATCAGCCTTGTCGAGCCTGATGCGGCCGATCCGGTTGTTGGTAATGCCGCCGAGATAGAGATAGCCGCGGTGCTCGCGCATCGAGGTGATCATCGGGTGGTTCTTGGCGCCCTGATCCCACAGCGACTCCAGCACCTCGCCCTTGTCGTTGAAGCGGATCACGCAGCCGATGTTGAGGTTCGGGTAGAGCCACTGGTCCGGCGCGATGCGGCGCGCCATCCTGCGGCGGAAACCGGGCATGCGCAGTGCGAGGTCGAGCGCCGGCGAGCGCATGCCCATGATCGCACACCAATAGGAGCCGTCCGAGGCACGGTTGATGTTGTCGGGATAGCCGGGCAGCGCATCGAGCACGCGCTCGACCTGCCCCGCCTTGGGTCCTGAGATCCAGAGACGGCTGACGCGGCAGGCCCAGCTCTCGGCGAAAAGCACCGACTGGCCATCATGGGCGAGGCAGACGCCGTTCGGGAAGATCAGGTTGCGCAACGCCGTATGCGTCTTGCCGCTCTTCGGATCGTAGCAGATGATGCGGCCGTTGCCGCGGCTCTCCAGCGCGTCGACCGGCCAGTCATGCATCTCGTAGCGGATCGTGGCCTCGCTGAAATAGATCCGGCCGTCGGGCGCGATGTCGAGATCGTCGGCGAGCCGCAGCCGGGAATCGTCGACCACGGAGAAGGCCGAACGATTGGTCTCGTCGGTGACCTTGCTGACGTTGCGCGCGCGGTCGATCTTGTAGAGGCCCATGCCGCCGACGCAGACATGCAGGTCGCCGGCGCGGTCGAAGGCCATGCCGAGCGGCGAGCCGCCGATATGAGCGTAAACCTCCCAGCTCGTGTAGTCCGGCGGCGCGAAGCGGACGATGTCGCCGTGGCGCGTGCCGCAATAGAGATAATCGTCGTCATCGAGGATGACGTCCTCGGGCGACTCGACCTCGCCGAGGCCGATGATCTCGACCTGGCCGAGCCGGTCATTGAGCGCGAACGCGCCGCCGGTCTCGACCGACGTCGAGCGCGGTGTCGGCAGCTCGACATAGGTCGGCGACACGTAGACCTTCGACAGCAGCTTGTCGCGGTTCTTCAGCCAGCGCACGTCGATGAAGACGGCGAGCAGCAGGGTCAGGCCGAGCACCATCGGGCCGGAACCGCTGTTCAGGCCGATGCGCAGCACGCCATTGGTCATGACCAGCACGATGACGGCGCCGATCAGCGCCTTGGCGACCGAGCCGCGGCCGCCACCGAGGCTGTTGCCGCCGAGCACGGCCGCCGTCAGCGCCGAGATCTCCAGGCCCATGCCGGTGTCAGTGCCGGCGCCGCTGAGCCGCGCCGCGTAGAGCACCCCGGCCAGACCGCACAGCATGCCGGAGATCGTATAGGCGGCGCAGACCATACCGCGGACGGAAAGACCAATGTTGTGCGCCGAGCGGCGCGAGCCGCCGATCGCCATCATGCGCCAGCCCGGACGGCTCCGCGTCAGCAGCACGTGGCCGATCAGCGCGACGACCACCAGGATGATGAAGCTCGAAGGCACCTCGGCAACACCGCCGAGTCCGATCATGTCCCAGACGTCGGACTGGTAGAAGCTGACCGACATCGCCTGCGCATATTTCAGGAGCAGCATGTCGACGATCGCGCGCACGATGATGAGCGTCACCAGCGTGGTGAGAAAGGCGCGTAGCCGGAGGAAGCCGATCAGGTAGCCGTTGAGCAGGCCGACGCCGCCGCAGATCAGGACGACGGCGGGGATCGCGAGGCCGACCGGCCAGCCGCCGAGATTGAGCAGCGCCAATGTCATGAAATTGCCGAGCGCGAAATTGGAGCCGACGCTGAGATCGATGCCGCCGACGATGATGACGACCATCATCGCCATGCAGACGAGGCCGAACTCACCGAGCTCGCGGGCGCTGATGGCGAGGTTGGCGCCGCTGAAGAAGTTGGGGATCAACGAGCCGAAGATCGCGATCACGCACAGCAGCACCAGAAACGGGATCGCGTTGTCGATCCACTTCTTCGAGAGCAGTTCGCCGATGACGTGGTCCGGGATGAAGCGATATCTCAGCTTCGTGAAAGTATGGGTCGACGCCAAGGCAGCCTCTGCACGCGATCGCTGGAAATCATTGTCGAGGAGAGCGCGTGGCCGCCGCGACCGGCGGCCACGCCTGAATGAGGCAGATCAGCGCAGCAGCTTGGCGTACTGCTCGGGATCCCAGCAGGTGCCGGCCTTGACGTCGGCCTTGGTCATGACGCGCGTGGGCGAATAGAGCTGGAACTTCATTGTGCCGGCCTTCTGCTTGCCCTGCAGCACCGCGGAGATCGCGGTGAAGGCGTCGCGGCCCATGCCCGGCGCGTCATAATTGATCGCGGCCGAGAAGGTGCCGTCGGCAAGCCGGTCGCACATGCTCTGCGCGCCGCCGCCCGAGGTGACGAAATAGACCTGGTCCTGCTTGCCGGCCTGCTTGATCGCGGCCCCCGTGCCGACGCCCTGGCCATCCCAGACGTCGATGACGCCGCACAGATCCGGGTTTTGCTGCAGCACGGTCTCGGTGATGGCGCGCGCCTTGGAGGCGTCCCAATCGGCCGCCTGGCTCGACACCACCTTGATCTCGGGGTTGGCCTCGAACACCTTCTTGATGCCCTGAACCTGGTAGTAGCTGACGCCGCCGGTGAGCACGCCCTGCACGATCGAGACCTTATGCGAGGTCTCGGTGCCCTTGCCGCATTTGGCGACGACCATCTTGGCTGCCTGCTCGCCCATGGCGATGAAGTCGGGGCCGACGAAAGCGTCGGTCTGCACCGCGCCCTGCATGTTCATCTGGATCACGACGATGCCGGCGGCATTGGCCTGCTTGAGCAGCCGCGCCAGCGATTGCAGGTCCGGGTTCTGCGTCACGATCACGTCGGGCTTCTCGGCGATCAGCGAGGTCAGGCCCTGCGCCATCGCGCCGGTGTTCCAGTTCGGATCCTGCGACTTGAACTTCATGCCGTAACGCTCGGCTTCGGTCTTGACGACGCCGCCCCAGGCCTGCGCCAGGTCGAAGCCGATCGAGATCGGCAGATAGACGATCGACTTGCCCTTGAGCGCGTCGAGCGCCGGCTGCCGATAGGGATCGTTCATGTCGTCGGCGCGGGCGGCACCGATGGCGGCCGCAGCAATTCCGACGAACGCAGTGGCCGCAAGGGCCAGACGATGCATGGTCTTCAAGATGGTCTCCTCCGATATTGTTGATTGAGGCTCGTTGTCGGGGACGTCAGATGTCCCCCTGCTGGCCCGTCTGCTCGTCGCGCGGGTTGAGGATGCTGTCGACGACGATGGCGAGCAGCAGGATCAGGCTCTTGATGACGTTCTGGATCGTGTACTGCACGTCCATGATCGTCATGCCGTTCATCAGCACGCCGATGAGAAGCGCGCCGACGATCACGTTACGGACATTGCCGCGGCCGCCGGAGAGGCCGACGCCGCCGAGCACCACGACCAGGATGACGTCGTAGATCATGTTGGAGTTGACGACGCGGGTGTTCATCGCCTCCGCCGAGGTCGCGGTCACGAGACCGGCCACGAAGGCGATGCCGCCGGCGATGACATATTGCGCAACGAGAATGGGGCGCACCGGCACGCCACCGATCCGCGCGCTGGCGAGGTTGTCGCCGATCGCATAGATGAAGCGTCCGGGCTTGGTGTAGCGCAGGAACAGATAGGCGATCAGCGCCACAACGGCCGCAACCACGATCGGCATGGGAATGCCGAACAGCGCTCCCTGCCCCAGACCCGCAAGCATACCGATGTTGGGTGGCAGATAGACGACGTCGGTGCCGGTGATCAGATGGGCGCGACCGAAGCCGTAGACGAAGGTCGCCATCGCCAAGGTCGCAAACAGTGACGGGATCTCGGCATAGGCGATCAGGATGCCGGTGACGAGGCTCATGCCGAGCGCGAGCAGCAGGCCGATGCCCATCGCGCTTGCGACCGACAGGCCGCTGGCCGCAAGCTGCAGGCTCCACGCCACCGAGATCGCCATGGTCGCCACCAACGACAGGTCGATGCCGCGGCCAAGCACCACGACCAGCATGCCTAGTCCGAGAATTCCGAGCACTGCGACGCTGCGAACCAGAGAGAGCAGATTGCTCGGCGCCAGGAATTTCGGCAACGTCAGCGCGAACAGGATCAGCAGCAGCACCGTGAAGGCGAAGACGATCCGCTCCTGGTTGAAATAGCGAGTCCAAACGCGCATTCGCCGCCCGTCACCTTGTCGCTTCATCCCGGCTCGCCCCGGCGGCAGATGGCATCAGCGTGTCCTCTGCTGATCGCGCAGGACTCGCGGACCGGCTGCGGCGGTCGAGCTAATTGAGGATCGACGCTAGGCGACGACCGCTGGCGCGCGGAAATACGGATTTGAGCTAGCGGCTATATCGTCGCGTTATCAGCGCTCGCCGTGATCAAGGCGCAAGCAACGTGGCGTTCGGCGGCGGCACCGAATCACTTTTTCTCGCACGCTTGTCAATTAGCGGCGCGGACCAGGGCGTTGACATCGGAGCCACAGCGCGAGCCGCCGTCATCTCCCGACTGGCTCGACGGCCATCACAGATCCGGTTCGACGCCCCATCTCCACCCGGTGCGCCCACCCACCCGCCCGTGGCCTAACCGCTCAGCGCCTCCGGACCGCCCCTTCCTGCTCGGCGGATTCTCAATCACGATGTGACCACCTGTTTCTCAGATCTCACCGAGATTTGCCCAAGGTCGGATTGTGCCTCGCACCCCTATTTGTCGAAATAGATGTCGGCGAAGCTCGCATTGATTCCGGTGACGCCGAGCGTGTGGTTCCTGATCGTCTTGTTGAACAGCGTGACGCCGTCGGGCGCGACCAGATGGATGGCTGCAACATCGTCATAGATCAGGTTCTGGAACTTGAACCAGAGCGCTCTGCGCTTCTCGGCATCCGGCTCGACGGCGGCATCTTCGAGCAGCTGGTCGACCACCGGATTGGCGTAGTGCGAGGCGTTCGAGAACGGCAGGCCGATCTTGAAGTTCTTCGACCAGAATGCGCGCTGGATGCCAGGAGTGGGATCGAAGGTGTTGGACAGCGATTCGAGCGTGATGTCGAACTCGCGGCCAGTATAGGTCTTGTTGATGTAGGTCGAGAAATCGAAGAACTGGAAATCGACGGCGATGCCGAGCTTCGTCAGCGCCTGCTTGACGAAGTCGCCGGCCGCCTGCAGGTTGAACGGATTGGCGTAGAGCCGGATCGGGAAACGCGTGCCGTCGGCCTTCTTCGGATAACCGGCCTCGTCGAGCAGCCTGTTCGCCTTCGCGAGATCGAGCGCGTAGGGCTTGATCGACGGATCGACAAACTCGGCCAGCTCAGGACTGACCGCCGACGGCGCGACCTTGCCATAGCCGAAATAGACGAAATCGAGCAGCCGGCCATAGTCGATCGCATGGGCGATCGCGAGCCGCACCCGCTTATCCCTGAGGATCGGGTTGTCATAGTTGAAATAGAGCTGCGTCATGCCGGCATTGTACTCGTAACCGCGCGTCTCTGAGCCGAGATGCGGCAATACCTGCAGCCGCGCGAGATCGGAGCGCGGCACCGGCGGCCCACCGCCGAGGTCGAGCTCGCCGGTCTCGAACGCGACCGAGCGTGCCGCCTGGTCGGCGATGAAGCGCACGATGATGCGGTCGAGATAAGGCTTGCCGGGATCCCAATAATTCGGGTTGCGGTCGAGAATGATGTGGCTGCCCTTGACCCATTCCTTGAACACGAACGGCCCGGTGCCGATCGGCGCGCTGGCGTTCTTGTTGGCAAGCGGATCGGTCCCCTCATAGACGTGCTTCGGCACGATCGGCGATTCCGACGCATCGAGCGCCTTGAGCAGGTACGGCGCCGGCTTGGACAGGATGATGATCGCGGTCAGCGGGTCCGGCGTCTGAACCTCCTGGACGAAGGCGAAGGTGCCGCGCCCGCGTGGATGGTTCTCCTTCAACAGCTTGACCGAATAGGCCACGTCCGCCGAGGTGAAATCTCTGCCGTCGTGCCATTTCACGTTGGGCCTCAGCTTGAAGCTGTAGCGCAGCCCATCCGGGGTAACCTCCCATTCGGTCGCCAGCGCCGGCTGCGGCTTGAAGCCGAAACCGTAGGTCAGGAGGCCCTCGGTCACCTTCGGAGAGATGCGCGTCGATGGACCAGCCGTATGCGCGATCGTCACCAGCGTGGTCGGCTCCTGCTCGACGAGGAAGCGCAGCGTCCCGCCGCGCGGCACCTCGGCGGCGTCGCCGCAGGTCAGTCCAAGCAGAAGCGACAGCGCGACAGCAACACCATTCAAACCGAGAGCACGAGAGCTCATGGGGCCTTCCTTGATTCGAGCGACACGCATCACGACCGGCGATTCCGCCGATACGTCAGCTCTACTACAAACGACGGACCGAATGCTTGCTGATGAATGCCGTCAGCGCGGAACGATCGCAGCGCGTTGTTCGTCGATCGGAGAATGAGCGCTTCGGCCTGGCGCTCGACCACAATCGAGGGCACATCAGCACGCCGCGCTCGGAGCAAGTTCTACAGAGGCGGCCTCACAGGACGGGAGTGATAGCCGCACTGACGCTCATGCGATCGAGAGGCGTTTGTTGCCGATCGCGACGGAAATTTGGAATGGCCAGATCCGCCGTTTCCGCTTTTGCTAGGCCGCTTCTGAAATCACTTGCTGCGGATGGCTGACAAGATGAACTCGCGCTTTGCTTTGCTCACGCGCTCACGGCGCCGTGTGCTGATGAGCGGATTTGCCGCGGCCCTGGTCGCGATGACGGCGCTGCCGGCGGCCTGCGAGGCCGGCGCGCCGAAAAATGGTGGCGACATCGTCTTCCTCATCGACTCCTTGGGGGGCACCTGGATCCCGAACAACAGCGCGATCTCGAGCTTCCAGGGCCACATCTGGGGCCATGTGACCGACAAGCTCGTCTATGTCGATGCCGATGGCAAGGTCAGCCCCTGGATCGCCGAGCGCTGGGAGCAGAACGAGGACGCGACCTCGTTCATCCTGCATTTGAAGAAAGGCGTGACCTTTTCCGATGGCACGCCGCTCGACGCCGCCGCCGTGGTCGCCAATCTCGACATCTGGTACGCCGGACGCAAGAGCGAGGGCATCAACCCGATCGGCCTGTTTCCGAAGACCTACAAGAGCGCCGAGGCGATCGACGCAAGCACGGTCAAGGTCTCCTTCAAGGCGCCGACGCTGGGCTTCATTCCGACGCTCGGCTATCACGGCTCGATCCTGATCTCGCCGAAGACGCTCGCACAACCGGCGAGCCAGCAGGCCGATCTCGGCAAGACCTCCGGCAGCGGTCCCTACGTGGTCGAGTCCTGGAAGGAAGGCGACTTCGTCAAGCTGGTGAAGCGCAAGGACTACAATTGGGGGCCCGCGGCGGTTGGACACACCGGCCCGGCCTTCCTCGAGTCGATCACCTACAAGATCGTCTCCGAGCCGTCGCTGCGGGTGGCCGCCGTTCAGTCCGGGCAGGCCGACGTCGCCTACAATGCCTCGCCACAGGAGCTGAAATCGCTGAAGCAGGCCGGCTTCACCATCGCGACGCCGCGTTATCTCGGCTTCGTCAATGGCTGGGCGATCAACACCAGGCTGGAGCCCTACAACGACGTGAAGGTGCGCCAGGCGCTGCAGGCGTCGATCAACCGCCAGGAGATCATCGATACCGTCTATACGCCAGAATGGAAACTCGCCACATCGTTCATCCAGAGCAACGTCCCCGGCGCGACCGACCAGAGTGCGCTGCTGGCCTACAATCCTGACAAGGCCGGGAAGCTGCTCGACGAAGCCGGCTGGATCAAGGGCGCCAATGGCGTTCGCAGCAAGGACGGCAAGCCGCTCACCTTGACACTCTACTCCAATCCCTATCTCGCAACCGCCAAGGCGGTCGACGAGCTCATCGCCCAGCAGCTCGGCAAGATCGGCTGGAAGGTCTTCATCCGCGCCTATGACGTCGTGACCTTCGGCGAGAAGGTGCAGTTCGGCGGCCCGGCTGTGCCGGCCTATGAGGTGACGCGCAGCTTCATCGACGCCGGCACGGTCGCCAGCATCCTGACCAATGCCAACAATGGCGAGAACTGGTTCGCGCTCGGCGACAGCGACAGCAAGCTCAACGATCTGCGCGACAGGATCGCCGGCGCCGGCACCACCGAGATCCGCGCTCCGCTGCTCGACGAGCTGCAGCGCTATGTGCTCGAGCAGGGCTATTTCATCCCGCGCACCCAGATCGTCCAGCGCATCTACGTGCAGTCGCCGCGGCTCAAGGGCGAGGTCTACAACGGCATCGCCTATGCCAGCTACTACACGGCGACCAAGGGCGAGTAGCCGTGCGAAACGAACGTTCGAGGAGACGGCCTGGATGAACAACGCCTACGCTGCCTTTGCGGCAAGGCGCCTCGTCCAGGCGCTCGTCGTCATCCTGCTGGCCTATGTCTTCACCTTCGTCGTCGTCAGCATCCTGCCGGGCGATCCGATCACCAACGTGCTGCGCGATCCGCAGAACGGCTTCAGCGAGGATGAGATCCGGCAGATCATCGCCGCCCAGGGCCTGGACCAGCCGGTGCTGGTCCAGCTGTGGACGTCGCTGACGCGCTTCTTGACCGGCGATTTCGGGCTGTCGATGCGCTCGAGCCGGCCGGTTGGCACACTGATCGCCGAGGTTCTTCCCTCGACGCTGATCCTGGCTTCGTCGGGCTTCGCGGTCGCGCTCGTGCTCGCGACCGGCATTGCCTACGGCACCCAGCTGGTCCCCAAGCGATACGGCCAGGGGCTGCTGCGCGGTTTTCCATCGCTGTTCCTGTCGGTGCCCAATTTCGTCATCGGCCTGGTGCTGATCCATTTGTTCGGCTTTCAGCTCGGACTGTTCAGGGTGATCGCGCCCAACAGCTTCTGGGCGACGGTCTTCGCCGCGATCGCGCTCGGCATTCCCGTATCGGCGCAGATCGCCGAGGTGCTGATCGCCAATCTCGACCATGAGCGGGCGCAGGACTACGCCGCCGTCGCCCGCAGCCGCGGCCTCGGGCCATTCCGGCTGTTCGCCAGACACCTGCTCAAGCCGTCGTCGCTGCCGGTCGTCACCATCATCGCGCTCACGCTCGGCGAGCTGCTCGGCGGCTCGCTGATCACCGAGACGGTGTTCGGACGCACCGGCATCGGCAGCCTGGTGCAGCGCTCGGTGAGCACGCAGGATCTGCCGGTCCTGCAGGCGGTGGTCTCGCTCGCCGCGGTCGTGTTCGTGCTGGTGAACCTGCTGGCCGATCTGGTCTACCCCCTGCTCGACCCGCGCGTAAAACTCGTCGGTGCCGCCAGCCGGCGTCCGACCACGGCTGACGACGGCGCCTCCCAGGCGGTGACACCATGAGCCTGCTCTCCCCAACCGCCCCCGTCACGACAACGAGCCGGCTCGCCGCCCTCAAGGTACCGCCGACCGTCCTGCTCTCCTTCGTGGTGATTGCGCTCGTGATCGCCTGGTCGGTCGCACCGGGTCTCTTCACCAGCCACAGTCCCATCAACGGTGTTCCTGCCGACAAGCTGCTCGGCCCCAGCGCCGCGCATTGGTTCGGCACCGACCATCTCGGCCGCGACCTCTATGCACGCGTCGTCCATGGCACGGCCTCGTCGGTGAGCTCGGCGCTGATCGCCGTGATCATCGCAGCCGTTGCCGGCGGCCTGATCGGCCTGCTCGCCGGCTTCTTCGGCGGCTGGGTCGACATCCTGCTCGCGCGTCTCGTCGACGTGCTGCTGGCGATCCCGCATTTCCTGCTCGCCGTGATCATCGTCACCGCGCTTGGCTTCGACACCACCAATGCGGCGATCGCCACCGGCATCTCGGCGGTGGCAGTGTTCGCCCGGGTGATGCGCGCCGAGGTGATCAAGACCCGGCAGGCTGTGTTCGTCGAGGCCTCGTTCCTGCTCGGCGGCTCGCGTTGGCACATCCTGCTGCGTCACGTGCTGCCGAATGCGTCGCGCTCGGTGCTGCCGCTCGCGGTGCTACAGTTCGGCCTGTCGATCCTGGTGATCGCCAGCCTCGCCTTCCTCGGCTATGGCGACCCGCCGCCCGCCTCCGACTGGGGCCTGCTGATTTCGATCGGCAAGGATTACCTGAAATGGCCGTGGCTGGTGTACGCCCCCGCTTTCGTCACGATCGGGACCGTCCTCTCATTGAACAGGATCAGCCGATGGCTTCGCCAAACAGACTGATCGCCACGCCGCGCCGTGACGACATCGAAGCGCCGTCTCTGCAGCCGGCGACTCCCCTGCTCCGCGTCGATGCCCTGTCGGTGTCCTATGGCCGGCAGCAGGTCGTCTCCGACGTCAGCTTCGCCCTCAGCCGCGGCCAGAGCCTGGCGCTGATCGGCGAATCCGGCTCGGGCAAGTCGACCATCGCACGCGCGGTGCTGCGGCTGCTGCCGAATGGCGGACATGCCACCGGCCGCATCACGTTCGACGGCCGGGATGTGCTCGAACTGTCCGAGCGTCGCTTCCGGCCGCTGCGCGGCCGCGCCATCGGCTTCGTGCCGCAGGATCCCGGCAATGCGCTCAATCCGGTGCGCAGCATCGGGGCGCAGGCGATGGAGGCGGCGGCCCTGCTGGACGAGCCGGATGACAGAGTCCGCAAGCAGCGTATCCTTGAGACGTTCGCCCAGGTCGGGCTCGATCATCCGCAGCGCGTCTGCGACTCCTATCCGCATCAGCTGTCCGGCGGCATGCTGCAGCGTGTGCTGATCGGGCTCGCGGTGCTGCCACGGCCGGCGTTGCTGGTGGCCGACGAGCCGACATCCGCGCTCGACGTCACGATCCAGAAGCGCATCCTCGACCTGCTCACGCGGTTGCAGTCCGAGCTCGACATCAGCCTGCTGCTGATCACCCATGATCTGGCGATCGCGGCCGAGCGCGCCGATGCACTCGTCGTGCTCAAGGACGGCGTCATCCAGGAAGCCGGCCGAACCGCTGCGATCTTCGCCTCGCCGCGCTCGGCCTATGCCCGCGAGCTGCAGGCCGACGTCCCCGCGCTCAACCCCGACCGTTACCGTGCGCTGCGCGATCCGGGCTTCCGCCGCCGCGATGCTGGTGCCACGGCGAAGATCGAGGTGCGCGCCGTCACCAAGACATTCGCCGTCGACGGCAGGACGTTGACCGCCGTCGACAATGTCTCATTCGCCGTGCCGGCGGGCACGACGCACGCGCTGGTCGGCGAATCCGGCTCCGGCAAGACCACGACGATCCGGCTGCTGCTCGGGCTGGAGACGCCCGACAGCGGGACGATCTCGGTCGCCGGCGAGCAGCTCAGCGGCCGGTCGCCGGCCACGCTGCGCGCGGCGTGGCGGCATTTGCAGCTGATCTATCAGAACCCGTTCACCTCGCTCGATCCGACCTGGACCGTGGAGAAGTTGGTACGCGAACCGCTGGATCGCTTTGGGATCGGTACGCGCAAGGCGCGCAACGCCCAGGTCCGGCAGTCCCTGGCCGATGTCGGTCTCGGCGAGCATTTGCTCGCGCGCAAACCGGGCGCCCTGTCCGGTGGCCAGCGCCAGCGCGTGGCGATCGCGCGCGCGCTCGTGCTGCGGCCGGATGTGATCGTGCTCGACGAGCCGACCTCCGCGCTGGACGTCACCGTCCAGGCCGACATCGTCGAGGTCCTGCTCTCGCTGCAGGCCAATCTGGGTCTCACTTACGTGTTCGTGTCGCATGATCTGGCGCTGGTGCGCCAGCTCGCCCACACCGTCTCGGTGATGCATCGCGGGCGTATCGTCGAGCATGGCGCCGTCGGCGAGATCTTCGATCATCCGCAGCAGCCCTACACGCGGTCGCTGCTCGCCTCGATCCCTTCCGGCACCACCGGCCGCGTGTCGCCGTCGCGGCCTCGCGCCGTCGTGACGGCGGATGCGCCGGGCTAGACCAACGCTCTCGTCGACACCAAGAGACTCGTGGACAGCAGGCAATGGCAAGGGGCCGACGTCATGACGCCGGCCTTGCCATCTATTCCGCCGCGACGTTGAGGGGCCCGCGCCAGATCGCCGACGCGTACAGCTCGCCGCCGAAATCTGGATCGACGCTGCCGTTGATGCGCGCCTCGTGCGCCGGCAGGTCGTCGAGGAACAGATCACGGCTGATTCGCGACACCACCCCCGGAATGTCACGCTTGAAGCTCGGGACGTCGCCGACCGGCAGACCATAGCTGACGAAGGCCGCCGGATTGAACACGTGGATGTTCTTCAGATAGGGCGCCCGGCCCGGCTGCTTCTCGAGATATTCGTGACCGGCGCCGAGATACGGATAGGTGCCGAGGCCATCGTCCTGCTCGTCGGACGGCGGCGTGAAGCGATCGCGCCACAGCAGAATGTGGTCGGCAAAGTCCGCCAGCTCCGGCCGGCGATGCGCATCGACGGTATACCCGGTGCCGAGAATGACGAAGTCGAACTTGAAGTCGCCGCGCGGCGTCACGCCGACCACGCGCTCGTCTTCGGTCCTCACATCGGTCCAAGGGGACGACAGATGCAGATGGAAATTGCGATGCTTGACGGCACGAGCGATCGCATCCGGCGGCGGCGTCGAGCCGGCCTGACGGAAGCGGATGGCCTGGTGCCAGCGGATCGCATCCGGGAGCGCGCCGTAATTGTCATAGGCGCCAGGATAGCCGCGGATGCGGATCACCGGCAGCGAAGCGAGCTCATGACGGCGCGCGAACAGATGCACCTCGGCCGCCCCGCTTTCGAGCGCGACCGCCGCCGCGTCGAACGCCGACGCCGCGCTTCCGACCACTGCCACCGACCTGCCCCGCAACGCCGGAAAGTCGATCGCCTGCGACGTATGCGCATAGAGCGAGGGCGGCAGCCTGTGCGCAATCACCTCCGGCACGTAAGGTCCACCAGCGCCGAGAAAGCCGTTCGCGAGGACGACCTTGCGCGTGGTCTCCGTCCGCGTCTTGCCGTCGCGCTCGATATGCAGCTTGAGATGATCGGCCGCCGGCTCGATGCGCAGCAGCCGCGTGCCATATTGGACCTTGATGTTGAGCACCGAACGGTACCAGTCGAGATAAGCCGCCCAGTCGACCCGCGCGATGCGGTCGATCTCGGCATAGGCGGCCTCGCCATGGCGAGCCTCATACCAGGCCTGGAAGCTCAGACCCGGCAGGCCGAGCTCCGGCCCCGGCAGACTCTTCGGCGTACGCAGCTTGTTCATGCGCGCCGTCGTCAGCCAGATGCCGCTGTTGGCTGCATCCTTCGCCGCGTCGATCACCGCCACCTTGCCGATACCTGAGCGACGCAACGCGAACGCAAACGTGCTGCCGGAATGTCCGCCGCCGACCACGACGACGTTATGATCGACGCCGTTGCGATCAGGCACCCAGTTCTGCGGATCGGGGCCGATCAGCCGTAGCGTGTCGCGCGCGGGACCATCGAGATTGGGTTGGGACATCTATCGTCTCCGGAGCTGGTATCAGTGGACGTAGGGAAAGCCGTAGCGTTCTGCGAGATAGCTGAGGATTCGGCGGGGATCGTCGATGAAGCGGCGGCCATTCGCCACTTGCACGTCGGCCGGGACCGGCTTGTCATCGGCGAAGATCAGCACCGGAAGGGACTGATGCGGCTCGCCGAGCAGCGCCACGACTGCCTCACGCGGCCGATCGAACGGCAGACGATAAACCTCGATCTGCGTCGCAAGGCCCGGGAACGACCCGAGCAGCCCCTCGATCGCATTGCAGTGCGGGCAGACGAAGAAGCGTCCAGGACGCGCGACGTCGCGAAATCCCGGCGCGAGAAGGAAAAGCCGATCGCCGCTCATGCTGGAGTATCACCAAAGGATCGACGCATTGGTCTCATCCTAGAAGCGATCGGCATGCGGTCAATGAAACAGAACATGCTTTGTTTGCGCGTTGATGCAACGATCGACTGATGAGGATGGCGATCGTGAAACGATCCATATGCCGAGTTAGCAATTCGCGTTTCTCAGTGTGAGCTCGCCGATCGCGGTTAGCCTTCGCATCCGTCGACGCGGGCAATTCGCCTTCCAGACGAAGTGCCATCAACGACGCATTCGTGCTCGCATCGCGGGCAAGAAGGCAAATCCATTTCATCGACAGCATCAGCAGCACACAGCTAGAGTTTCGAATATTGCGCAGCCGGCTCACGCCACGTTCCTGCGCCGCAGCGTCTCAACGGATATCGCCATGCCAGACCCTATCGCCGTCATCAGCCTTCAACAGGACACGCCGGAGCTCGCCCGCGCCTATGAGCAGCTCGGCGTCATCCAGTTCAACCATGGCAAGCTGCTGCTCGAACCGCTGGCGTTGAGATCCGGCGAGCGGGTGCTCGACGTCGGCACCGGAACCGGCCGGCTTGCCGAATTCGCTGCCCATCTGGTCGGCCCCAAAGGCCACGTCGTCGGCATCGATCCGCTGGAGAGCCGCATTGCCATCGCCCGGCTACGCCAGTCGACTAACCTCGTGTTCGACACCGGCCGTGCCGAGGATCTGTCCCGCTTCGCGGCCGGCGAATTCGACGTCATCTATTTCAACAGCGTGCTGCACTGGATCGCCGACAAGCGCACAGTGCTGGCCGAGGCTCAACGGGTGCTGCGGCCGGGCGGCCGCATCGGGCTCACCATTCAGGACCCGACGGCGCCGCACCAATCCCGACTCCTGCTGCGGCGCGCGGTGGCCGAGTCCGGGCTCGACGCTGGGCGACTGACCGCTCATGGCGTTCACGCCGCGACCGACGACGAGCTGCGTGCATTGTTCGATCAGACGGGATTCGTCGATTATCGCAGCGAGCTGCGGACCCTGGTGGAGACGCATGGCAGCGCCGACGAGCTGCTCGGCTGGTCCGAGAGCAGCGCCTTCGGCAACTTCCTGGACGGCTTTTCCTATGCCGAAGGCAAGCGGATTCGCGCGGCCTTCGCCGAACTGGTCGAGGCGCATCGCACCCCCGAAGGCCTGAAGCTCGCCCGCTACCTGCGCTACGCTTTCGCGCGCAAGCCGGATTAGTTCGACTGCGTCACGGCAAACGTCAAGCGGCGGCCCGCGCGCGTCACGGGCCGCCGCTCGCATGTTGACACCCGATGTCAGGCAGCCCGATGGACTGGCTTCGGCGCCTTGACACGAGTCACGCTCTTGCGGCCGTCGACGCCGACCGGAATGTCGCCGTCGATGGTCGCGCGCCGCACGATGCGGCGCTGATCTCCGTAGTCGTTGACGGCGATGTGCTGGGTCGCGCGGTTGTCCCAGATCGCGATGTCGCCCTGCTTCCAGCGCCAGCGCACGGTGTTCTCCGGCGCGGTGATGTAGGACTGGAACAGGTCGAACAGCTTCTGACCGTCGGCCTTACGGATGCCGACAAAGCGCTGGACGAAATTGCCGAGCAGCAGCGTGCGCTCGCCGGTCTCCGGATGCACGCGAACGACAGGATGCTCGGTCTCGTAGATCGTGCCGGTGAACACCTCCTCGAAATGCTTGCGGTCGGCCTCGGTCGCCCGGCTCCTTGTCGCCGCATAGTCGTAGGCGTTGCTGTGCACGGCCCACAGCTCATCCGCCAGCCGCTGCAGAGGCGCCGGAAGATCCTGATAGGCGGCAGCCGTGTTCGACCAGATCGTGTCGCCGCCGAATTCGGGGATCACGACGCCGCGCAGCACGGCCGCCTTGGGATAGGCATCCACGAACGTCACATCCGTATGCCAGGAATCGGCGCGGCCGCCGCCGCGACCGGAATCGAGTTCGAGGATCGACGCCGTGCCCTTGATGGCGCCGACGGTCGGATGCGGAACGAGATCGCCGAGCCGCCTGGCAAAGCGCTCCTGCTCGGTATCGTCGAGATGGTCCTGGCCGCGGAAGAAGATGACGCGATGCTGCAGCAGGAGATCGTTGATCTCCTTGACGAGCGCATCGGGCAGATCACCCGACAATCGCACATTGCGGATCTCGGCGCCGATCCGGGCCGACAGCCTGGAGACATCGGATGACTGGATCGACCGCCCTGCGGTCGGAGTTGATTGCGGAACTGAGTGGACGCTGGCCATGGCGGGCTCCCGATGCGTTTCTGGCGTGTGACGTCGCCGATTGTCTGCGTCGCGAATGGCGGAGTCCGATCGGCGACGTCAGACGAAGGCTATACGCAAGCCCGCAGAATTGGCTTTCAAACTTGTCAGTTCCAAAAGAAGGGACAACTTTCGCGCGGTGCCTGACTTGGAACAACGCACGCCTTCTCAGTTCGTCGCGATCTCTGGCCGGGCCTTCAGGTCGTGCCGCGTCTCAGACATTGCGCCACCGCACCAGCCGATGCTCGATCGCGCTGGCACTGCGATCCACGATGAATCCGACCAGGCCGACCACGACGATCCCGAGCATCACCAGCGCCATCTCGAAGCGCTCGCGCCCGGCGATGATCAGGCCGCCGATACCGGGCCCGGCGGCCATGAAATACTCGGCGCCGATGGTCGCCAGCCACGCATAGATCAGTCCGAGATGCAGTCCCGTCAGCACCGAGGGCGTCGCCGCCGGCAGATACAGCGACCACACCAGCTGAGGCCCGCTGAACCGGAAGACCTCGCCGACTTCCCTGAGCTTGGTCGAGGTGGAGCGCACGCCCTCGACCGTGTTGAGGATGACGGGGATGGATGCGGCGAGCGCGATGAACACGATCTTGGCCGCCTCGTCGAAGCCGAACCACAGCGATATCAGAGGAATCCAGGCCAGCAGCGCGATTTGCTTGAGGCCGTTGAACCACGTCGTGAAGATGCGATCGGCAATGCTGGAGAGACCGAGCAGCAGGCCGACGAGGATGCCGACGCCGGCACCGAGCGCGAAGCCGAGCAGATCGCGCTTCAGGCTGGCCGCCAGCGCGTGAGGCAATTCGCCGTTCGCGACCTCCTGCCAGGCAACGCCGGCGACTTTTTCCAGCGGCGGCAGGAATTGCGGATTGACCAGACCCGAATGACTGCCGATCTCCCAGGCGACGAGCAGCAGCAGCGGCAGCACAAGCCCGCGCCGCAAGGCAGTCGTGGCTGACGGCGTCGCGATATTCTCAGACGCCATCCGTGCGCCACCGTTGCAGCCGCGCCTCGACCGCCGCCAGCAGCTTGTCGCTGGCGAAGCCGATGATGCCGATCACGATCATCGCGACAAGCACCGTGTCGAGCCAGAACATCTGCCGGCCCCAGACCAGGAGATAGCCGAGCCCCTCGGACGAGGCGAGCAGCTCGACGCTGACCAGCGCGATCCAGGCATGGGTCAGTCCGTAGCGCAGGCCGGTGAAGATCGGCGGCACTGCACCGGGCAGCACGACATGGCGCAGCATCTGCAGCGGCGAGAAGCGGAACGTCTCGCCGACCTCGACCAGCGCGCGCGGCACGTTGGCGATCCCGGCACTGGTATTCATCGCGACCGGCACGAACGCTGCCTTGGCGATGACCACGATCTTCAAAGTCTCGCCGATGCCGAGCAACAGCATCGCCAGCGGGATCCAGGCCAGCGCGGGCACCTGTGCGATCGCCGTGAACAGCGGGCGGACATGATCGTCGACCCGCCGCGACAGGCCCATCGCAGCGCCGAGCGCGAGGCCCGCGCCGGCGCCGACCGCAAAGCCGAGCAGCACCCGCAGCAGGCTGATGCCGACATGCTGCGCCAGTTCGCCGCTCGCGAGCATCTCGTTGAGCGTATGCAACACGTCGGCCGGCCGCGGCAGGATCTGTTCGGCCAGCCAGCCGCGCTCGCTGCCGATGATCCAGATCGGCAGCGTGACGGCCGGGAAGATCAGGAGCCAAGCTGTCGCCTTCGCGCGCGTGATCAGCGCCAACAACATCATGGTGCCAGACCATTCGCGCCAGCCCCGCGCGGCGAACGCACGCCTCGTACTCAGAGCCGTCTCGAGAATCGCATCGCTCATGCGTCACTCCGGCTGCCCGGACTCAGCTGCGGATCGGCCGCGCCGTCATGTTCGAGCGTGCGCAGCACCTCGTTGCGGAGCCGGACCAGATCGTCGTCGCTGCGTGCGCGCGGCCGGGCCGCCGGAACATCGAAGATGCGCGAGATGCGCCCGGGCCGCGGCGCCAGCACGACGACACGGTCGCCGAGAAACACCGCCTCGTCGACGTCATGGGTGACCAGGATCATGGTGATTTTCTCATGCGCCCAGATGCGCTGCAGCTCGGTCTGCAGCCGGGCACGGGTCAGCGCATCGAGCGCGCCGAACGGCTCGTCGAGCAGCAGCAGCCGCGGCCGGTTGACCAGCCCGCGCGCGATCGCCGCACGCTGCGCCATGCCGCCCGACAACTGATGCGGATAGGCCTCGGCAAAGCCGTCGAGGCCGACCAGCGCGATATGCGCCGCGACCGCCGCGCGCTTGTCGGCCTCGCTGATCGGCGCGTTCTTCAGGCCGAGCGCGATGTTCTGGCGGACCGTGGCCCAGGGAAACAGCCGCGGCTCCTGGAACACGATGCCGCGCTCCAGGCTCGTACCGGTGACGGCTTCGCCGTCCTGCACGATGCTGCCCTTGTAATCGCGATCGAGCCCGGCGATCAGGCGCAGCAAGGTGGACTTGCCGCAGCCGCTGGGGCCCAGGAGCGCGACGAACTCGCCGGGCCTTACCGTCAGCGAGACATCGTTGAGCGCTGCGATCGGCGCGCCATTGACGGTGAACGCCTTGGAGACGCCACGCACCTCCAGCCGGCCGCGGGCGGCCGCCTGATCTGCGTTCGGCGTCTCGGCACGAATGGCCCGTTCAGCCGCGCGGCTCATTGGCCCGCCGCCACCGGCTTGCCGTCCGCGCCGAATTCGGTCCAGTATCCGACCAGCCCCTGCTCCTTCAGCGCCTTGTCGAGGAAGGAACGGTCGAACCAGCCGTCGATCTCGACGTTGCGGCGGAGCAGGCCGAACTCCTTGGCCTGCCGCGCCTGGACGCGATAGCTCTCGATGATCGAGGCGTCGATGATCGGCGTGTTGCGGTATTTCAGCTCCTGGTCCTTGAAGTCGAACCGATAGCCCGCCGCCGGGAAGCCGGAGCGCGCCGAGATCTCGAAGAACGCCTCGCGATTGGCTTCGTCCGACGACCAGCGCGCCGCGCGCACGATCGCCGAGACGATCTTCTGCGTCACGTCGGGATGGGTGGTGATGAAGCTCTCCTGCCCGATCAAGGTCGAGTGCCGCTCATAGGCTGGATTATCGCCCTTGGTCGTGTAGATGATGTCGGCGATGTTCTTCTCCACCAGGCTTGCCAGCGGGAAGTTCCCGAAGGCCGCGTCGATGTCGCGCAACGTCAGCGCGGCATTGGTCGTCGCCGTATCCATGTTGATGACCTGGACGTCCTTCTCCTGCAGGCCATAGCCCGCCAGCACCTTCACCGCCGCGAGATGGTTGTTGGTGCCGCGGAAGATCGAGACCTTGCGCCCCTTGAGGTCGGCGACCTTGCGGATCGGGGAGTCCTTCGGCACGGCAAGGTAGATCGGCGCGTGCGCGCCCGAGGCCAGCAGGATCTTCGTCTTCAGCCCGTTGGCGCGGCCGATGATCTGCGGCAGGTCGCCCTGCAGAGCGAAATCGAGCTGGTTATTGGCGAAGGCCTCGTTCACGGCGGGGCCCGCGCCCTTGAAGAACGACCATTCGATCTTGACGTCCGGCAGGTCGCGCAGCTCCTGCTCGACATAGCGCTCGGCATGGGCGATCGCAGCCGACGAGCCGCCGGAGAACTGCCGGTTGTCGGCCCCGACCGAGGCGAAGCCGATCCGCACCGTCAGCGGCTCGGCTGCGGCCTCTGCCAGGCTGAGCAGACCGAGGGCCAGCGCTGCTGCCAGCCCGATCGAGAATTGCTTGCGCGTCGACATCATGTCTCTCATTCCTCTTCCGGTCGCTGCGCCTCGGGAGCCGGCGGAGCTCGCTCCCGAGACGCAGCCGCCGATCCTGTTCAGGACGCCTTGGTGTCGAAGCCGGCCGGAATGAACGCCGGCAGCTTCTCCTCGATGAACTGCTTGACCTCCGGCGACTTGAAGACCTCGATAAAGGCCTTCAGCTTCGGATTGTCCTTCTTGTCGGCGCGCGCGGTGAAGCGCAGCACCAGGCCATCGTCGATCGTCCGGTCGATGATAAGTGCGGATTTCGGATCGCCGCCGGCCGGGATCAGATAGGTGATGTTGACCAAAGCGAGCGTGACGTCGTCGAGCGAGCGGTAGGTCTGCGCGGGATCGAGCTCGACGATCTTCAGATTCTTCGGGTTCTCGATGATGTCGAATTTCGAGACCGAGAACCCCTTGCCCGGCGTCAGCTTGATCAGGCCGGCCCGCTCCAGCAGGATCAGCCCGCGCGCGCCATTGAGCGGCTCATTGGGGATGGCGACAGACGCGCCCTCCTTGACCTCGTCGAGCGCCTTGATCTTCTTCGAGAACAGCCCGACCGGCGCGATCACGCCGACCTTGTCGACCTGCACGAAATTATAGCCGCGCTGCTTGTTCTGCAGGGCGAGATAGGTGGCGTGCTGGAACAGATTGGCATCGACGTCACCCGAATTGACAACCTCGTTGATCGCGACCCAATCGGACAGCTCGACGACCTTGACGTCCTGGCCCTTTTCCTTGGCGAGCTTGGCGGCGAAGCCGACGAGCTGCCCGATCGGGCCGGCGCTGGTCGAGATCTTGAGCGGCTCATCAGCGCGACCTGCCACTGAAAGTCCGGATACGAGGCCCAAGGCGAGCGCCACGCGCAACAACATCTTCATCAATATCACATCCTCATGGTCGCGGGCGGCATCGACCGCCGGGCTAACAATGATGTGCAGGGACCGCGTGCCTGTCGAGCACCTGCGAGAAAAAACGATGCGCATCCTTTGTTGCGCGGTTGCGTGGCCGGTTTCTTCCCTGATCGCTGCATCGAGGGACTTATTTGTTGTTCGGCTTCACGTTCCCCCGCCTGCATCGCACGACATATTCTGCTCATCAGCCGATCAGACGCGTCACTGCGGGGCTTATGCCGAGGCTTCTGCCCGCCGGTTAAACCATGTCGTTTCGGCACATGACGGCAGAAGGATTGCTATTAGGCCGGCTTGAAATCGAAACAACGTGCTCCACGTGAGCTGCTATCGTCGGTGCAGACAGGCAGCGCCATATCGTAGGACTCGCGTTGAGCCGCACGTCTATCCGCACACTGGAAATCGCCCATGACCAAGCCGCGAGAGCTCCGGATCAACGCCTTCAACATGATGGCGCCGAGCCACAATTGGGGCGGACTGTGGTCGCATCCGCGCGACCGTTCGGTCGACTACAACACGCTGGACTATTGGGTCGACTATGCCAGGACGGCCGAGCGTGGCCTGCTCGACGGCATCTTCCTCGCCGACGTCTTCGGCGTCTATGACGTGTACGGTAACAGTCCCGACACCGCGCTGGCGCAGGCGATCCAGCTACCGAACGCCGAGCCGACGCTGCTGGTGTCGGCGATGGCGCTCGTCACCCGGCATCTCGGCTTCGGCATCACCGCGAACCTGACCTACGAGCACCCCTACCAGTTCGCGCGGCGCTTCTCGACGCTCGATCATCTCAGCGGCGGCCGGATCGGCTGGAACATCGTGACCGGCTATCTCGACAGCGGCGCGCGTGGCATGGGCCTGCCGAACAACCGCGCCCATGACGACCGCTACGATGCGGCGGATGAGTTCCTCGCCGCTGTCTACAAGCTCTGGGAGGGCAGCTGGCAGCCCGGCGCGGTGCGCCGCGACCGCGCCGCGGGCCTGTTCACCGATTCATCGAAAGTGCACCGGGTCCGGCATGACGCCGCGCATTTCAAGGTCGACGGCATCCATCTCGCCGAGCCCTCGCCGCAGCGCACGCCCCTGCTCTACCAGGCCGGCACGTCGACGCGCGGCCGCGCGTTCGCCGCCCGGCATGCCGAAGCGATCTTCCTGAACGGCCAGACGCGGCCGGTGCTGGCGCGCGCCGTGCGCGAGATCCGGGAGGCGGCAAAGGACGCCGGCCGCGATCCCTATGACATCCGCCTGTTCGCCGGCGCCACCGTCATCGTGGCGCCGACGCGGGCCGAGGCGCATGACCTGCTCGCCGACTACGCAGCCCATGTCGACCAGGCCGGACAGCTCGCGCTGCTCTCAGGCTGGGCCGGCATCGATTTCTCGACCTACAATCCGGACGACCCCATCCGCTATGTCGAGAGCAATGCCATCCAGTCGATGGTCGAGAACTTTACCGTACGCAGCGAGCGTCCGGTCCGCATCGGCGATCTTGCCGCCCTGAGCCGGGCCGGCGCGCGCTCGCCCTTCGTCGTCGGCTCACCGCAGGACGTCGCCGACGAGCTGATCGCCTGGGCCGACGAGACCGACGTCGACGGCTTCAACCTGTTCCGCCTGGTGGCGCCGGAATCCCTCGAAGCCTTCGTCGATCTGGTGGTGCCGGAACTGCAGTCGCGCGGCGTGTACAAGACGGCCTATCGCGACGGCACCTTGCGAGAAAAGCTATTCCCCGGCCGCGGCCCCCTGCTGCACACGACGCATCCCGGCGCCGGCTATCGCGATCCTGCAACCTTGCAGTCCAGTCACCACGCAAGAGACGCGGCCGAGTGACATACGTAAGGGTTCGAGCGCGAACGGCTCCACGCGAGCGAACATGGACATTTTAGAGGGCAGACGGCACCATATTGCTGCCCTCCAACGCTGCCCTCCCACATCGAACCAGATCGGCTAGGCCGCCTCGACCGCCGGAACAGGCAACGCCGTCACTGATTTGATCTTCTCCATTGCGAACCTTGACGTCACGTTCTTCAAGGCTACGGCACCGATCAGCTTCTTGTAGAACAGATCATAGCTCTGCATGTCGGCCACGACCACGCGCAGCATGTAGTCGACGTCGCCTGCCATGCGGTAGAATTCCATGACTTCCGGCATTGCGCTGACCACCTCGGCAAACGTCTTCAGCCATGCGTCCGAATGATCGCCGCTTTCGACGGACACGAACACCGACAATCCGAGACCGATCTTGTTCTGATCGACCAGCGCGACCTTGCCTTTGATGATGCCATCGGCCTCCAGGCGCTGAATCCGCTTCCAGCAAGGCGTCGAGGACAGGCCGACACGCTCGCCGATTTCGGCGACCGACAGCGCCGCATTCTCCTGCAGCACCGTCAGGATCTTGCGATCGATGGTGTCGATACGCCTTGATGCATTCGACGAGGACACAGCAACATCCGCCATTCGGGAAACTTTCTTCTAATAACTTGACCACAAGAACTCTGCATAGAAGCATATTCTATTCAAGCTGATATTTGGCGCGTAAAAGTGCGAGATTGTGAAATATCTCTTCTCGAAATGGCACCCCGCCGCAACGGTCATTCTTTCTCGCGCCATGGCGGACGACCGCTGCCGGCAGAGAGCGCAAGGCAAGGGACGAGGAGGAGCAATACAGCCTCTGGATCGCGTCAGACGAGGATCGCGCGCAGCGACGTCCGGCGCTTTACCGACCCAACATGGCCAGTACCGGCCGGCAGGGTCGACATCGGCTCGTGACCGCAGCGAGAGCAGCGCGCCCCCATAGACGAGCTGCCCCCGATGCGAGGTCGTCACCCCGCCGAAGGCAGCGCCGGCTCACCGAGCGTCAGCATCAGCCGATTGGCCCAGTTGAAGAACGCCGCCGCGTGAATCGCGTCGGAAATGGCGAGGTCGTCGAGACCCGCTGCGCGGAGCGCGGCGATCTCGTCCTGGCCAAACGCAACCGGGGTCTCAGTCAGCGCGACCGAGGCCGCGACGATCGCCTTCCAGCGCGCGTCGAGCTCGACGGTCACGCCTTCCGCCAACAAGCGTTCGATATCCTCGCCGCGCTTGGAATAGGTGGCGGAGAAGCGCGCATGGACCGAGGCGCAGTAGATGCAGCCATTGAAGCGCGACACCGCAGCCGCAGCCAGCTCGCGCTCGGCGCGCGGCAATCCGGCATCGCTGTTGTAGAAGATGTCCTTGTCGGTCAGCGTGCGCGCCTTGAGGATCGCAGGATCGCTCGCCAGCAGCCGGAAATAGGCCGATTTGGCACGGGCGCGATCGATCAGCGCGTCCTGCTGCTCGGCGCTGAGGCTCTCTTCCGCCGGCGGCTGCAGCCAGGGCAGCCAGTCGAGCTGCGCCTGGGTGAAAACCTCCGGCGCAACGTGGCCGGAATGCGTGACGACGGTGTCAGACATGGGCAGCTTCCTCGGAGCGCGGCTCGGCCGCAGTGGCGTTCAGGGCGATCAGGCCGGCGACGACACGCGACTGGAAGGAGACGAAGGCGATGATCTGCGACAGCGTGACAATCGACGGCGTGGTCCAGCCGGCGTCGAGCAGCGCCTGCAGATCGGCCGGACCGGCATCGCGCGGATGCAGGACCAGGAGATGCGCATGACGGAACGCCGCGGCGAGACGCGTGCCGAGCGCCTCGCGCGCCGCTGCATCGGGCTCGTAGACGGGACCGGCGACGGTTTCATGCGACAGCGGACCGTCGGGATAGCGGCCATAAGGCCCCTTGGTCCGACCCTGCGCAAGCTCACGGCCCACCGCCTCGCCCGTCGCAGCGCCGAGGCGAGCGGTCTCCGCGAGATAGAACGACGCCGTTGCTGGCTCGCCCGTCAATCCTGCAACGAAGGCGGCGACCGCCAAGCGTTCAATCCGAGAGACTTCACCCGGCGTCGCCGGCGCAAACAGCGCATCGAAGCTCGCCTGCGCATTGTCGCGCGCCTGCCCCCGGCGTCGCCGGATCAGATCAAGCGAGGACCCCGGAACAATGCCGACGAGCTGGTCGATGACGTCGATCTTGATGGACATGGCGGACTCCGATCAGCCGACGCTCGCGAGCAACGGCTTCGCGGGCGTATGCCGGTTGACCCAGCCCAGCGCCGGCGCGACATGCGCCGCGGTGAGCTCGATCGAACGCAAAGTGTGAGGATGCGGCGGATCGACGGAATGGACCTGGAACACGAGGTCGGTCGCGCGCGCCAGCACGCTGTCGGCACGCAGCGTCTCGATGACATCGTCCGGCGTGCCAACATGCACATCGAGCGCCTTGATGACGTCCTGCAACGAGCCGCTGCCGATGCGATGCCCCTGCTTGGCGAAGCGATGCGCGACGCGGGCGAGCCCGATCTCGGCGAGCCGCAGGGCCTCGGCGCGATCATCCGCCACGAACAGGCTGCGCGAGGCCATGATGCGCGGCGCGCGCCCTGCGGGCAACGCCTCGAGATAGGCATCGATGATCGGATTCTGGATCTCGTCGAGGCGCAGCTGCGGCTGCTCGGCCGGCCTCGGCTGCGTCCGCGACAGCATCAGCCCGTCACCGGCGCGGCCCGCCTGAACCCCGCCATAAACGGAGAAGCTCGCCAGCCAAACCCGCTCGATGAGATGCGGCGCGGCCGGGTAGAGCCGGTTCTCGTCATGCCCGAGCGGTTCGCCGGCCCAGGCGTCCAACAAAATCTTATGACGCGCCTGATACGCCTCGTGGCGCTGCTCGGCGGAGAGGCCGAAGGCCTCGAACGAGGCCGGCGTAGACCCTGCACCGAGGCCGACTTCCAGACGGCCGTCGGAGAGCAGATCGGTGACGATCGCGTCCTCGGCGACGCGGACCGCATCCTCCATCGGAAGAGTGATGACACCGGTGCCCAGACGAATGCGCGAGGTGCGTGCCGCGACATAGGCAAGAAACGGAAACGGCGATGGCAGCCCGCCTTCCTGCTCGTGAAAATGATGCTGCGCGACCCAGGCGCTGTCGAAGCCGTGACGTTCGGCGTGCACGATCTGCTCGGCTGCGAGGCGGTAGCGCTCGGCCGCGGTGGTCTGGTCCAGCAGGCGCGAGAAGAAGCCGAGACGTTTGGTAGGTTGTGTCATGACGATTGAGTCCAGTCTGCAGTTTCATTCGGCCGCAATCGCGACGCGTCGCGGCAGATTGCGGCCGGGCACGGCGGCGATGAGGTCGATCGTATATGGATCGCGCGGATGATGGAAAACGGATTCGACACGACCGCTCTCGACGATCCGGCCGTTCTTGAACACCGAGACGGTGTCCGCGATCTGCCTGACGACAGCGAGGTCGTGCGAGACGAACAGATAGGTCAGCGACAGCTCACGCTGCAGCTCGTCGAGCAGCTTCAGGATCTGCGCCTGCACGGTCACGTCGAGCGCCGACACGGCCTCGTCGAGCACCAGGATCGGCGGATCGAGAATCAAGGCGCGGGCAATGGCGACGCGCTGGCGCTGTCCGCCGGACAGGGCCGCCGGACGCCGGTCGAGGACGGCGCGTGGCAGCTTGACACGGTCGAGCATCGCCTCGACCTTTCGTTGCCGTTCGAGGCGGGGGACCGGCGCGTAGTTCAGCAGCGGCTCGGCAATGATGTCGCGGATGTCCTGCCGCGGGTCGAGCGAGCCGAACGGGTTCTGGTAGACGAGCTGAATCGACCGCCGAAACTGGCGCAGCCGCTCGCCGCGCAGCGAGGACAGCTCGGTGCCCGCGACGATCACCTGTCCGGAGGTGGGGCGCTGATAACCGACGATGGCGCGCACCGTGGTTGTCTTGCCCGAGCCGGACTCGCCGACAATGGCATGCGTCGTTCCCTTGGCGACCCTGAACGAGACGTCGTCGACCGCACGGAACCGCGTCCGGCTCCAAGCGGTCCCGAATTCCACGGTCAGGTTGCGGACCAGGACGGCGTCGGCCGCGGCTGCCGACGGCGCAGGCCGCAGCACGGCTTCCGCCAGCACCGGCACGTCGGCGAGGAGCTGGCGGGTGTAGACGTTCTGCGGCGCAGCGATCAGCTGCCGCGTCTCGCCCTGCTCCTGGATGCGGCCATGCCTGAGCACGACGATACGGTCGGCGCGGTCGGCGGCAATGCCGAGATCATGGGTGATCAGCAGCACCGCGGTGCCGATCTCGCGCCTGAGATCATCGATCAGATCGAGGATGCGGCGCTGGACGGTGACGTCGAGCGCCGAGGTCGGCTCGTCAGCGATGATCAGCTCGGGCTTGAGCGCGATGGCGATGGCGATGAGGACGCGCTGGCGCATGCCGCCCGACAGCTCGTGCGGATACTGCCCGGCGCGCAGCTCAGGATCGGATAGCCCGACCCGGGTGATCAGCTCGATGACGCGCCGCCTGATCTCGGCGCGGTCGCGCTGGCCATGGATGCGGAAGATCTCGCCGATCTGGGCACCGATCGTCCGCGTCGGATTGAGCGACTGGCCGGGATCCTGCGGTACCAGGCTGATGCGCGCGCCGCGCAGCGAATTCAGCCTCGTGTCGTTCCAGTCCGAGATCGTGATGCCGTTGAGGCGGATGGCGCCGGCCTCGATCCGGCCGTTGCGCGGCAGCAGGCCGATGACGGATTGCGCGATCGTGGTCTTGCCGGAGCCGGATTCGCCGACCAGCGCCACGAACTCGCCGGGGCGCACCTCGAACGACACGTCATGCACGACCTGCTGGCGGCTTTCCCCGCTCGCATAGGAGATGGCGAGATTGTCGACGGCCAGCAGGGAGGGAACGTTGGGTGCAGCCGTCACAGCGTCCTCCGCACGAGCGATTGACCGATGCGGTTGGCCGCGAGCACCACCGCGACCACAACGAGGCCGGGAAACACGGTAAGCCACCAGGCGGTCGAGATGTAGTTGCGGCCTTCGGAAATCAACAGTCCCCATTCCGGCGTCGGCGGCGGCGCGCCGTAGCCGAGGAAGCCGAGCGTGGAGATCGCGAGCACCGCATGCCCGAACTGCAGCGCAGCCAGGGCCAGCACCGCCGTCAGCGAGTTCGGCAGCACGTGGCGCCAGAGCACGGCGAAGAACCGCCCACCGCTGCCGAACCCCGCCTCGACATAGTCCATGCGCCGGACGCGCACGACTTCGGACCGCGCCAGCCGCGCAAAGCTCGCGATCGAGGCAACGCCGACCGCGATGGCCGCGTTCACGGTGCCGAAGCCGAGAATGATGATGACCGAGAGCGACAGCAGCAGCGCGGGCACGGCGAGCATCACATCGATCACGCGCATGATGGCATCGTCCAGCCGCCGCTCGACCGAGCCCGCGATCAGGCCGATCAGCGTGCCCACGGCCAGGCCGACGGCGACGGAGATCAGCGCGCCGCTCAGCGTGTGGACCGCGCCATGGACGACACGCGCATAGAGATCGCGCCCAAGCTCATCGGTGCCGAACCAGTGCAGCGCGCCCGGGGGAAGCCGCCGCTGCCGCGGAACGCCATCGACCGGGCTGTAGCTGGTGAAGAGCCAGGGCAGCGTTGCCCAGGCCACCGCGATCGCGACCGTCGCCCACGCCAGCACAAGTCCCGGCCGCAGCCGGCGCAATCTGGCGCGCCAACGCTCCGACGAGACCGATGGCTGATCCGCTGTCGCGAAGCCCTCCGGAGACTGCACGATGCTCATGATGCGCCCCCGAATGCCTTGCGCAGCCGCGGATCGAGGATCGGCATCGCCAGGTCGACACTGAGATTGACCAACACGAAGCCGAGCGCTGCGATCAGCACGATGGCCTGCAGAATGGCGGCGTCCTGCAGGTTGACGGCCTGCTCGGTCAGCCGGCCGAGACCGTTGAGGCCGAACACCGTCTCGGTGACGACGGCACCGGCGAGCAGCTCGCCGAACAGCACGCCGCCGATGGTCAGAGTGGGCGGCACGGCATTGCGGAACACATGGCGCCACAGCACCCAGCGCCGCGACGCGCCCTTGGCGCGGGCGACCGCCACAAAGCCCTGGGTCTCGACCTCATCGATCGAGCGCATCAGCACCTGGGCGAGCGGCGCCGAGATCGGAATGGCCAGCGCCAGCACCGGGAGCACCAACCCTTCCCACGGCCCTGCGCCGATCACCGGAATGAGCTTGAGCTGGAACGAGAAGACCTGGATCAGCACGATGCCGAGCCAGAACACCGGCAGCGAGATGAACAGCGACGGCAGGCCGCGCAGCAGCGACCGCAGGAACGCGAATGGCGTCAGCGTGGCGAGGAACGCGATCACGAGCGCCAGGCTTGCCGCGGTCACGAAGCCGAGGACGGTCAAGCGCAGGGTCGACGGCAGGTTGGCGGCGATCGCATCGATCACCGGCACGCCGCGTTGGATCGAATTGCCGAGCTGGCCGCTCAGCACGCGGCCGAGCGAAAACAGATATTGCTGATGCAGCGGCACGTCGGCGCCGTAAGCGAGCCGGATGTCGGCAATCTGCTGCTTCGAGAGTCCGAGATCCGGGTTCTCGAACTTGATCAGGATCTCGTCGCCCGGCAGCGCCTGCAGCAGGATGAAGCTGACCGTGAACGCGGCCCAGAGCACGAACACCGCCTGCAGCAGCCGCGTGAGGATGTAGCGCGCCATCGCGTGCCCCTATCCCGATCAGCGTTTGGCGAGCCAGGTGTTGTAGAACGACGGCCGCCCGACCGCCTCGAAGCCGAGCCCCTGGACATAGGGCGCCGCCGCGAACGCCTGCGGCTCCTCGAAGATCGGGATGACATAGGCCTGGTCGAGCAGATAGGTCTGCACCTGCACCACGTAGTCGAGCCGCTTCTCCTCATTCACCTCGGCTGCGATGGCTTCGAGCAGCTCATTGAGCTTCGCGTCGACGAATTCGTTGACCTTGCCGCGGCCCGGCTTCTGCCGCAGCATGTCGCGGTTCTCCCAGTGATACTGGCTCTTGATCACGTCGGGATCGGCGCGCCCGACCATGGCCGGCGACACCGGCGTCTTGAGCGGATCGAGATCGTCGGTGGCGCGACTGCCGGAATCGCCAGCGAGCACCGTGAGCTTCACGCCGACCCGCGCCCATTGCTGGGCGATCAGCTGCAAGGTCGCGCGGTTCTGCGGCTGCGGCAGCGATTCATAGGCCGTCAAAGCGAGCTCCTGCGCACCGCGCTGGCGCACGCCGTTGCGGCCAGGCTTCCAACCGGCCTCGTCGAGCAGCGCCTGCGCCTTGGCCGGATCGAAGGTCAGCTTGTCCGAGAGGTTGACATAGCCCTGCGCCGTCGAGGCGATGACCGAGGTCGCCTGCGGATAGTGCTCCGAGAACAGCGACTCCACGATCTCCTTGGCGTTGGTCGCATGCAGCAGCGCGCGGCGCACGCGGATGTCGGCGACCAGCGGATTGTCGGGGCGGAACACGACGCTGTTGTTCACGCCGCGCGTCGACGGCGCGTAGATCCGATAGCCAGCCTTCTCGACTTGGGCTTCGTCATAAGCCTGCACTTGGCGGATGACGTCGGCCTGGCCGGCGAGCAGCGCGCCGATGCGGACGCTGTCCTCGCCGGTCACGATATAGCGGATCTCGTCGAGATAGGGTCGGCCCTGATTGGCCGAGCTGGCCGGCGCCCAGGCGTAGTCCTTGCGCGCGGCCAGCACCAACTCGCGACCGAGTTGCTCGCTTGCCACCACGAACGGGCCGCTGCCGATGATCTTCGTGGCGTCGCCGAGCTCATCGAAACGACGATCCAGCGTCGCCGGCGATACGATCCCGGAGCCAATCACTGAGGTCCCCTGCAGGAAGCCCGGTGACGGTTTGCTGAAGCGGAACCGCACCGTGAGCGGATCGGCGACCTCGCTTCCGGCATAGTTGTTGATCACCTCGGAGACCGGATGACGCAGCTCCTTGCTGCCCTTGCCGTAGACGTCGAAATTCTTGGCCACGGCCGCCGCATCGAGCGGGGTGCCGTCGGAGAACGTCACGCCCTTACGCAGCTTGAAGACATACTCCGTCCGGTCGGCGTTGAAGCTCCAGCTCTCGGCGAGCCACGGCTCGATCTTCAGCGTCTTCGGATTCTGGTAGGTCAGCTTGTCCGTGATCTGATTGAGCACGCCGCCATTCGGATAGAAACCGCCGGCCGGCGGATAGAGATTGGTGTGAGCCTGTTGCTCGAGATAGACCAACCGTCCGCCGGTGACGGGCGCGGTCCCCTGCGCCTGCACGGCTCCCACGCCGCTGCCAAGCGCCACGCTCGTGGCCAGCGACGCAGTGCCGGCGAGAAAGGCACGCCGGGACGGAGCCGGGGTTCGCAAACCATCCGACATGATCAATCTCCTGAAGTGGTGAGCCGCATCGTTCCGGGCTGCGCCGGCCGGCTTCTCACAAAGAATTTTCCTGCACCTTATGCGAGGAGTCGCAGACTTTGCTGGCAATTTGACAAGCTGAGATGGAATGAAGCTATCGTCGATCAGGATCGAAGGAGAATGTTTCTCACTTCGACCTTTCCAGACGATCTCAGGCACGCAGCGTGCGTCGAGGTGCACGCCGCGAGCATCGCGCCGACCGTCACACCACGGCCGGCCCCTACCCCGCTGTGCCGATCCGGTACTGGCCGGGGGGCGGCGTGCCGTTGACGGCGAAGTCGCCGACGATGCGGTCGCGATAGACCCGCGGATTGTGCGAGATGATGGTCCGGGCATTGCGCCAGTAGCGGTCGAGCGCGAGCGGCTTCGCGGCCGAGGAGGCGCCGAGCGCATCGAACAGGATGGTGGTCGCCTGCAGGATCAGATCCGAGATCACGGTGACCGATTGATCGAGCTCGATCTCCGCAATCGCGATCGCCGCGACTGCGTGCTCCTCGTCACCGCCGAGATACGCCTCATGGGCGCGCTGCAGCGCCTCGGCGACCTTGAGCACGATCAGGCCGGCCGCATAGGCATTGCCGCGGACACGCCCCACGATCTGCAGGATCTGCGGATCGGCCGCCACGGTCGACGCATTGCCATGGCTGAATACGCGCTTGCGCTCGCGGACCAGACGGGCGACGTCCCCGGCCGCGGCGCGGCCGATGCCGGCCAAGGTCGCGAGATGGACCAGCTGATAGAACGGATTCGAATACTTGAAGCGTTCGCTGACCGGAACGATCTGGTCCGGCTCGACCGGCGCATCGGTGAAGATTGCGGTGCCGCTCGCGGTGGTCGCCTGGCCAAAGCCGTTCCAGTCATCCAGCACCTCGACGCCGCCGCCATGGCGCGAGACCACGACGCCGACGGGCTCACCATTCTCGAGCTGTGCCGCGACATTGATCCAGTCGGCGAACAGGGTGCCGGTCGTATAGTATTTGCGGCCGTTGAGGACGTCACGTCCATCCTTCTTCGAGACCACGGTCGAGAACGCGCTGACGCTGGCGTCGCCGATCTCGGTGTGACCGTTGCCGAAGAACGTCTTCTCGGCCAGGCGCCCGAGCCACAGCGCGCGGCGCTGCGGATTGCGCGCGTTCAGGACATCCTCAGTGAAGCCGAAATGCGCGCGCACCGCATTGGTGACGTTGGAGTCGCCCTCGGACAGCTCGATCAGCAGGTTGAACAGCTCCGGCAAAGTCGCGCCGCCGCCGCCAAACTCCGCGGGCACACGCACGGCGGTGAAGCCGGCAGCGCGCAGCGCCTTGATCTCGTCGTACGGCAGCTTCCGCTCGAGATCCCGCTCCACCGCGCTCGCGCGGATCTTTTGGAACAGCGGCCTGAACGGCTCGGCCAGCTGCTCATAGCGGGCGCTGGGGCCACTGCCCCAGCCGAGTTCGATCTGCGTCATGTCCATTCTCCTCAAGATCGATCATCGTCACGATCCACGTCGATCATGCCGCGCGCGGCCGCCGGCTCAAAATGCCGCGATCTGTCCGGGCAGCCGGTCCTTGATCAACTGGCGGATCGCGTCGTTCTGAAAGGCACGGACCAGGGTCGGTACCCAGGGCGCATCCTTGTCGCGCTCGCGCACCGCGATGAAGTTGCTGTAGGGATTGTCGACCGGCGATTCGATCGCAATCGAATCTTTGCCCGGGATAAGGCCCGCGGGAACCGCATAGTTGGTATTGACCACGGCGGCATCGAGATCGCCGAGACTGCGCGGCAGCTGCGCCGCGTCGATCTCGCGGAATTGCAGCTTGCGCGGATTGTCGACCACGTCGAGCACCGTAGGCAGCAGGCCGACGCCGTCCTTCACCTTGATCAACTTCTGGGCCTGCAACAGCAGTAGCGCACGACCGCCGTTCGAGGGATCATTCGGAATACCGATCAACGCGCCCGGCTTGATCTCCTCGACCGACTTTACCTTCTTTGAGTAGAGGCCGATCGGCGCGATGATCGTGGTGCCGACCGGCACGATCTTGTAGCCCCGCGTCTTGATCTGGTTGTCGAGAAACGGTCGATGCTGGAACGCATTGGCGTCGAGATCGCCGGCATCGAGCGCCGCATTCGGCAGCAGATAGTCGTTGAAGACGACGACCGAGACGTCGAGCCCGTCCTTGGCCGCGATCTCCTTCACCTTCGCCCAAAGAATCTCGGCATCGCCGCCGGAAATTCCGACCTTGATCTTTTGATCAGCCAGCGCCGGCGCAGCAAACAGAGCCAGTCCTGCGAAGATCGACAACAGGAAACGCTTCATCGGGCAATATCTCCAATTCGTCATGTTCTAGTGGTGACGCGCGCTCGGCGCGGAGTCTTGGCCGTGCTGCCGGACGGCATCATCGCGGCATCTGGGCATAGGGGGCCACGGCTGCGGGACAGGCTGCCTGCCGATCACCGGCAGCTATTCGGCTGCAACAGCCGCTGGCTTTCGCCGCTGCGGCCGGCGCAGGCCGAGATGATCGCGCAAGGTGCGGCCTTCATATTCCTCACGGAACAGGCCACGACGGCGCAGCTCCGGCACGACCAGGCGAATGAAGTCCTCAAGACCCGTCGGCAAGGTCGGCGCCATGATGTTAAAGCCGTCGGCACCGTAGTTCTCGAAGCGCTCTTCGAGCTGATCGGCGATCTGGCTCGGCGTGCCCACCACCTGCCAATGGCCGCGAGCACCGGCGATGCGCAGATAGAGGTCACGCAACGACAGGCCCTCGCGGCGGGCGAGATCGACCAGCAAAGCCTGCCGGCTCTTGCCGCCCTCGGTCTCCTTCAAGGCCGGCACCGGACCGTTGGGATCGGCGTTCAGGATCTCGGTCGTGCCGAGGAAGGTCGCGAGCAGGTCGAGGCCAACCTCGGGTGAGATCAGCGATTGCAGATAGTCGAACTTCTCCTTTGCTTCGCTTTCGGTTTCACCAACCACAGGAAACACGCCCGGCAGAATCTTGAGGTCATCGGGCTCGCGGCCGAACTTCGCTAGCCGGCCCTTGACGTCGGCATAGAACGCCACAGCATCGGCGAGCGTCTGCTGCGCCGTGAAGATGGCCTCTGCGGTCCGGGCCGCCAGCGCCTTGCCGGGCTCGCTCGACCCGGCCTGCACCACGACCGGCCGGCCCTGCGGCGCTGGCGGAATATTGAGCGGCCCCCTCACCTTGAAATGCCGGCCGCGGTGATCGAGGACATGCAGCTTGGCCGGATCGAAATAGCGGCCGTCGGCGCGGTCGCGCAGGAAGGCACCCTCCTCCCAGCTATCCCAGAGCCCGTTGACGACATCGGCGAACTCTTCGGCCCGCGCGTAACGATCCGCATGCGGGATGAGTCCGTCATGATTGAAGTTCAGCGCGGCCGAGGCATCGGTCGAGGTCACGAGATTCCAGCCGGCGCGCCCGCCGCTCAGCCGATCGAGCGAGGCGAACTGCCGGGCCACGTTGAACGGCTCGTTGTAGCTGGTCGACACCGTCGCGACGAGACCGATCCGCGACGTCACCGCCGACAACGCTGACAGCAGCGTCAGCGGCTCGAACGGGTAGACGCCGGTATGCGCCTTGCGGCTCGCCGCATTGAGCCGGTCGATCTTGACGCCAACCTGATCGGCCAGGAACACCGCGTCGAACTTGGCGTCCTCGGCAAGCCTGGCGAACTGCACGAAGTCCTGCAGTGTCTGGCTGTCGGAGGCATCCTTGGAGCGCCACGCCGCGACGTGATGGCCCGTGAACAGGAGGAATGCACCGAGCGAAAGCTTGTCCTTGCGGCGGGCCATCAGAAATCTCCGAGACGAGGTTTGAAAAGGCTGTTAGGATCAGGCCGAGGGGTCGATCCAGAGATCGGCGAAGCTCCCATTCAGCCCCTCAGCACCGGGCGCGAAATTGCGCACCTTGCGGTTGGCGATGATGACGCCGCCGGCAGCGACCAGATCGACCGACGCCACGTCCTCATGGATGATGGACTGGAATGACGACCACAGCTGACGGCGCTTCTCGACATCCGTCTCGATCGCCGCGGCCTCCAGCAGCCGGTCGATCTCCGGATTGCTGTAATGCGCGGCGTTGGAGAATGGCAGGCCGATCCGGAAGTTCTTCGACCAATAAGCCCGCTGCACGCCAAGCGTCGGATCGAACGTGTTCGACAGGCTCTCGATCGTCAGATCGAACGCACGGTCGCGATAGACGACGTTGAGATAGGTCGCGAGGTCGAAACGCTGGATCTCGATATCGAGTCCAATGCGCCGCAACGCGTTGCGAAGAAAATCGGCGAAGCTCGGCGGCAGGAACGGATTCTGCGTCAGCCGGAGCTTGGTGCGAATGCCGCCGGCGCCGCGCGGCAGGCCCGCCTCGTCCAACAGACGCTCCGCCGCCTTGAGGTCGACGGGCCATCCCTGGATCTTGGGATCGTAGAATTTCGGCAGCGCCGTACTGATCGGCGACGGCGAGACCAGACCATAGCCGAAATAGACAACGTCGAGCAGCGCCTTCAGGTCGATCGCATGCGCGATGGCCTTGCGGACGCGCCGGTCCTGCAGCGCCGGCGTATCGAAATTGAAGAACAGCTGCTGCTGCGGTCCGGAATAGGCATAGGTGGTCGTATCGACGACAAACCTCTTGTCGGCCTTGAACCTCTCGATGTCGCCATAGGGAACCGGCGTCGCACCGATATCGACCTCCCCGGCCTCCAGCGCCGCGGCACGCGCGGCCGGGTCGAGCACGACCTTCAGCACTAGGCGATCGACATAGGGCTTCGGTGCATCCCAGTAGTTGGGATTGCGGACGAACAGCAGATGGCTGCCCGGCACCCATTCGTGGAGAATAAAGGGGCCGGTGCCGATCATCTGCTCCAGCTTCGGCTGTTCGTCCGGCTTAAACGTCGAGTAGACGTGCCGCGGCACGATCGGCGACTCCGCGCCGGCCAGCGCCGAAATCAGGAACGGTGCGGGCTTCGCCAGCACGATGACGGCCGTTAGCGGATCCGGCGTCTCGACTGCCTCGACATTGGCGAAAGTGATGCGGCCGCGCGGATGGGCGATCTTGAGGCGTTCGACCGAGAACGCCACGTCGACCGAGGTGAACGGCTGACCATCCGACCATTTCACGTTCGGCCGCAGCTTGAACGTATAGCGCTTGCCGTCCTCGCTGATCGACCAGGACGTCGCGAGCACCGGCTTCGGATTGAGATCATAGTCGTAGGCGAGCAGGCCTTCGTTGACCTTGGTGCCGATCGTCTGGCCGGTGCCCGACGAGGTGTTGATCGCGATCAAGGCCGATGGATCGGGGTAGTAGACCCAATTGAGCGTTCCGCCCGAAACTGGCTTGTCGGCGGCGGCCTGGCCATGCTGCGGGAGCAGCAACGCCGCAGCCGACGCGAGCATGCCAAAGTGAAAGTCGCGGCGATCGAGCTTCATCGCGTCACCATTGAGCCAGGTTCGAGGGCGCGATCGACAGTCACATCCGCGCGTCGTGATCTGATCATCACGCGTTGTCAGCGCTTGATGACCGACCGAACCGATGCGTCATGATAGACACGAGCGACAGAGAATTTGCTTTTTTTGTTGGCGACACCCGCGCGCGAACGCATTCGCATTGTCACGTGTCAGCAGCTGCATTCTTTTCATTTGCGATTGGCCGACCAAATCGGATTGATTGATCAGTTGTTTGATGAATTACTCGTGCGATCGATTATCACCTGATGAGAATAAATGCTCCTCACGCGTCGCAATCTCAGCAAGACCCTTCTATTCGGAACGATCACTGCCGCCGCCGGCCATGCGCGCACGTCGCAGGCCGCAGAGCCGCGGCGTGGCGGAACGCTCAACCTGGTCATTCAGCCCGAACCCCCGATTCTGGTGAGCCTCACTCATACCGCAGGGCCGACGACGCGGGTCAGCCCGAAGATCACGGAAGGTCTTCTCACCTTTGATCTCGACTTCAGGCCGCGGCCGCAACTGGCGACGGACTGGCAAGTCAGCGACGACGGCCTGCGCTACACCTTTGCTCTGCGGCGCGGCGTGAAGTGGCATGACGGCCGGGATTTCACCTCGGCCGACGTCGCCTACTCCATCAGCCTGCTCAAGCAGCATCACCCGCGCGGCCGCGGCACGCTGTCGTCCGTCCGCGAGGTCGAGACACCCGATGCGCACACCGCCACAATCGCGCTGGACAAGCCGGCGCCCTATCTGCTCGCCGCGTTGACGGCCTCGGAATCGCCGATCGTGCCGCGCCATGTCTATGAGGGCAGCGATCCCCTGAACAATCCGAACGGGCGTGCGCCGATCGGTACCGGTCCGTTCGTGTTCAAGGAGTGGCAGCAGGGCAGCCACATCATTCTCGAGCGCAATCCGACTTATTGGGACCCGGGCAAGCCCTATCTCGACCGTATCGTCGTCCGCTTCATCGCCGATGCCAATGCACGCGCCGTCGCGCTGGAGACCGGTGAGATCCATCTGGCGCCCGACACGCCGGTTCCGCTCGGACAGATCGAAGCGCTGAAGTCCAACCCGGCGCTGCTGATCGAGACCCGCGGCTACGATTACCAGCCGATCGTCTACCGCCTCGAATTCAATCTCGCCAATCCATACTTCGCCAAGCGCGAGGTGCGCGCCGCCGTCGCCCACGCGATCGATCGCGACGCGATCACCCGCGTCGTGTTCTATGGCTGGGGCCGGAATGCGCCGAGCGCGATCAGCCCTGCCCTAAAGCAGTTCCACAACCCCGACATTCCCCGCCACGATTTCGATCCGAAGAAGGCCGAGGCGCTGCTCGATGCCGCCGGCTATCCACGCGGTCCAGACGGCATCCGCTTCAAGGTGTTCCACGACTACATGCCCTACAGCGAGGCCTACCAGCAGCTCGGCGCCTACACGCGCCAGGCGCTCGCCAATATCGGCATTGGCGTGACCTTGCGGGCGCAGGACGTCCCGACCTGGTTCAAACGGACCTACACCAACCGCGATTTCGATTTCATGAGCAACGGCATGAGCCACTCGTTCGATCCGACGGTCGGGGTGCAGCGGCTGTATTGGTCGAAGAACTTCAAGCCCGGCGTGCCATTCTCCAACGGCTCGGGCTACAGCAATCCGGAGGTCGACCGGCTGCTGGAGGCGGCCGCAGTCGAGAGCGATCCGGCCAGGCGACGCGAACTGTTCAAGGCCTTCCAGGTCATCGTCGCCACCGACCTGCCCGACGTCAATCTCGTCACCGGCGCCAATTTGACCATCGCCAATCGCAAGGTGCGCGACCACACCACCACGATCGACGGCCCATCGGCGAACTTCGCCGATGTCTGGCTCGAGGCATAGCGATGACCGGCGCCGATCCCGAGCCGTTTGCGTTTCAATAGCGGCGCATCGCAGGAGAGATCCTTGCCCAGGACACCCAAGACCATCGCCGTGAACGGCTTCGCGATCTTCAGCCCGGTGCATCTGTCGCCCGGGTTGTGGCGCCATCCGGACGACCGCTCGCTGGAGTTCGACACGCTCCGCTATTGGACCGACGTGGCGCGGACACTCGAGGCCGGCAGGTTCGATTCGATCTTCATCGCCGACGGCATCGGCATTCATGACGTCTATGCCGGCAATGCTGACGCCGCGCTCAGCACGGCGGCGCAGATCCCGAAGCTCGATCCGATGCTGCTGGTCTCGGCCATGGCTGCTGTCACCGAGCATCTCGGCCTCGGCATCACCGCATCCGTCTCCTACGAGCCGCCCTTCACCCTGGCGCGCCGCTTCTCGACGCTCGATCACCTGACACGCGGCCGCATCGCCTGGAACATCGTCACCGGCTATTCCGCGGCGGCCTCGCGGGCGGTCGGCCGTGCCGACATTATGGCGCATGATCCGCGCTACGATCTCGCCGACGAATTCCTCGATGCGGTCTATGCGCTGTGGGAAGGCAGCTGGGACGACGGCGCGGTCATCGCCGATCGCGACCGCGGCGTGTTCGCCGATCCCAGCCGTATCCGCAAGGTCCATCACCAGGGTCAGCATTTCAAGGTCGACGCCATCCATCTTGTGCACCCGTCGCCGCAGCGGACGCCGTTCCTGTTCCAGGCCGGCGCCTCCCACCGCGGCAAGGACTTTGCCGCGCGCCATGCCGAAGCGGTGTTTCTCGGCGAGCATTCGAAGACGCGCACCGCCGCCAATGTCGCGGAAACACGGGCGCGTGCCCAGGCGTTCGGCCGCAACGCAAACGACATCCGCTTCTTCGGCCTGATCACCGTCATCGTCGGCGAGACCCGTGCCGAGGCCGAAGCGAAATATCGTGACTATCAGCGCTACACCGACCCGAAGGGTGCGCTGGCGCTGCTGTCCGGCTGGACCGGCATCGACCTGTCCCGTTACAGCCTCGACGACCCGTTCCCGACCATCAAGAAGGACAACGCGGTCACCTCGATGATCGACACCTTCGCGGCGTCCGAGCGCGCCTGGACCATCCGCGACATCATCACCCACAATTTCATCGGCGGCCGCGGCCCGGTCGTGATCGGCTCGCCGGCCGAGGTTGCCGACGAGCTGCAGTCCTGGATCGCCGAGACCGATCTCGACGGCTTCAATCTGAGCTACGCGATCACGCCCGGCGGCTATCGCGACTTTGCCGATCTGGTCGTCCCGGAGCTGCAGCGGCGCGGCGTCTACAAGACGGACTACGCGCCCGGCACGCTCCGCGAGAAGACTTTTGGCGCCGGACATGCGCGGCTGCCTGACACGCACCCAGCCGCGCGCTTTCGTTTCGACGCGGCAGCGTCGCGCGCGCAGGCGCTGGCGTCGGTCTGAACCAATCATGCAGACACCATCCATCATCCGGGGGACGACATGTCGACCATGACCCGTCTTGCCAAGGTGCTGCGGCGGACCACGCTGCAGGCGGTGCCGACCGTCATCGGCATCGTCATCCTCAACTTCCTGCTGCTGCAGCTGGCTCCGGGCGATGCCGCCGACGTGCTCGCCGGCGAGTCGGGGTCGGCGACCATGGAGACCGTTGCGGCCCTGCGCGCGCGGTTCGGATTGGATCAGCCGGTGCTGGTCCAGCTGATCGCCTATCTCGACAATCTCGCCCATTTCAGCCTCGGCTTCTCGCCGCGCTACAATCTGCCGGTCTCCGACATCATCGCGCAGCGGCTGCCGGGCACGGTGATCCTTATGCTGACGGCGCTGGCGCTCGCCCTCGCCCTCGGCATCGCGCTCGGCACCGTGATGGCGACCTATGCGGGACGCTGGCCGGACCGGCTGATCTCGGTCGGCATCACGCTGTTCTATTCGATCCCCGGCTTCTGGATCGGCCTGATGCTGATCCTGCTGTTCTCGGTCAAGCTCGGCTGGCTACCGAGCGGCGGCTCCGGCACCATCGGCACCACTGTCAGCGGCTTCGCGCTCGTCATCGACCGGGCGCGCTACATGGTGCTGCCGGCGCTGTCGCTCGCACTGTTCTACATCGCGATCTATTCGCGGCTGACGCGCGCGGCGATGCTCGATGCGCAGACCCAGGACTATGTCCGCACCGCCGCGGCCAAGGGTCTCTCGCCGTTCGCGATCACCTTCAGTCATGTGCTGCGCAACGCCCTGCTCCCGGTAACGACGGTGGCCGGCATGCATCTCGGCGGCCTGCTCGGCGGCGCCGTCGTCGTCGAGACCGTGTACAGCTGGCCGGGGCTCGGCCGCCTCGCCTTCGAGGCGGTCATGAGCCGCGATTTCAGCGTGCTGCTCGGCATCCTCCTGCTGTCCTCACTGCTCGTGATCATCGCCAATGTGACGGTCGATCTCGTGCAGGCCTGGCTTGACCCGCGTATCGAGACCCGCTGATGCTCCAGATCAACACGCGCACCACCCTTCTGCAGCCGGAAGCCGACACGCAGCCGATTGCTGTCTCGGCCGAAGTCAGCCCATCGTCCTGGCCGAACCTGCACGCCGCCGACACCCATGTGATCAGCACGGACAGCCGGCCCCTGCGCCGCCTGACGCTGCTGCGGCTGGTCCGAAATCCCTCCGTCGCCGCCGGCGGCGCGCTGCTGTCGCTGATCATCATGGCCGCAGCGCTCGCGCCCTGGCTCTATCCCGGCGATCCCCTGTCGATGGTGGCGCGACCGCTGCTGTGGCCGGGCCAGAATGCGGCGTTTCCGTTCGGCACCGACTCGCTCGGCCGCGATGTCGCCGCCGGCCTGTTCCATGGCGCGCGGGTGTCGCTCTTGATCGGCGTCGTGGCCACCTCGATCGGCGTCAGCGTCGGCATCCTGGTCGGTGCCACCGCGGGCTATCGCGGCGGCTGGATCGACGACGTGCTGGTCCGCGTGATCGAGCTGTTCCAGACCGTGCCGAGCTTCATTCTCCTCGTCGTGCTGGTCGCGATCGCGCAGCCGTCGATCCTCACCGTGACCTGGGCGATCGGTCTCGTCACTTGGCCGACCATCGCGCGGCTCGTGCGGGCCGAATTCCGCGTGCTGCGCGAGAAGGATTTCGTGATGGCCGCGCGCAGCCTCGGCTTCGGCCATGGCCGCATCGTGATCCGCGAGATCCTGCCGAACGCCCTGCCGGCGATCATCGTCACAGCGTCCGTTATGGTCGCCACCGCGATCCTGATGGAGGCCGCACTGTCGTTCCTCGGGCTCGGCGATCCCAACGTCGTCAGCTGGGGCAGCATGATCGGCTCCGGGCGCGAGCTGATCCGCACTGCCTGGTATCTCACCGCTTTGCCCGGCGTGGTCATCGTGCTGACCGTGCTGGCGCTGAACCTGATCGGCGATGGCCTGACCGACGTGCTCAATCCGCGCACCGGCGTGGAGCGCTGACCATGGCGACCCTGCTCGACATCCAAGGGCTGACGATCAGCTTTCCGAACGCGACGCCGGTCAAGGACCTCAGCTTCCAGGTCGCCGAGGCGGAGACGCTCGCCATCGTCGGCGAATCCGGCTCGGGCAAGTCGCTGACCGCGCTCGCCTTGATGCGGCTGCTGCCGAAGACGGCTGATATCACCGACGGATCGATCCGCTTCGCCGGCGAGGATCTCGTCAACATCCCCGAGCCCGCGATGCGCGAGCGCCGCGGCCGCGACATCGCGATGATCTTCCAGGAGCCGATGACCTCGCTCAACCCGGTGCTCACGATCGGACGCCAGATCGTCGAGGTGCTGCGGCTGCATCGCGGGCTGACGCGTGCCCAGGCGCGGCGCGAGGCGCGCGACCTGCTCGATCTCGTCCGCATTCCCGATCCCGACCGCTGCCTCGACGACTATCCGCACCGGCTCTCCGGCGGCATGCGCCAGCGCGTGATGATCGCGATCGCGGTCGCCTGCCGGCCGAAGCTTTTGATCGCGGACGAGCCGACCACCGCGCTCGACGTCACGATCCAGGCCCAGGTGCTGGAGCTGCTCGATCGTCTCAGGCGCGAATTGTCGCTGGCGCTGCTGCTGATCACCCATGATCTCGGCGTCGTCGGCCAATGGGCGGACCGCGTCGTCGTGATGTATGCGGGACGCAAGGTCGAGGAGGCGCCGCCCGAGCCGCTGTTCAACGATCCCTTGCATCCGTACACGCAGGGCCTGCTCGCGGCCTCGCCGCGCCTGCACGACGATCTGCATTATCGCGACAGCCGGCTGTCGGAAATTCCCGGCAGCATCAGCTCCGCGGTCAAGGAAAAAGGCTGTCCGTTCGTGCCGCGCTGCCCACAGCGCCGCGACGTCTGCCGCACCGTCTTCCCTGATACGACAATGGCCGGCCTCGGCCGCAGCGTCGCCTGCCATGCCGTGCCGCCGCCGATTGCAACAGGACCATCGCTTCATGACGCTGCTGTCCGTCTCTGACCTCACCACCACCTACACCTCAGGCCGCAGCGCCGTGCATGCCGTCGACGGCGTGTCGCTCGAGATCGCGCGCGGCGAGACGATCGGCCTGGTCGGCGAATCCGGCTGCGGCAAGTCGACTTTGGGCAAGACGATCCTGCGGCTGGTCGAGCCGTCGGGCGGCCGCATCCTGTTCGACGGCGAGGACCTCACGGCTCTGCCGGAACGGGCGCTGCGCAGCCGGCGTAAGCGGCTGCAGATGGTGTTCCAGGATCCGTTCGCCTCGCTCAATCCGCGCCAGACCATCGGCGAGATCCTCAGCGCGCCGCTTGCTGTCCATGGCGTCAAATCGCGCGCGGAACGGCAGCGCCGCGTCGACGACATTCTCGCGCGCGTCGGCCTGCCGCCAGACAGCGCGCGANCGCGCGCGTCGGCCTGCCGCCAGACAGCGCGCGACGCTATCCGCACGAATTCTCCGGCGGCCAGCGCCAGCGCATCGGCATCGCCCGCGCGCTGATCCTGGGGCCCGACCTTATCGTCTGCGACGAGCCGGTGTCGGCGCTCGATCTGTCGGTGCAGGCGCAGATCCTCAACCTGCTCGCCGAGTTGAAGCAGGGTCTCAATCTGTCGCTGCTGTTCATCTCGCACGACCTCTCGGTGGTCCGCTATCTCTCCGACCGCGTGCTTGTGATGTATCTCGGCCGCATCGTCGAGAGCGGCAGCCACACGCAGATCTGGCACCGGCCGCTGCATCCCTACACCAAGGCGCTGATCGACGCGGTGCCCGACCCGACCCGCCGCCGCTACGCCGCGCCGCTGCCGGGCGACCTGCCCGACCCCCGCAGCGTCGGCGGCGGCTGCCGCTTTGCGCCGCGCTGCCCGATCGCAACCGAGATCTGCCGAACCCAGGACCCAGCACTGCGCGCCGCCGCAGCGGGACATCACGTCGCCTGCCATCATGCAGAGCCGGCGCTGGTGTCGTGAGCGGCCCTGCTCATGGGTCGGACGCAGGCCGAGTAGCCAGCGCCTCGTTGTTGTACGACGAAGGCGCGGGACATCGAGCGGCACGCTTTCTCCACGCTTCAAACAGCAAGCACGGCTTCGCGATCTCGCGGCCATCTCCGCCCGAGTTTTGTCCGAAGTGAACCTCTCCTCTCGAAGAAGAGGCGCAGGGAAGACCGGGTATCGACTGATACCCGCGGTCCGCGTGCAGCAAATAAGCACGCGGGAGAACCACAGGTTCAGCCCAATATCCGGCCTTCCCTGCGCGACGGTTTTGCGGGTTATAGGCGCTCTCCCCGGGGATCGGCTGTCTTGCCCCCGTCACCAGCGGATCATCATCCCCACCGGCTTGGCATCAGCACCGCGATGCCAGGACCACACCATTTCGCCGTCGCATCGCTCCGTTCGTCGGCGCGGGCTTTAACACCCGGCTGCAGAGCAACACCCCATCGCATCTTCCGACTCGACGCTCGTGACGATCGCGAAACGTCCCTCTTCCGCGAGCCGGGATGCGCGGAAATGTGGAGGTGATTTGCCCGGCGAGGCAAGGGATGAGTCCGCGACAAACTGGCACGACGGGCAGTTGGCGCATGCAGAGTATGCGAGGATTGCCCGTCGGGCAGATGATGCACAGCTTCAGAACTCAACAGTCCGTGCCGGGGAAGGAATACGTTCCGGCACTTCATCCGCTACGAGCGGAGCAGCTACCAACAGCCGCCCAAAGCTCGACACGTGGCTCAGCCGTTCCCATTCCTCATAGCTCAAAACGACCGCTGCACGCCTACCATGACGCATGATAATCGACGGCTTCCCTTCTACAGCCTGATCGACCAAAACGGAGAGGTTGGCTTCTGCATCACGAAGGTAAATTTCGCGCATTGCTTTGCTGGCCCGAACTGCGATGAAAGTAGCACAGAATACAGATTGCGATCCACGGCAAGCCTGGAGCCGCCTGCCGTGCGTTCACGATCAAACCTTCTCAGATCGGCACAGCCGAGCAGTCAACGAGCTGGTAAACTGTCGCCGAATTCCCAAGGGAGCAGATGGCGTGCAATAGTCCACGATTATAGTCGAAATTAAATGCCCTTTCACCGGTGACCTTGCTCATTCCCTCCGCTCCGTAGCCTGCGCGACGAGATCGACGACTTTCCACCCTTGGTCCGTGGCGGGTCCAACAAGGTCGGTTGCTTCGGATTTGCGCAGCGCGAGACCCAGCAACTCGCGGGGCCTGGTAACGCCCACGAAGACGTTTGTCGCTGCGGTGAGCCTTACTCCCGTAAAAGACTCGTTGGTGACGCCGAACGCGCGTGGGAGCACTGAGGTCAGGTCGATACACTGCTCGTCTGCACTACTACCCTTCCAAACCTCGCTTTCAACGACAAGAATGCCATCTACGCTCTTGCCCTTGACCGAGTGGATCGAGCCCAGCCGCAATGTGAGATCGTCGAATTGAACCTGTTTCGTGGAGCGACGCTCGGGGTCGGCAAGATCGGCCTTCTGTTCGGCAACAAAGGCGCAAAAATCAGCGATATCGCCGTCGGAGCCCTGCGGAGCCGGGCTGAACAGTGGGAGCAACTCTTCCATGAAGGCCCGCCATGCCGCCTCTTCCCAAACAGCAGCGCCGGCAAGCACATGGTCCCGCAGCAGTCGACGAATAGTACGGGGTAACGCGAGGTCGCGATGCGCCAGCACCACCCAGACATTGTGCGCGGTGATCGGACGATCATTTGCCGCCTTCCAACCATGAAGCCGCGCCCGTCCAGACACCCCCGCGGCGAGCATCTCACTGACTTCCGCGGGTGGTCGTGCCGCGGCATAGTGCACCGCAGCCTTCTGAAGCTGCCGGCAAAGGAGGTTCGCTTTCGATCGAGATCCTCCCTCGCTTCGATATGCGGGATAATAGTCGACCAGACTTCGGGGCTGCCACGCCCCTTTCTTCACGGCCAGTTTGTGCCGCGACGCGACTGCCCAGATGTCGCGCGTGCTGCAATCGCCACCCCACAGCGCACGCGCCTCTTTGACGAAGGCTTCGAGAACCCGACCGATCGTAGGTTCATCAAACAAGAGCATCACGCGCGACGCGGGCCGAGCGCCAAGGCCCACAATGGTCTGAGCTTGACGCACGGTCAGCCGGCTTGCGAACTCGGCGATCTCCCCGCCGAACCTGCGGCTCGTATCGAGAGGGATACACCCAGGACCCGGCGTCCAATAGGCCGGTGCAGCTCCATCGTCCTCGTATAGCGTTTGATTGCTGTCACCAAGACGCTGGAACGCCGCCCCGCCTTGCTTGAACACATGCTCCAGCAGCCGGAGTTGGTTGCCGTGTGTGTCCTGCGCCTCATCAAGAATGACGAGCGGAAATCGGTCGCGAAGCCGCTCGGCGAGAGCGGGGCGCTCGCGTAGCGCACGCCACGCGAGCGCGGTCATGTCGGCGTAACGGTAGAGCCCACTCTTGACCATCGAGGCCTTGAGGGATTCAAGCGCCTTCCCACATTCGGTGTGGGCGCCCCATTGCCCTTTCCGGCAGCGCACGGCCAAAGCGCTTGGCTCGGCGGCGGTGTCGGTGAAGGCTGGGTCCAGCTCGAGAAGCGCGATCCAGTCCTCGAGCTTGCGTTTCAGTTTGAGCTTTCGGTTCTTGGCGAGGTCGTCGAGGACGCGCCAACCCGGATACCGCCGCAACGCCTCAGCCACGAAGGCATCGTCGTCAATTTGACGCACGTGCCAGCCCAGGCCTCGAAGATAGGGCAAGGCGAGATACTGGTTGATAAAAGCTGTGACCGTGCCGGTGAAATGAGGATAGGCCATCAGCCGCGCGGCAGTCGGATGACGGGAGATCAAATCTTCGACCTCGGTCCGCGCCGCGTTGGTGTGAGAGATGACGCAGACGCCACGCCTACGGGTGGTCCAGTTGCGCGACAGCAGCGCGAGCTTGGCTGCGAGCAGCGTCGTCTTGCCGTTGCCGGGAGCTGCCTGAACGTCGCATGGGATGATCTTCGCCAAGAAGTCGGTCTGGCTTGGATCGGTGAAATTACAGCCGCCAAGCTCGTCGCCAAGTTCGGCAAGCAATTCGGGGGTGAGCGGCAGGATCTCGATCATCCTTCTACACCTTCACCGCGGGCGCGCCGTCCACACCGATCTCTTGGTCTTCGGCTTCCGGCTCAGCGGCGATCACTGGCGCCCCGGACTCGTAGCTGTCCGTCACATAGTCAATTGCGCGCACCAGATAGGGCGGGAGCCACTTGCGCATCTGCTCCGGCGTATCCGTGCGTTGGCGCAGTATGGCGGCGAGCCGCTCGGCGACCTCGGCTTTAGACGCCTCCTTGTCATGGACGGGCTGGTAAATCTTGACGGCGATCTCGGTCGCAGAGAACCCAGCCTCTTTCCATTCTGCGTAGGTTTCGCTGGCCTTCTGCACGATCATGGCAAGCCGCTCAGACTTGCGACTGCTAGTTTTTGCGAGCTGGACCGACTGGTGAACGCTCTCTGCTAGCTCAGGCCGTAGCGCGAGATCGAACTCAAGCGTCCAGCTGTCGGCAACGAAAGCGTCGACATGGTCTCCGACGTCGCGCCGCAGCGTCTTCAGCCGCGCTTCGATCTCACCCTGCGTCAGCTCGTTCTCGGTCCTCCGACTACCAACGAGAGTCTTCGCCTCAGCCGGCGGGATGTCCCTGTCGGGGATCAGCGCCACAGGTACCGGGATCGCGTTCCCGGTCCTGCGCTGCAGGATCCGGCTGTACCGAAACAGACCGCGGTGACCGACATTAACGATCGACACGCCGTGACGGCTGAGTGGACGGCCGAGCTTCTCGGCAATTGCGGGTAGCAACAGGAACTCACCGTCGCCCTCGACCACAATCAGCGCGCGGGCGAAAAACAGGTTTGCCTTTGTCGCGTCAAGGAATCTTCGAAGGAACTCATAGTCGTCGGCGTCAAGCCGGGTATGCGCAGCGCCCAGCGGAAAGGCGCGGTGACCGACAATCATCGTCATGGTCTCAAGCTCTGCGCCGGCCGCGAGCTGCGGGCTATGAGTAGTGAGCAGGACCTGGACCTGTTGATGGGTCTCCGCCTTATCGGGATCCGGCTTTGTGGCGCGAGCGGCAAGCACCTCCATGAAGAGCGTCTGGTGCTGGGGATGCAGATGCGCTTCCGGCTCCTCAATCAGCAGAAATGGCACTTGATCAGGGTGCGACTGAAGCAACAATAGCTCTGCCGCCATGAACAGTAGGTTATTGTAGCCCAATCCGCGTTGTACGCGCGCAGTGCCTGCCTTCGAGTTGAGATAAAGCTCAAACCGTTCGAGGATCTGATCGAACGACCCGCCCGCACCGAGGTCCAGCGTCGCGACGAGGCGATCATCCACGAACGACAGCTTGTCGAGAAAATCGGTGTTCACGCTGCTAGCGACGCCCCCCACGGCTGGGTTTTCTCGGACTGCCGTATCGGCAGCAGCGAGCGTGTCGTGGAGCGTAGCCCTGGCGCCTGGCGCGGCTGGCTTGCTCTGTGAGCCCATCGTGGGCATCGCACCGAGAATGCGCGACAGGCGCGACCGGCGGCCCGCTCGCATCTCTCGTTCGGCGTCCCGCAAAGGCTTGAGATAGGTGGCCTTCAGATACTCCCGCAGTTCGCCATCGAGTGGCAGGCCTTCGCCTTCAGCGCCGGCTCGATGCTGACTCGACACGATGCTGCCCCCGCCGGGTGACACACGGCGGGCGCCCCGCATGCAAACGTGCAGACGTAGCTTTCCCTTCTCGTTGGTGCACCATTCGAGAAATCGGGCTTCTTCGTCAGCGCTGAGATCGTCGAAGGTGCAACGAACGAGGAAGTCTAACCCTCGGATGCCGGTCGCGCTGACATGGAAGTCGTGCTCGTCGGGGCGGATATAGTCGTCGCCACGTGTCCAAAGGACATATCGAGCAGCATCAATGATCGCGCTCTTGCCGGCATCGTTTGGCCCGACGAGGATATTGAGACCGGGCGAGAGCTTCAAATGCAATGGGGCGGTCGGTTCGAAACATCGGAAGCCGCTAGCGTGAATTTCGGAAATATACACCGTCGCTCCCCAGGGCGTTTTATCTTCGCGCCGCGCTGTTGGCTCGCGCAGGGCAGTCGGCAAGAAATCCACAACCGTTGGCGAAATCGCGTCATCGCAACACGATGCTCTACGGGAATATTTTACAATCGGAGGCCGCCGCCCCCAAAATCATCTATCGCCTGCTATCGCCAGGACTGCAACTCAAAATAGCGAATTCTACTGCAGCCGCTCGTGGATAACACAAGCGGGCCATATGCTTCATGAGTCATTGGAGTTGACCATCGGCGACGAGCCTGTGTCAGCACCCGGCCACATGGTGGGGGCGAATATTGTCGATCTGCTCCCGAGCTGAAGCCGAGCCTCAATCCGCCGCGGCTGTCATCTCGCACGACCTATCTGTCGTCCGCCATCTCTCCGACCGCGTGCTGGTGATCCATCTCGGCCGCAATCGGCTGCGCGTTGATGATTGAATTCTGAAGCTCGATGTTTCGAAAATTCGGCGCAAGACAATATCGAGATTCCGGGTTCAAGGCCTGCGGCCTTGCCCCGGAATGACGGGGATTGCGATGCAGTCGGATAAGTGAGGCGCCGGCCGAACCGCCGCCATCCCCTCACTGCCCAAACAGCCGAAAGCTGCGATCCGCCTCGCGCAGATGCTCCGTCTCCTCGGTCCAGCCGACGGCGCGGCGGTAGCTGCCGAGCAGGCCGCTCTGGCGGGCGGCGACCACGTCGATACCCTGAGGCTGCTCGGCGAAGGGGGAGACGAACAGCGCGTCCTCGGGGCAATAGAGCTCGCACAGGAAACAGGTCTGGCAATCGGCCTGGCGGGCGATCACGGGAAGGCCTTCGGTCTTGTCGAAGACGTTGGTCGGACAGGCCGTCACGCAGATGTTGCAGGCGGTGCAGCGCTCGGGATCGATGATTTCGATCATTCCGCGGCCTCCACCAGCGCGCCCTCGTCATGCGGGCGGGCCGCGGTCCAGACCTCGTCGAGCCCGCCCGAGGTCACGTAGTGGCGCTGCCGCGCATCCGGCTGCGGATGATCCTCGCGCCAATGCATGCCGCGGCTCTCGGTGCGCGCCAGCGCGCTGCGATACATCCAGCGCGCGGTGGCGAGCATCGCCGCGCCTTCGCGGGTCCGGATCAGGTCCGGCCACGCCGCGGCGTCGGCGTCCGTCACATCGCGCCAGAGCTGGTCGAGCCGACCGAGCGAGGCCGTCAGCCGGTCGGCGTTGCGGAAATAGTTGATCTCGTACGGATACGCTTCGTCCTGCACCGCGCGGGCGAGCTGCGCCGGATCGAGCGCGCGCTGGGGCGCCGCCTGCAGGCCGGCCGTGCCGGCGCGCCGCACCGATGTGTCCGGAGCCCGCTTTGTCTGCAGGGCGTAGTCCGCCGCGCCGCGGCCGGCAAAGCTGCCCGAGGAGATCGCCCAGGCCGCGTTGTGGCTGCCGCCGCCGGTGAAGCCGCCGCAGATCAGCTCGCGCGTCGCGGCATCGCCGGCCGCAAAGAGGCCCGGCACCGTGGTGGCGCAGCTGTCGTCTGTGATGCGCAGGCCGCCGGTGCCGCGGATCGTGCCCTCCAGCCGCAAGGTGATCGGGAAGCGCTCCGTGAACGGATCGATGCCAGTGCGGTCATAGGGCAGGAAGAAGTTCGGCTGCGAGGCGCGCATTGTCGCGCGCACCTGCTCGTCCGCCTTGTCGAGCTGCGCATAGACCGGCCCCTGCGAGAGCGCACGCGCGATCGCTTTGCGTCCGCCCTTGGAGGCCGCGCCGGGAACGACGCTGCCATCCTCATAGGTGAAGGTCGCCCAGCCGAAGAACAGCGTCTTGGTGACCGAGCCGAACGCGGCCGAGATCGCATAGGCGTTGGAGAACTCCATGCCGCTGAACTCGGCGCCGGCCTCCGCCGCCATCAGATAGCCGTCGCCGGTCAGCCCGTTGGAGCCGAGCGTCTTGCTCAGGAACGCGCATCCACCGGTGGCGACGACGACTGCGCCCGCGCGCACCGTCCAGCTGTCCTCATGCTGGCGCCGCACGCCGCTCGCGCCGGCCACCGCGCCGCTGTCGTCGACCAGCAGCTCCAGCGCCGGACTGTGATCGAGGATGGTGACGCCGGCCGACTTGGTCCGCTTGCGCATCAGCCGCATGTATTCCGGACCCTGCAGCGAATTGCGCCGCGGCTGGCCGTCGTCGCCGGCCGGATACGGATAGCCCCACTCCGCCAGGCGGTTGCTCTGCGCGTAGGTCTCGTCGAGCACCCGTGCCATCCAGTGGCGGCTCTGCAGATAGCCGCCCGCCGCTTCGCGGCTGGCCATCGCCGCCTCGCGCTGGGCCGGCGCCGGGTCGACATACCAGACGCCGGTGCCGGACGGCGCCGTCGCGCCCGACGTGCCGCAAAATCCCTTGTCGGCGAGCACGACGCGCGCACCACGCTCGGCGGCGCTGATCGCCGCCCATGTGCCGGCGGGGCCGCCACCGAGCACCAGCACATCGGCCTCGAACGCGACGCCGCCATTCGAATCGTTGCGCCTCTCCGCGCGCGGCCTGATAGCAACCATGAGCAAGCTCCGGACTATACATCGATTGATAAGAGCGTTGCGACATCGTCGTTCAGCGACGCAATCCACGCAATTCCACAGTTCGCCGATTGCGAGCAGCCGCGTGCTCGGCAGCGGTGAGGCCGGAGAATTTTTGTTTGAACTTGTCCGAACCGTGTGAGCTGCGGCGTTGCGCAACAGCGTGAGGTGTGACTCGATCTGGTGCCTCCTCCGTCATTGCGAGCGAAGCGAAGCAATCCAGGGTGGTGGGCGGGACCCTGGATTGCTTCGCTTCGCTCGCAATGACGTGGGGCTGGCGGCCGACCCGAATAGCGACATCGTCTCTGTCACTCGTCACATCTGTTATGACGGATGAAATTCTTATATCGCAGCCAAAGTCGATGCTGCACTGCGCAAGCCCGTCGCTTTCCCGGAGGAAAGCGCAGAGTGGTATCCATCTATTCTTGCCGGTATCCGCAGCAGGATTAGTCTCCACAATAGAAGAACGACAGCACGATCGTTCTCAACGACTGGAGACTTTCGATGAACGCCGCGATGCAGATGATGCCGATGCCTGCCATGATGGGCGGAATGATGAACCCGATGATGTCGGGCATGATGCCGATGTCCGGCGGCATGATGCCCATGGGGGCCCCGATGGGCGGCATGATGCCCGGCATGCCCATGATGGCCATGCCGATGATGGCCTGTCAGATGAAGTGCACGATGACGCCGACCGGCATGACCTGCGAGATGATGCCGATGGACGCCGCCATGAAGGACATGTTCATGAAGTGCTGCGAATCGATGATGTCGATGATGCAGATGGGCATGCCGATGATGATGAGCTGCGGCGGCATGATGATGATGTGCATGCCGATGAAGGCGGCGAGCTGATCCCAGCTGCTCGGCGAGAGCGGCGGTGCCGGCTTGGCCTGCCGCTCGACCTGTCTTGAAACAATCCGTCGTCGCGCTGTCTCCTGTCTCCGCCTCAGGAGACGCGCTCGGCATAGGTCATGACGAGATAGAGCACCGCTTCGCTGGTCACCAGGTTGCGGTAGACATGCGGCGCATCGGCCTCGAACAGCGCGGCATCGCCTTCGGCGAGCGTCATCGGCTTGTCGCTGCCGACCGCAATCTCGATCACGCCTTTCGCCACGAACAGATTCTCCCGCGTCCCCGGTGCGTGCGCCTCCGCGGTTTCCCGGTGCAGCGGCGCGATGCGCAGCTCGTAGAACTCCACGGTCCGGCTGCCCTCGAACGGAAACAGCGCCCGCGAGATGAACTTGCCGCTATTCGAGCTCAAGAGCTTGGCGTCGGAGCCGCGCAGGATGCAGGGACCGCGGGACGTCTCGCCTTCGAGCAACTGGGCGAAGGGAACATCCAGCGCATTGGCGATTTTCCAGAGCACGCTGATGGTCGGGACGCTCTTGCCGGTTTCGATCTGCCCGAGCATGGCCCGGCTGACCCCGGACTGCCGCGCCAGCCGCTCCAGCGAATGGCCGCGCCGCGTGCGTAAGCGGCGCAAATTGCGTCCGAGCACGATGTGAAGATCGGCCTGCGAGTCCGGCGGCAACGCGCCACTGGGCGAGAGCGACGCGCCGTTCTCCGGCGTCCGCTCGACCTGCTCGCTCATCCCCGCTCCCACGCCGGCGCGATCGATCCGACGGGCACCGGGACCCAGACGAAGGCCGGCCAGATCCACCACGCCCACAGCGCAGGCACCGCCTGGCCAGCGCCCTCGGGCGCGGCTCGCATCCCGGTCACCCGCTGCTGCCGCCGCGCGCGATACGCGTCCAAATCGATGATGTCAGCAGTGCTCGCCACGTCAGCGCTCGTGCTCTTGGGTGATCTCTTGGGTGATGCCGTCATCAGATGGTAATCCAAGCGGCGACGGCGACAAGCCGCCGGGAAAGAAAACAACAAAACCACCGCCGCTTTGCCGCTGGTAGCAAGCTTTGCCGGAGCCATCCATCTTCATGGCATCGATGTTTCACGCAGGCTGCCATGAGGCCACGCGGCCGCCTGCCTAGAAATCACGCAACCTAGATGCGGCGTTGAGACCGCGGAGATAGCAGCCCCGATCGTCTCTCGTCGCGACGCCTCGACTCTGCGCATCGTCAAGGGCTTGCGCAGGTGTGACGCGAGCAAAAATTCGACGGGCGAGGCGACCTGCGCCGATCAACAATTCTCGGTCACGGATTAACAACGAAATATCCATCCGTTGCACCGAACGATCAGCCCGTTAGTCTTGTGGTCCGCGTTCGATCGCGCCAACTCACTCTCTCGAGCAAAACCTCCCATGACTGTCTCCGACCGTTTCAACCCGCGCGCCAGCCGGCGCGAGGTACTGACCGCATCTCTTGCCCTCGCCGCAGCTCAGCTGTTTCCCGGTCGCGCCGTCGCGGAGGCCAGGCGCGGTGGCATCCTGACCATCGCCACCCAGGCGGAGCCGCGGACATTGGTGCCCCTGCTCGACACCAACACGCTGACCCGCAACATCAGCACCAAGGTCACCGAGGGGCTGCTGACCTTCGACGCGCAGTTCAATCCGAAGCCGCTGCTGGCGACGGAATGGACGGTGTCTCCGGACGGGCTGGACTATGCCTTCAAGCTGCGGCCGAACGTCAAATGGCACGATGGCACCAGCTTCACCTCCGAGGACGTCAAATTCTCACTGCTCGCATTGAAGAAGGTCGGGCCGCGCGGCCGCATCAGCTTTGCCAACATCGCCGACATCGAGACGCCGGATCCGCTTACGGTCCTCGTCAAGCTCGCCAAGCCGACGCCCTACTTCCTGAAGGCCTTGACCGCGGCTGAATCGCCGATCGTGCCGAAGCACGCCTATGCTTCGGACGACCTTGCCGCCAGCCCGAACAACAACGCGCCGATCGGCACCGGTCCCTTCATCTTCGAAGAATGGAAGCGCGGCGCCTATGTTCGCCTCAAGCGCAATCCGTCCTATTGGCGCGCTGACCGGCCCTATCTCGACGGCATCGTCGTCAAGTTCATCGGCGACGCCGCGGCCGCCTCGGCGGCGCTGGAGACCGGCGAGATCGACATCGACGCCAACGTGGCATTTTCCGACCTGGAGCGCCTGGGCGGCATCAAGACGCTACAGATCTCGTCACGGCGCGACGGCTATCTCAACAACGCTTCCGTCCTGGAGTTCAATCTCGAGCACACCGAGCTGGCCAAGACGCCCGTTCGCCACGCGATCGCCCATGCCATCGACCGCAACTTCATCCGCGACTCGATCTATTACGGCCACGCCGACCATATCCGTTCGCCGATCCCCGAGATCTTCCAGGCCTATCACGATCCCGCAGGCTTCAACTATCCGACCGATATCGCCAGAGCGAACCGGCTGCTCGACGAGGCCGGCGTCACGCGTGGGCGTGACGGCACGCGCTTTTCCGTCCGGCTCACCTTCATTCCCGGCCCCGCCTTCAAGACTACGGCGGACTATCTGCGCTCGGCGTTGAGCCAGATCGGCATCAAGGTCACGGTGCTCGAGGGGGATCTCGCGACCTTCATCAAGCGGGTCTATTACGAGCATCAGTTCGACCTCAACATCAACGGCCTCGGCCTCTTGTTTGATCCGACCGTCGGCGTGCAGCGGATCTACTGGTCGGACGGGATCAAGAATCCCCTGCCCTATGTCAACGCCGCCCACTACAACAATCCGGCGGTCGACGATCTCTTCCGCCAGGCGAGCACCGAAGCCGACGAAAGCAAGCGCGCCCAGCAGTTCCGCGCCTTCCAGACAATCGCGAGCGAGGACTTGCCCGCCCTGCCGCTGGTATCGCTGCGGACGGTCATCGTCTCCAGCAATCGGGTGAAGGACATCTACAACAGCGTCGACCTGACCGCCGGAGACTTCTCCGATACCTGGCTCGATCGCTGAGCCGCGGGCACGACCGCCGCGCTCAGGTGTCGCGATGGCGCAGCAGACCCATGACGTGGCGCTTGAGCCGGACGAAGTCCGGCTCGGTCACGAGATCGGCGTGTCTCGGCCTGGCAAAGGGCAGCCTGATGTCGTCGATCACGCGGCCGGGCCGGTGGCTCATGACGATGATGCGGTCGGCGAGAAACAGCGCTTCATCGATGTCATGGGTCACGAAGACGGTCGTGGTCGGAATGCGGGTCCAGATGTCCAGCAGCACCTGCTGCATCCGGGCGCGCGTCAAGGCATCCAGCGCGCTGAACGGCTCGTCCATCAGCAGCACGCGCGGATGATTGATCAGGACGCGGGCGATCTCGACCCGCTGCTGCATCCCGCCGGATAATTGCGCCGGGTAGAAGTCCTCGAAGCCGGCCAGGCCGACCAGCGCGAGTAAGTCGGCGGCGGCCTTCAGGCGCTCGCGCCGGGCGACACGGCGCATCTTCGGGCCGAACGCCACGTTGTGCCGGACCTTCTTCCACGGAAACAGCGTGTGCTGCTGGAACACGAGGCCGCGATCCGGGCTCGGCCCGGCCACCGGCTCGCCATCGAGCGTAATCGCCCCGGTCGCAATCTCCAGGTGACCCGCGAGCGCGCCGAGCACGGTCGACTTGCCGCAGCCGGAGGGCCCGAGCAGGCACAGCAGTTCGCCGGGCGCGACCTCGAAGGAGAGGTCATCGACCGCCTGAAACGCCTTGTCGCTCTCGCCCAGCATGATCGAGACGCGGCTGACCTTCACGTGGCCGCTCGGACGGCGATGGCCGTCCGCGGGGTCTCCGCTCATCGCGCCGCCGACGGCCGGTGCCACGGCATCAGGACGCGGCCGAGCGAGGTCAGGGCCCAGCTCGAGCCCATTCCCATCAGGCCGATCACCAGCATCCCGACGACGATGTCCGCGTAGTTCTGCAACGTGTAGGCTTCCCATGTGTAGTATCCAATGCCGAACTGTCCGGAGATCATCTCCGCGGTCACGAGGCAGAACCAGGACGTGCCCATGCCGATCGCGAGCCCCGTCACAATCGCTGGCGCCGCGCCCGGGAGCACGATCTCCTGCAGGATGGCGAGCCGGTTGCCGCCGAGGCTGCGCGCCGAGGCGATCAGCCGCTGGTCGACATTGGCGACGCCATGCACGGTGTTGAGGATGATCGGGAACAGCGCGCCGATGAAGGTGATGAAGATCATCGACATTTCTGACGAGGTGAAGATCAGGATCGAGAGCGGAATCCAGGCCACCGCCGGGATCGGCCGCAGCAGCTCCAGCGGCGGCAGCAGCAGATCGGACGCGGCGCGCGAGCGTCCGATCGCAATGCCGAGCGCGATACCGAGCAGCGCGGCTGCGCCATAACCGGCGAACACGCGCGCCAGGCTGCTGCCGAGATGCGCCATCAGCTTGGGCGACCTGAGCAGCACCATTGCCGCCTCGGCCACCTCCGTCGGCGGCGGCACGTTGCGGAAGGTGACCGCGCCGAGATTCAAATGCGCCGTCGCGGCGAACTGCCAGAGGCCGAGGCAGGCCCCGATCGAGGCGGCGCGGATCGCCCATCGCACCGCCTGTCGCGGCCTCGTCGCCATGGCAGGATCCCTTACCGGCTGGCGACCAGCGCGTCGCGCGCCGCGGCGAAATCGACGACGTCACCGCCCTTCGCCTTGGCCCAGCGCTCGGCGCCCTCCTTCAGCAGGAACGCACTGAGCTCGCCCGACGAGCTGCGCACGAACCAGGCCTGGCTCGCGAACAGCTTGATGCCGCTCTCGCGATCTTGCGCATAGACGACCCGGGCGGTCTTGCCATCCTTCTCCAGCGCCACCAGCGCCTTCAACGCCGCCTCCGGGGACGCGTAATGACGAACCTGCGGCTCATCCTTCAGCCAGATCTGCGCGACGCGGCTGACATCGGTGATCTCGGCGCCCGATGCCGCATCCTTGGCCTTCAGCGGCAACTGCGCGTAGTTGGTCTTCTCCGCGTCGTAGTCGCGGCCAGCCTGGGTCAGCGCCGCCCTGATGAACTTGTCGGTCACGAACTTGTCGATGTCGAGATCGCTGTCGGCCCGCTTGAGATATTTCAGCGTCTTGATCGACGTCGCCACCGCCTGCCGGAATTCCGGCTTCCAGGTGGCGTCGCGGGTCTGCAGCCCGAGCGGGCCGTGGAACAGATACACCACCTCGGCCTCGATCCCTGTCACCTTCGAGATCAGCTCGCTGTAGCGCTCCGGCTCGGAGGCGATCAGCCGGTCGGCCTCCAGCGCGGCCCGCAGATAGGCTGTCACGACTTCCGGATATTTGTCGGCGTAATCGCCGTCGACCAGCGCGCCGTGAAAGGTCGGTGTGCTCGCTTGCGAACCGTCGAAGATCTTGCGAGCGAAGCCGCGCCAGGGAAACAGCTCGGCGAACGGAACGAAGTCGGCATGGGCATCGACCTTGTTGGCCTGCAGCGCGGGGCCTGCGACCTCCGGCGCCTGGGTGATGATGCTGACATCGGTGTCCGGATTCCAGCCCTTGGCCTCGATGGCGCGCAACAGCATGCCGTGCGCCGTCGATGCAAACGGCACCGAGATGGTCTTGCCCTTGAGATCGTCGAGCGAACGCGCGGGCGAGTCCTTGGGCACCACGATGCCGTTGCCGCTGCCCTTGGTGCTGCCCGACAGCACCGAGATGAACAGGCTGCGGCGACCCGCCTTCTGAAACGCCACGCCGTTCAGCGAGCCCGGAAAGTCGGCCATGGCGCCGAAATCGAGCTTGCCGGCCACCATCTCGTTGGTCAGCGGCGCGCCGGACGTGAAGTTGCGCCACTGGATGTCATAGGTCGTATCCTTGTACTTGCCATCATGCGGCAGATATTTGTCGAGCAGATTCAACTCCCGGATCAGGAGCCCGCCGGTCGCGCAATTGATGGTGGTGTCCTGCGTACCGATCGCAACGCGGATGGTTTCCGCCTTCGCGGTTCCGAGCGTCACCGCCAGAACGACGGCAGAAAGTGCGGCGTATCGATGAAGCGTCATGCGTCGGTCCTCGCTGAGATCGGCGAGCGGCATCCTCCTCCGCCCGTTCCGAGAAGCCGGACTATTCAGCGGACGCACGGGATCGCTGAAGCAATTAGTTGCCGCCTGCCGACACAGAGCCTCACATCCAGGTAGGCTGGACGTGGCCTGCCGCCAATTCATTCTCATGAATATCTCTTCACCGAAACAAACATTCTTATAGACCGGCCAATTGAGCACGAAGCTTGCCAAGTGCACCGTACCATCAGCAAAGGCGTGGACTTCTTCTGCTGCTCGCCTCTACTCTGCGGCTGACAATCGTGAGCAACGGACGAGAAGGATCTGGAGACGGTGGACACCACGCGCGCACTACGAATTCCGGATCCGATCCTGCGTCCGCCGGTCGTCGAATCCCGTAACGAGGTGCGCCCCAAGCGTGCGGCGGTCGAACGCCAGGCCGTGACCGAGCCAACCGTGAAGCTCTCAGGCGATTCGGCGCTGTTCCTGAGCGAAGGTGTCGCGGGGCTCAACGTCGGAGCCCATTTCCTCGATCGCCTCTCTTATGCCGAGAGACAGCGGATCGCAGCGGCTGGCCGCGACGTGGTCGTGCCGCAGGGCGGTACCGTGTTCAACCAGGGCGATGCGCATGACGGCATCTTCATCATCCGGCGCGGCCAGGTCCGCGTCTACTACACCGCGCCCTCGGGCCGCGAGGTCACGCTGGCCTATTGGACGCCGGGGCATTTCATCGGCGGCCCGGAAATTTCCGGCGGCGGCGTCCACATGTGGTCGGGCGTTGCGGTGGAACCGTGCGAGATCACGGCGCTGCCAGGCGCAAGTGTGCAGACGCTGCTGGCCGAGATGCCGAGCTTTGCGCTCGCGCTGATCGATGGCCTCGTGGCCAAAGGAAAATGCTACTCGTCGATGGCACAGATGCTCGGCACCCGCTCCGTCATCGAGCGCTTGGCACAGCATCTGCTCAACCTCGCCGAGCTACATGGCGTCAGGGACGGTGAAACCGTCCTGATCAACCGCAGGATCACACACGACCAGATCGCAGCCATGGTCGGTTCGACGCGGCAATGGGTCACGATGATGCTGAAGCGCTTTCAGACCAAGCGCATCATCGCCATCGAAGGCTCCAGCATCCGCATCAGGCGCGTCGATCTGCTCGAAACCATGCTGTCAAAGGATTGAGCCGCGGGCCTCGCTCACAGACGCCCGAGCGCCCAGGCCACCGTCTTGCGCACATCGGGATCGGCGTCCTGGGCGCGCGTGGCGAGTGCCTCACGCGACGCGGGATCGGCGATCTCGCCCAGCGTGGCCGCAGCGTCCTTGCGCAGCGATGGATTATCATCGCCGAGTAGCACGATGATGGCCGGCAGCGCCTCGCGCGCACGAAGACGACCGAGGCTCTGCAGCGCCTTCTGCCGCACCTGCCACAATTCGTCCGCCAGGGCCGCCACCAAAGCGGGTGATGCGCTCGACACGCCGAGACGGCCGAGGGTCTCGGCCGCGGCCGCCCTCACCTCCCAGGCGGCATCCTTCAAGGCAGCCGACACCGCCGCCGCAGCCTCAGCGCTCTGATCGGCGAAGGACAGCGCCTTGACGGCCGCGAGCCGGACTTCGGCGCTGCCGTCGCGGGCCGCGCCGATCAGGGCCGGCAGAGTCTCTTGACGCTTGAGATAGCCGATGACACCCACCGCTTGTACACGTACGGCCGGCTCGACGTCGCTCAACGCCGTGATCGCCGGCTGCAGGGATGCCTCGATCTGCAGCGCCTTCAAGCCGCGTAAAATGGCCGTACGTACGAAAGGCGACGGATGGGCCACCAGCGCCAGCAGCGCCCCGCCCGCGTCCGCGTCGCGCAGCTCGGCGAGGCTCTCGGCTGCAGCGGCGGCAACCGCGGCGACCGAGTCGGTCACCGCGCGCGCCAGGGCCTCGCCGACGGCGCGGCCGTCGAACTCGCCCAACGCCCGCGCCGCCTGCTCACGCACCTCGGGCGCAGCGTCAGCGATCGCGGCGACCAGATGCGGCACCGCCTGCCAATCCGAGGTTTCGGCGAGCGCCATCACGGCGAGCCGACGCACCGTGGCATCCGGGCTCGCCAGGTCGGCCGCAAGATCTTCGACATCGCCGAACGCTTCGAAGGGCTCCGACATCTCAGCTCACCGCAGCAGATAGGGAATGTTCACGGTGACGGCCCCGGTGGGGCAATCCGTCTCGCACGGCATGCAGTACCAGCATTCGTCATATTTCATGTAAGCTTTGCCGGTGAGGTCGCTGATGCGCAGCACGTCGAGCGGGCAGACGTCGACGCAGACCGTGCAGCCCTTGTCGGCGATGCATTTGGCCTCGTCCACGACCACGGGCAGCGTGGTCGGCGTGTATGCAATGGGCAAGCGGGCCTCCTCGTTAGGCGCTTTCGCGGATGCGCTGGCGATCATAGGCCGAGCGCTCCGCGTCCTCGATCGGCACGATGTACGGCGCGACCGGCCGCTTCTCCAGCATCATCCGCCCGTCCTGCTTGCGCAGGATGCTGTGGCAGAACCAGTCGGCGTCGTTCTTCTCGGGGTGGTCGACGCGATAGTGATAGAGTCCCCAACGGCTCTCGGTGCGGAACAGCGACGCAGCAGCGGCCATGTCGGCACAGTCGAGGATCGAGGCGACTTCCAGCGAGCGCAGCAATTCATGGGCATCGCGGGCGACCATCGCGCCTTCGAGATCCTCGCGCACCTCCGCCAGCCGCTCCTGCCCCAGCTTCATCTTGGCCGTGACCTTCGGCGGCTGCAGATAGTCGTTGACCATCCGTCGCGCCTTGTACTCGATCTGGTTCGGCGGAATTCCGTCGTCGCGCCGTGTCGGCGCCAACACGCGCGCCCGCTCCTGCTCGACATCAGACGGATCATAGTCCGGCAGGTCGCGCCCGGCGGCAAATTCTGCGGCATGCTCGCCTGCGACCGCACCATTGGTGAACGCGCCCAGCATGTAATTGTGCGGCACGCTCGCCATGTCACCGGCCGCGTAGAGACCGGTGACGGTGGTGCGGGCGAATTCGTCGACGAACACGCCGGACGCACTATGGCCCGAGCAGAAGCCGATTTCCGAAATATGCATCTCGACCATGCGCTCGCGATAATCGGTGCCGCGGTTCTCGTGGAAGCGGCCGCGCGACGGCCGCTCGACGGTGTGGAGAATCGCCTCGATCTTGCCGATCGTGTCGCTGTGCAAATGGTTGAGCTTGAGGAACACCGGACCCTTGCCGGATTGCAGTTCGCTGTAGAACTCCTGCATCATCTGCCCGGACCAGTAGTCGCATTCGATGAAGCGCCGGCCCTCGCTGTTGGTCGTATACGCACCGAACGGGCCGGCGACATAGGCGCAGGCCGGGCCGTTATAGTCCTTGATCAGCGGATTGATCTGGTAGCATTCGAGATTCGCGAGCCCCGCACCGGCGTGATAGGCCATGGCATAGCCGTCGCCTGAATTGGTTGCGTTCTCGTAGGTGCCCCAGAGATAGCCGGATTGCGGCAGGCCGAGCCGTCCGGCGGCGCCGGCACAGAGGATGACGGCCTTGGCGCGCAGCACGAGGAATTCGGCGGTGCGCGTGTTCACCGCGATCGCGCCGGCAATCTCGCCGTCCCGCCCCGTCAGCAGCCGCGTCGCCATGTAGCGGTTGGAGATCAGGATCTGCTCGCGCCGCAACTGCCGGTACAGCGCCCGCTTGACCGTGTCGCCGTTCGGCATCGGCAGCACGTAAGTGCCGAGATGATGCACCTTCTTGACGTCGTAGTCGCCATTCTCGGTCTTCTGGAAGCGGATGCCGAAGCTGTCGAGCTCCTGAATGATGTCGAAGCAGCGCGAGGCATATTTGAACACGGGCGCCTGATCGCAGATGCCGTCATTGGCGATCGTGATCTCCTTGGTGTACTGCTCCGGCGTCGCATAGCCCGGCACCACGGCGTTGTTGAGCCCGTCCATGCCCATGGCGATCGCGCCGGAGCGCTTGACGTTGGCCTTTTCAAGCAACACCACGCGCGCCTGCGGATTGCGCCGCTTCGCCTTGTAGGCGGCCATCGGCCCGGCCGTACCGCCGCCGATCACCAGGATGTCGCAGGAGACCTCGGTCAGGCCGTCGGTGATGTCGTCCATGAATGCCTCTGGTCGGTTCGGTCGTCGGGCGCCAGGTCCGCGAGCTCGCGCAAATAGGACCAGGGATAGATGCCGCGGTCATGGCCATCGGAGAACAGCAGCCGGACGGCATAATTGCCGATCGGCTGCAGCCCGGTCAGATGCAGATCGGCCGGCAGGACAAGCGCAATGCCGTCGATCTGCCGGCGCAGCTCGGACGCCGCGCGGCTCGCCTGTCGCAACGCTGCCGCATCAAGGCACACCCGCGCGTCTGGCCAGGTCACCGCCAGGCGGCGGGCCTCGTCGACGATCTCGATCAGCTCAGGTTCCAAGCTCACTCGCTCTGCTCCATTGGCTCGATGACCTACCCGAGCGCGGACGGAGCTGCCCGCAATAAATTGCTTTCACGCGATCGCGTTGCAGCCGTCGCGCGGAGACTCTCCGGCAGATCGCCGATGGAAGGCCATTGCCCGCTCGCAGGGGGTCGACGAAACGATCATTGATGCATTCGATCGTCAGCAATCGTTTTCTTCTTATTTGGTCTCACCGGCTTGACCATCATGCGCGGCGCATGGTCTGCGACGTCAGGCGAATGCATGTTCCAGGAGACGTGGTGATGGTCTTCAGTCCGGACCGGAGATCGTTGCTGGGCGGTCTTGCCGCTGCCGCGGGCGGATGGATCGGCACGGCGGGTGCCGCAGAAGGCCGGCTGCAGGTGCCGGTCTGGACGCGCCAGCAAGGATCGCCGGTGGCGAGCCCGGCCTATGGTGTGCCCTCGCGGTTCGAGGACGGCATCAAGCGCCGCCCGCGCACGCCGCCGCCGATTCCGACGGCGGCCTCCAGCGGCACGCCGCTGCAGCATCTCCACGGCATCATCACCCCGGCCGGCCTGCATTACGAGCGCCACCATGCCGGCGTGCCCGACATCGATCCCGATCAGCACCGGCTGGTCGTGCATGGCTTGGTCGAGCGCCCGCTGGCGTTCACGATGGATGACCTGCTGCGGTTTCCCTCGGTCTCGCGCATTCATTTCATGGAGTGCTCGGGTAACACCTCGACCTGGGGCGGCGGCAATCCGAAATGGACCGTGCAGGACACCCATGGCCTGATCAGCTGCAGCGAATGGACCGGCGTGCCACTCGCGACCGTGCTGCAGGAAGTGGGCGTCAAGCCGGAGGGCCGCTGGATCCTCGCGGAAGGCGCCGATGCGGCGGCGATGACGCGCAGCGTGCCGATCGAGATCGCGCTCGACGACGCCATTCTCGCTTATGCGCAGAACGGTGAGCGGCTGCGGCCCGAGCAGGGCTATCCGCTGCGCCTATTCCTGCCCGGCCTCGAAGGCAATCTCAGCGTCAAATGGCTGCGACGGCTCAAGGTCGGCGACAAACCGTTCCAGTCACGCGAGGAGACCTCGAAATACACCGACCTGATGCCGGACGGCACTGCACGGCAGTTCACCTTCACGATGGAGGCGAAATCCGTGATCACGCAGCCTTCCTCCGGGCATCAGCTGCGCGAGCGCGGCCTCTACGAGATCCGTGGGCTGGCCTGGTCGGGACGCGGCAGCATCAGCAAGGTCGAGGTCTCCACCGACGGCGGCCAGACCTGGCGCGAGGCCGAGCTGCAGCAGCCAGTGCTGTCGAAATGCCTGACGCGCTTCCGGCTGCCATGGCAATGGGATGGCGGACCGGCGCTGCTGCAGAGCCGCGCCACCGATTCCACCGGCTATCTGCAGCCGACCAAGGAGCAGCTGATCCGCGCCCGTGGGCTGAACTCCAACTATCACTTCAATGCGGTCTATGGCTGGCAGCTCAATGCCGAGGGAGCGGTCACCCATGTCGTTTAGATCCATCGCGGCAGCGGCGGCGCTGATCGTCGTCTGCTCCGTCGCGGGCGTCGCCGCGGAGCGCACCAATCTCGGCCGCGCCGTCACCGCCGACGAGATCGCCGCCTGGAACATCGACGTCTCCGGCGACGGCGCCGGCCTGCCCGCCGGCCGCGGCAGCGTCGCCGAGGGCCGCGCATTGTTCGCGGAGGCGTGCGCGGCGTGCCATGGCGACAAGGGCCAGGGCGGCGCAGCCGATGCACTGGTCGGCGGCCGCGGCACGCTGGCCACCGCCAAGCCGGTCAAGACCATCGGCAGCTTCTGGCCCTATGCGCCGACCGTGTTCGACTACGTCAACCGCGCGATGCCGTTCAACGCGCCGCAATCGCTGACGCCGGACCAGGTCTACGCGGTCACCGCCTATCTGCTGTTCCTGAACGGCATCGTGTCCGAGGATACCACGCTCGATGCCGCGTCCCTGGCGAAGGTCGAGATGCCCAACCGCAACGGCTTCACCCGGGATCCGCGTCCCGACGTGCCGCCGAAATGACGGCATGGCGATCGCTGAGGACTTCAGGAAATAACTTTCCCTTCTAAGTGCGCGACCAAGAAGGTTCGGCTCCGATCGCTGCACTTTACGTAATTGCAACCAGCACGACATTCCCGGCAAATCGAGCCTTGTTTGCTTCGGACCGGGATTGAACTGATGATTGTGAAATGGCTTGCAAGCGCCGCGCTGCTGCTGAGCGTGGTCGCGTCGACTCCTTCTTACGCCGAGGGACGGCTTCGAATCGTCGAGCAGTTCGGCACCGTCTATCTGCCGCTGCACGTGCTGCGCGACCAGAAGCTGATCGAGAAGCATGGCCAGAAGGCCGGCCTCGAGATCAAGGTCGAATGGACCAAGCTGAGCGGCGGCGCCGCCATCAATGACGCCCTCATCTCCGGTGCCGTCGACATCGGCGCAGCCGGCGCAGGCCCCGTGCTTGTGCTGTGGGACCGCACCCGCGGATCGGCCGACGTCAAGATCATCGCCGCACTCGGCGAGCAGCCGAACTACCTCATCACCAGCAATCCCAATGTCAAGACGTTGAAGGACTTCACCAAGACCGACAAGATCGCGGTGCCGGCGGTGGTCGTATCGCAGCAGTCGCGCCTGCTGCAGATCGCGGCGGAAAAGGAGTTCGGTGAGAGAAAATTCAACGCGCTCGACGATCTCACCGTCAACCTGCCGCATCCCGATGCGACGGCCGCCCTGCTGTCGGGGTCGTCGACCATCACCGCGCATTTCTCCAATCCGCCCTATCAGGAGCAGGCGCTGCAGGATCCGAAGATCCACAAGGTGCTGAGCTCCTACGACATCATGGGCGGCCGCATCACGCCGACGCTGCTCTATGCCACCTCGAAGTTTCGCAACGAGAATCCGCGGACGTTCAAGGTGTTCTACGACGCGCTGAACGAGGCCTCACATTGGATCGAGAGCCACAAGGCGGAGGCCGCCGAGACCTATATCCGCATCGAGCAGTCCAAGCTCGACCCGGCCTTCGTCAAATCGGTCATCGATAGCCCCGAGGTCAGCTTCACGACGGTCCCTAAAGGCACGTTCAAATACGCCGCGTTCCTCGCCAAGATCGGCGCCATCAAGACCAGGCCCGCGAGCTGGAAGGACTACACGTTCGAAGAGCTGCACGACAAGCAGGGCGACTGAGCGATGTCTTCCGTGATCGAGGCCCGCCGGCTGAGTATCGACTACGACACCGAGCATGGCCCGGTGCGCGCGGTCGACAATGTCAGCTTCACGGTGGCGCGCAGCGAGCGGCTGGTGCTGCTCGGCCCGTCCGGCTGCGGCAAGTCGACGATCCTGAAGAGCATCGCCGGCTTCATCCGCCCGAGCAGCGGCGACATCCTGGTCGAGGGCCGCGCGGTGACGAAGCCGGGCCCCGACCGTCTGGTGGTGTTCCAGGAGTTCGATCAACTGCTGCCCTGGAAGACCGTGCGCGACAATGTCGCCTTCCCGCTCAAGGTCGCCCGCGGCAAATCGGGCGCTGAAGCGCGGGCGCTCGCGGAAGCGGCGCTCGCCAAGGTCGGACTGGCCCGGGTGATCAAGGACTATCCCCATACGCTGTCCGGGGGCATGAAGCAGCGCGCCGCGATCGCCCGCGCTTTGGCCGCTTCGCCCGAGGTGCTGCTGATGGACGAGCCGTTCGCCGCACTCGACGCGCTGACGCGCGGCACCTTGCAGCACGATCTGCTCGCGCTCGCTGAGGAGCTGCAGTTCACGCTGGTGTTCGTCACCCATTCGATCGACGAGGCGATCCTGATCGGCACCCGGCTGCACCTGCTCAGCGCCCATCCCGGACGCACCATCACCACCTTCGACACGTCAGGCATCGGCGCGGCGCAGCTCGGCTCGCCGCAGTTCCGCGCGCTGTCCGAGGAGATCCGCCACACCCTGTTCGGGCGCAGGTCGGGAGCTGCCGCATGACGGATCACATTGCCGAGGCGCCGATCGCCGCAACGGGCAGCAGCGCGCGGCGCCTGCACTGGAGCGCACTTCGCCGCTCCGCCATGGTCCGCCGCGTCCTGGTGCTGGCAACGCTCGCCCTGCTCTGGCAGCTGGCCGCGACCTTCACCGCGAGCCCGCTGCTGCTACCGAGCTTCACCCAGACGATGACGGCGCTGTGGGACGGACTGCTGCACGAGAACCTCGCCTCGGCCACCGCCGCTTCGCTCGGCATCCTCATCAAGGGGTATCTGCTGGCGCTGCTGCTCGGCCTCATCTTCGTCTCGCTCGCCACAGCCAACGCGCTGTGCCGGGAGGCGCTGATCACCCTGACGGCGATGTTCAATCCGCTGCCCGCGATTGCGCTGCTGCCGCTGGCGATGCTGTGGTTCGGGCTCGGCGAGACCAGTCTGATCTTCGTGCTCGTGCATTCGGTGCTATGGCCGTTCGCGCTCGCGACCTTCACCGGCTTCCAGTCGGTGCCGGACACCCATCGCCTGGTCGGGCGCAATTACGGTCTCACCGGCGCCCGCTATGTCGGCTCCATCCTCATTCCCTCCGCCCTGCCCTCGATCCTGTCGGGCCTGAAGATCGGCTGGGCGTTCGCCTGGCGGACGCTGATCGCCGCCGAGCTCGTGTTCGGCGTCAGCGCCAGCCAGGGCGGCCTCGGCTGGTTCATCTTCCGCAACCGCAACGAGCTGTTCACCGACAAGGTGTTCGCAGGCCTGATCATGGTGATCCTGATCGGCCTCATCGTCGAGTTCGGTCTGTTCCGCGCCATCGAAGCCGTGACCGTCCGGCGCTGGGGCATGCAGCGCGGCTGATCCGGGAAGCCGTCGTCCCGATCGACGCAGCGCTGCTCGGCCAGACCTCCGCGTCCCGCGCTTCGCGTGCGGTCAGCCTCGGCGCAAAACAGCCGAGCGCGGGACCAGAACAAATCGGAAACAGATTCAGCTTTGGGGTGAGGTTGGATGGTGCGCTCGGAGGGACTCGAACCCCCACGGTGTTACCCACTGCCACCTCAAGGCAGCGCGTCTACCAATTCCGCCACGAGCGCTAAGGAGAAGCCGGAACCAGAAGAGAGAGGCACCGGATCAGTGGCGCCCGTGTATCAAATCGATGCCGGGGGGACAAGGGCCGCACAGGCCCTAAATCCGGGATTGTGGACGGTTTTTTGCTCCGCCCGGTCCGCTAGCGCGAATGCGCCGTGGGCGACCGCGGCAGCATTTCCTTGACTTCCACCGCAATGCGGTTGCGATCGACCAGCACGACGCCATTGGCGATCGGCAGGTTGTTGGCCAGCACCTTGACGTCGTCGGCCTCGGTGGCGTCCAGCTCGATGATGGCGCCTCGCGACAGGCGCAGAACCTGGTGGATAGGCATAGAACAGGTGCCGAGAACGACCATCAGGTCGACTGTCACTTTGTCGAGGGTTGACACTGCAGGACCACCGAAGTCACGACTAGATTCCGTTACCGAAGACATCACCATGTTGTGGTTAGCCAATGGTTAACAGCCGCGAAACGCTCGATCTGACCACCTTCGTCGGCCCTGCCGGCAATGCCGTGGACTGGCGCATCTCCGATTCGCGGGTGGATTATGCCGCAGCCCTCGCGTTCATGGAGGCGCGGGCGGCCGCGATCGCCGCGGGCGAGGCGCCGGAGTTGGTCTGGCTGCTCGAGCACCCGCCGGTCTACACGTCGGGCACCTCGGGCAAGCCGGAAGACCTGCGCGATCCGCGCTTTCCTCTGGTGCCGACCGGGCGCGGCGGCCAGGTCACCTATCACGGTCCGGGACAGCGCGTGGCCTATGTCATGCTCGACCTGAAACGGCGCCGGCCGGATGTGCGCGCCTATGTCGCGGCGCTGGAGGAGATGATCATCCGCACCCTCGACGCCTTCAATGTGCGTGGCGAACGGCGCGAGGACCGCGTCGGCGTCTGGGTCCGGCGACCCGACAAGGGCGAAGGATATGAGGACAAGATCGCCGCCATCGGCGTGCGGCTGAAGCGCTGGGTCAGCTTCCACGGCATCGCCATCAATGTCGAGCCGGACCTGACGCATTTTCAGGCGATCGTGCCTTGCGGGGTCACCGACCCGCGTTACGGCGTCACCAGCCTGGTCGATCTCGGCCTGCCGGTCACGCTGACCGATGTCGACCTCGCGCTCCGGCAGGCCTTCGAGAGCGTCTTTGGCGCAACCCGCGCCAGCCTGCCGGAGACGGCCTAGCTCAGACCTCGCGCTGATGCGCCGGGACACCGAGGCTGGCTGCGACATAGCGGCGCTCCTGGGTCAGCCCGCCGAAGCCATAGGCATCTCCCCTCACCTCGTCGACATGCAGATAGGTCTCGGGATGCAGCGGGCCGATCAGCGACGCCATGCGGTCGAACACCGCCGCGAGATAAGCGGCCTTCTCGTCCTTGGTGTTGGTGCCTTCGCTGACATGGACGTCGATCCAATAGCTGGCAAGCCCCTGCTCGGCCAGCGAGGCGCCGCCGGCGAACCAGTCCGCCGCATCGGCCTCCGAAACGATGACGGCGGTGACCTTGGGGTCCTTGCGCAGGATCTGTGCCGTCAGCGCGGTGACGGCCTCGGCAATCTCCCGCTTCAGCGAAAGGGAGCGGCGCTGGCTGGCATAGACGATGGTGATCAGGGGCATGGGGGTCTCTCCGTTCAGGGCGGCAATGCCGCCGTTGCCCCGAGAACCTAGCCCTCCCGTTATGATTTCGGTATGCTATTGCTGACGATATCAATGATAAGCACTTGTAATGAAGATCACGCTCGACATCGGTGCGGTCCGGGCCTTTCTTCTGGTCTCCGACCTGCAGAGTTTCACGCGGACGGCGGAAGCGCTCGGCACCACCCAGGCGGCCGTCAGCCTGAAGCTGCAGCGCCTGGAGGCAACCTTGGAGAAACGCCTCCTGGAGCGTTCGCCGCGCGCGGTCCGGTTGACGGCCGAGGGGGCGGCTTTCGTGGAGAACGCGCGCGCGCTCGTGGCCGCACATGATCTTGCCGTGGCCGGCCCCGCCCGCATCCGCCCCCGCCTCTCGCTCGGCATCAGCGATCACGCGGCCGGCCCGGAGCTGGTGCCGATGCTGCGACAATTCCAGGCCAGCACGACGGAGCTGGCTCTGTCGGTGAGCATCGGGTTCTCGCGCGACCTGCTCGATCTCTACGATGCGGGCACGCTCGACGCGGTCATCGTCCGGCAGGAGGCCTCGCGGCGCGGCGGCGAGACCTTGGCCGAGGACGAATTCGGCTGGTATGCGAGTCCGCGCTTCGGCTTTGCTTTGGGAAGTCCCGTGCCGCTGGCGACTCTGGCCGCGCCTTGCGGCGTCCGCGCCATCGCGGTCCGCGCGCTCGACAAAGCGCGGTTGCCCTTTGTCGAGAGCTTTGTCGGCGGCGGTGTCGCTGCTGTGGCCGCCGCCGCACAGGCCGGACTCGCGATCGCGCCCCTGGCGAGGCGAATCGCGCCACCTGGCCTCGTCGATGTCGGGCCAGCCCTCGGCCTGCCCAGGCTAGGACGATCGAAGGTCATTCTCCACGCCAAGGTCAGCGATGCTGCCAAACGTGCAGCGCTGCGGACGCTGGCTGCGGCATTGCGAAGCGCGTCGCACGCGAATTAGTTGACGGCGACCCGCGGTCCTGTAGCATGGGTTAATTTCCGGAGTTCAGGAGCAGCGGCTTGAACCGTCTCTTGACCGCAGCTGCAGCTGACATCGTCAGCGCCGCACCACAGCCGAGCCCGGCGCCGGGCACATTCGGCCTGGAACCGCTGCACCGCCACGCTCTGATCCGAACCTCCAACGCCGAACTGCTGCGCGATCTCGGCAGCCGTCTGCTTGGCGCCGACCGCATCGACTTCAGAAGCGCCAACCGTTTCGAAGCCGTCGTCAACCTGATCGAGCTCGACAGCATCGGGCTCGCTTTCGGCGCGACGAGCTGCGACATGGTCAGCGACCACCGCGCCGCCGACTTCATCAGGGTGCAGATTGCCATGACAGGCCGCGCGGTCAGTTGCGCCCGCGGCGAGGCGACCGACGTCACCGATCAGCAGATCGCCGTCGCGCCAGCCGGCGTCCCCTGGCAGATGGCCTGCCAGGGCGGCCACCGCCGTCTCACTCTGCGTCTCGAACCGCAGGCCTTGCGGCAACGGCTGGCGGCGCTGGTCGGCGTGCAGCCGCGCGCCGACTATGCCATCGGCTCCGCGATTCCGGCCAACGATCCGCACGCCCGCAGCCTGCTGCGGCTGCTCGATTTCCTCGGCACCCAGCTCAACGAGCAGGATGCCGCCTTCCCGGCCGCCGTCTACCGAGAACTGGAGGAAGCCGTTCAGGTCGCCTTCCTCTGCGCCAGCCGCCATCGCTTCCGCGACGCGCTGATCGATCCGGCCCCGATGCCGGATTTCGGTCTGGTCAAGCGGCTCGAGGACTATATCGAGGCCAATTGGCGCGAGCCGATCACGATCGAGCGCCTTGTGCGCGAGGCCGGCGTCAGCGCCCGATCGATCTTCCGCGTGTTCGAACGCGTCCGGGGCTATTCGCCGATCGCATTTGCCAAATCTGTCCGTTTGCGCCGCGCGCATGAGATGCTGCGCTCGGGCGATCCCTCCGTCACCGTTGCGGCGGCGGCCGCCGCCTGCAACTTTGCCAATCCCGGACATTTCGCGCGCTATTACCGCGCCACGTTCGGCGAGCTGCCATCAGTGACGATGGCGCGCGCCGAACGCTCCTGACGCTTAGCCGAGTCAAAGATTCGGACGGCTCAAAGGATCGCCTCGAGCGCGCTGCGCAGGCTCTGGTGACGGAACACGAAGCCGGTCGACAGCGCCTTGTTCGGCACCACGCGCTGACCGCCGAGCAACAGCTCGTCAGCGAATTGGCCGCCGATCCGGCGTAGCAGGCCGGCAGGAACGCGCAGCAGCGCCGGACGCCGCAGGCAACGCGCCAGCTCGGTCGTGAAGGCGCCGTTGCGCACCGGCAGCGGCGCCGTTGCGTTGACGGGTCCGGTGATTGCGTCGGTGGCCATGACATGGGCGATCAGCCGGATCAGATCGTCGCGCTCGATCCAGGACATCCATTGCAGCCCGGAACCAAGTGGACCTCCGAGTCCGAACTCGAACGGCGTCAGCATGCGCGATAGAACGCCGCCGTCGCGGCCGACGACGAGACCGATGCGCAGCAGCGCCACGCGCGTCCCATGGGCTTCAGCGCCACGAGCGGCCTGCTCCCACGCCTCGCAGAGTTCATGGCTGAAGCAGTCATGCGCCTTCGCCGATTCCGTCAGCGGCTGGTCCTGCCACAGGCCGTACCAGCCGATCGCGGAGCCGTTCACCAGCACCTGCGGCTTGCGCGCGAGCCGTGCGATCAGCGCCACGACGGCCTCGGTCGTGGCAAGGCGCGACTGCAGGATCTTCTCGCGCTTCGCTGCGGTCCAGGCCGCGTTGCCGATCGGCTCACCGGCGAGATTGACGATTGCGTCGATGCGGGTGTCGGACGCGATCTGGTCAAGGCTGGTGATCAGCGTCAATGGCGGCGGCAACGCACGGGCCTTGGCCGGATCGCGCACCAGCGCGATGACGTGATGGCCTGAAGCCGCGAGTCCCGCCACCAGCCGCGTACCAACGAAGCCGGTGGCCCCCGTGACCAGGACCGTCTGCGCCGGCGGCAATGCGGCGAGCAGTTCGGCCGCATCAGGCTGCGACATCCGTGCCAGCCGCCGTGCCGCGGCGACGTCGCGCAGCCCGCACAGAGCGGCGCCGATCGCCGCTGCGGCCGCGATCCAGCTCAAGAGGTCAGCATAGGCCGGCACGATGGCAGAAGGCTGCATCATCCAGTCGATCAGCAACGGCACCAGCAGCATCAATACGGCGCCGTAATTGATCGCGAGCAGCGTGTGATTGATGCGCTCGCTCGGCGGCAGCTTGCGGGTCAGATCCTCCTCGACGAAATCGGTCAGGGTGATCGCGATCTCCGCGACCAGCACCGCGAGCACCAGCGCGGCAAACAACCCATGCACCTCGCACCAGCCGAGGATGGCGAACAGCAGCGCGTAGAGCAGGTTCCGGACGGCGTGGAGCTTGAGCTCGCTCTGCTGGGACGGCCGCCAGGCGAGACGCTCGGTGAACTCGTGATGGTAGAAGGTATCGAACACGCCCATCACGATCTGGAGGGCGATCAGGGACCAGAGCAGCGGCGTCATGGCGCGGACTCCCGGAACATTGCGCTCTGGCGGATGATGCGCCCGAAGCGCGGGTGGATGATCTCCAGCGTGAAGCGAAAGGCGCCGGCGCCGAGATCGGCATGGGTCACGGTGAGATCACCGGGCGTCAGCCAGGCTGGCAAGCGTAAGCGGCGGCCAGCGCACTCGAAGGTGAAGCCGGCGCTCTGGAAGACGAGCGCGCCATCGGTCACGCAGACGCGCAGGCTCATGCTGAGACCCCAGCCGAGATACTCTTCGAGCCCGGTCGGACCGGCAAAGCGCTTGGCCGAATGGATCACCTGCGGGAAGCCGTGAGGACGGCCGCAGATGCGTGTCCAGATCTGGCCGCCGCTCGCCGCATCCTCGGTCACCGCGACGATCATCGGCACGCCGAGATCCGCCCGCGTCGGCAACGGTCCGCCGATCAGCCGCGCGAGCTGCGCGAACCAGAAGCCGGCGGGGCTGATCTCGGCCTCGTCGACCTCACCGACATAGACCGCCGTCGCTCCCTCGGCGAGACGCTTGGAAAACCGGCGCCAGATCGAGACCGGAAGCCGGCCCCAATCCTCGGGCGACAGCAGCGCACGAAATCTGTGATCGTCGTGGAGCCTGGCGTTGGAGGGCGCTGCAAGTCCGAGATGTCGTAGGCTCACCATGGCGTCCTCCTCGACTAATCGCTGCCGGACCGGGATCGTCCCGACGGCAGCAGGTTTGCAATCTTCTCGCCGAGCTTGATCAGCGCGACCAGGCGCGGCCGCGGCACCTTCAGCATCTGCACGTACCAGCGGTCGACAAGTTCGGTGAACGCCAGCATGTCCTTCAGCCGCTTGCTTGCGACCGGGCTGATGCCGGGATCGCCGGTGGCCTCCGCCACGCAGGCGCGCAGCGCCGCGATCGCCGGATCGATCTCGCGCTCCTTGCGCCCCGCCGCGATCCGCTGCGCCACCTCCCAGATGTCGGTCTCCGCCTCGAAATGGTCGCGGCGGTCGCCGAGGATCGGCACCCGGCGGATCAGATCCCACGCGAGCAGCTCCTTCAGCGAGTTGGAGACGTTGGAGCGCGCCATGCCGAGCGTGTCGGCGATGTCCTCGGCCGTCATCGGCTTCTCCGCCAGATACAGCAGACCATGGATCTGGCTCACCGAGCGGTTCACGCCCCATTGGTCACCCATGTCGCCCCAATTGAGGATGAAGCGCTCGACGGCGGGAGGAAGTTTCTTCTTGCCGGTTGTTTCTGTCATGACAGAAATATCTGACCGATGAGCATGAATGTCAAGAGCGGTTCTGCTGTGAACCGCGCAGCTGATTGGCAAGACGGAGACGAAGGGGCTCCTTTCGCCAGCGGCGGATGACCGCCGATCGCACTCCCCCTGCCCCTTGGAACAGGAGCAAGCCATGACGGCATCCGACAAGGCTTTCACCGGATCGATCCCGCAGATCTACGACGAACTGCTGGTTCCCCTGATCTTTACGCCCTATGCCCAGGACCTCGCAGCGCGCATCGATCGTCGCCAGCCTCGCGACGTGCTGGAGACGGCGGCGGGAACCGGCGCGGTCACGAGGGCCCTGCACGCCGGGCTGCCGCCGGAGGTCCGGATCACCGCGACCGATCTCAACGAGCCCATGCTGATGCGGGCGAAGTCGCATCTTGGCGATGCGGCACGCATCGGATGGCAGCAGGCCGACGCGCTGGCCCTGCCCTTTGCCGATGCGAGCTTCGACGCCGTCGCATGCCAGTTCGGCGTGATGTTCTTCCCCGACCGTATCAAAGGCTACGCCGAGGCCCGCCGCGTGCTGCGGCCCGGCGGCCGTTTCATCTTCAATGTCTGGGACCGGATCGAGGACAATGAGTTCGCGCATGTGGTGCATGAGGCGCTGCAGCAGATCTTTCCCAACGACCCGCCGCAATTCTTCACCCGGACGCCGCACGGCTATTACGACCCGGAGCGGATCACGGCCGATCTGAACGAGGCCGGCTTCACCGACGTCGAGATCGGCACCGTCACCCATCGCAGCCGCGCGGCCTCGCCGCAGCACCCCGCCACCGCCTACTGCCAGGGCACACCGATGCGCGGCGAGATCGAGGCGCGCGGGACACTGGACCTGGCCGCGGCGACGCAGGTCGTGGCGGATGCACTTGAACGGCGGTTCGGCAGCGGACCGGTCGAGGGACGGATTCAGGCGCTGGTGATTTCAGCGGCCTGAGCGGCGGCCTGTTTCGTCGGCGAGGTCATGATGCGTTTCCGGGGAAACGGATCCCGCCCCATTCCCTCTGTTTGCACGCCGTCTTCGGAAAACGGGTTTCGACCTTCCCGGATCATGCGTGAGCTGGAATTAGAGCGTCGGCAGCACCGAAAAGGCTTCGCCGGGCCGTCGCAGCGCGAGCTGGTCGGCCGTGCCCGGCTCCTCCACCACCGCGTTCACCCGCGCGGCCGGCGGTCCCTTGTGGCAGGCCGCGACCATGGCCGTGACGTCATCGGCGGGGCCGGCAAACACCGCCTCGACACTGCCATCGGCGCGATTGCGCACCCAGCCTTGCAGGTCGTTCAGGATGGCCTGGTCCTCGACCCAGGCACGATAGCCGACGCCCTGGACACGGCCGCGGACCGTGACGTGAACGATCGCATCGTCGCTCATGATCCCGGCTCCAGATAGACGCGCAGGCGCCGCTTCACCTCGGCCTCGCGCATCACCTGTGCCGTCAGTTCGGCCGATGGCAGGCCCTTCAGCTGTTTGGGCGCGGCGCCGCCGCGCAGCGCCTTCAGCGTCTCGTACACGGCCTGCGTCGCGGCTGCGATCGGCGCATGGCCTTGCAGCGCAACGCGGACGCGGCGCGCGGCGAGATAGCCGAGATCGGACATGTGCTCAGGCGCGCCGCCGAGCACGATCGGCAAGGTCGTGGCAGCGGCGATGGCGTCGAGCTGATCGCGCGCGGTGATGCCGGTGAAGAACAGCCCGTCCACGCCGCAGACTTCATAGGCCCTGGCACGCGCGATCGCGTCGTCGAGTGAGGTGACGGAGACAGCGCCGGTCCGTCCGAGAATGACCAGCGCGGGATCACCGCGGCCCTCGAGCGCGGCCTTCACCTTGCCGATGCCCTCGGCCAACGAGATCAGCTGCGGCTTGGCGGCCCCAAACGCCTGCGGCAGCAGCGTGTCCTCGATCGTCAGGCCGGCGGCGCCGGCGGCCTCGAGCTCCTGCACGGTCCGACGCACATTCATCGCATTGCCGTAGCCGTGATCGGCATCGACCAGCACCGGCAGGGTCGCGGCGCGCGACATCCGCCGCATCTGGTCGGCGAGCTCTGTCAAGGTGATCAGCGCGATGTCGGGATCACCGAGCACGGCGAGCGAGGCGGCCGAGCCGCCGAACATGCCGAGCTCGAAGCCGAGGTCTTCAGCGATCCTGATCGAGATCGCGTCATAGACCGAGCCGGGATGGATGCAGCGCTCACCTGTCAGAATCGTGCGGAGCACCTCTCGACGTGCATGGAAGGTCATCCTCGCCCCCTCTTGCTCTTCGTCATTGCGAGGAGCGCAGCGACGAAGCAATCCAGAGTCGCCTGCCGTCCCTGGATTGCGTCGCTGCGCTCGCAAGGACAGCAGTTGGCTTATGCAAATTCCAGGATCAGCGCGTCGACCGCCAGCGTGGCGCCGGCCGTCGCGTGGATCTTCTTCACGGTGCCATCCTGCTCGGCGCGCAGCACGTTCTGCATCTTCATCGCCTCGATCACGGCCAGCGTCTCGCCGGCCTTGACCTCCTGCCCTTCGGTCACGGCGATCGAGACGACGAGGCCGGGCATCGGGCACAGCAGCTTCTTGCCGCTGTCGCCGGCGGTGACGACCGGCATCAGCCGCACCGCAGCGGCTTCGGCTTCGGTGTAGACGTAGACTGGCGCTTCGACGCCCTGATGCGCGAGCCGTACACCGTTCGGGATCGGCCGCGTCTGGACCGCGATTTCGGCGCCGTCGATGGTGCCGTGCCAAACCGCATCGCCCGGCTTCCAGTCGGAGGCCAGCTGATGCGGCGCGCCGACCTTGCCGTCGGCGCCGACGAAGCGGACCGTGATCGCGCCGTTGTCCCTGGCAATATCCAGCAGGATCTCGTCACGCCCGAGCCACACCGCGCGGCGGCCCTGACGTTTCACCGGCCGGCCGATCATCTGCTGCGAGATCTGCCGCTTGCGCTCGCCGAGCACGTGATCGATCGCCGCGCCGACCGCCGCAAGCCGGCGCGCGATCTCGCCTTCCGGCGCACGCGCGGCAAAGCCCTTGGGAAACTCTTCGGCGATGAAGCCGGTCGACAGCCGGCCCTCCCGCCAGCGCGGATGGTTCATCAGCGCCGACAGGAACGGAATGTTGTGGCGGATGCCGTCGACATAGAACGCGTCGAGCGCGGTCGACTGCGCCTCGATGGCGGCAGCGCGCGACGGCGCGTGGGTGACCAGCTTGGCGATCATCGGATCATAGTAGATCGAGATCTCGCCGCCCTCCTGGACGCCGGTGTCATTGCGCACGGTGATGCCATCCACCTTGCTCTCGGCCGGTGGACGATACTTCACGAGGCGGCCGATCGAGGGCAGGAAGTTGCGGAACGGGTCCTCGGCATAGACGCGGGATTCGACAGCCCAGCCGGTCAACGCGACGTCTTTTTGAGCAAGCGCGAGCTTCTCGCCGGCCGCGACCCGGATCATCTGCTCGACGAGATCGATGCCGGTAACGAGTTCGGTCACGGGATGTTCGACCTGCAAGCGGGTGTTCATCTCCAGGAAGTAGAAGCTCTTGTCCTGGCCGGCGACGAACTCCACGGTGCCCGCGGAATCGTAGTTCACCGCCTTGGCAAGTGCGACCGCCTGCTCGCCCATCTTGCGCCGTGTCTCCTCGTCGAGCAGCGGCGACGGCGCCTCCTCGATGACCTTCTGATTGCGGCGCTGGATCGAGCATTCGCGCTCGCCGAGATAGATCACATTGCCATGCTTGTCGCCGAGCACCTGGATTTCGATGTGGCGGGGATCGACGATGAACTTCTCGATGAAGACGCGGTCGTCGCCGAACGAGGCCTTGGCCTCGGCCTTGGCGAGGTTGAAGCCCTCGGCCACTTCGGCGGTCGAATGCGCGATCCGCATGCCCTTGCCGCCGCCGCCGGCGGAGGCCTTGATCATCACGGGGTAGCCGATCTCGTCGGCGATGCGCACGGCGTGCTTGTCGTCCTCGATGACGCCGAGGAAGCCCGGCACGGTCGAGACCTTGGCCTTGGCGGCGGCCTTCTTCGATTCGATCTTGTCGCCCATCGCGGCGATGGCGCCGGGGTTGGGTCCGATGAAGACGATGCCATTCTCCTGCAGCGCGCGCGGAAACGCCTCGCGCTCGGACAAGAAGCCGTAGCCGGGATGCACGGCTTGCGCGCCGGTCTTCTTGCAGGCCTCGACGATGCGGTCGATCAGGAGATAGCTCTCGGCGGCGGCAGGCGGCCCGATCAGCACGGCATCGTCGGCCATCTCGACATGCAGCGCATCACGATCGGCTTCCGAATAGACCGCAACGGTCCTGATTCCCATGCGGCGGGCGGTCTTGATGACCCGGCAAGCGATCTCGCCGCGGTTCGCGATCAGAATGGTCTTGAACATGTTTTTTCTTGATACCTTTGGGCGGGCTCCCCGCTCGCGACGCAGGCGCATGGACCGCGAGCTTGACCGGTTCGTCTATAGCAAAATCGGCCGCGCGCAACCTGCCTGTCATCCCCCGGATACAGACGGTCAGGCATGCCAGCCCCGCTGCGTCCCGTCACCCGGAATAGCTGTGGAAACGTCCGCGAGCATAGGCGTGGGACACGGCCTTCATCAGCTCGGTGACCTCGGTCTCAAGATAATCATTTGCAACAATCAGCGCGCGAATGGTGGCCCTGAGGTCACCACCACAGGCTGCAATCGCCTGATCCATGGCGGCGTCCAGCGCAAGGTCTTCGCTGAGCTCGGTCATGGCATCGGTTTTGGCATGGAATTCAGACGGCATGGCGTGGCGACAGCCCCTCGCTTCCGGTCAGCCATCATGTTCACTTTATGTTCTCAGGAGTCAAGCCGGATCACGCCGCCCCGATCTCTTCCTCCTGCTCCTGCCCGGCCGGCATCGTCTGTGCTGCCGCCGGCTTGGCGCGGGCGCCCTGCCGCACCAGCTCATGGATGAAGCCCAGCTTGGCGATGACCGGCGGTGTCAGGATGAACGGATAAAGATCGCGCGCACCCATCGCCCGCGCAACGCTGTTCATGGCAAAGGTGAAGGGCAGCCAGGCGTTGACGATCGCATCGAAATCATCAGCCACATAGGGATCGAAGGTGACGCGCGCAGTGAGCCCGCCGATCTGGTCGGCAGGCGGATCGATCTCGATGCCGAATTCCGAGGCCATCTCCAGCGTATCGACGATGTGCAGATAGTGCGCCCAGGTTTCGGCGAAGTCCTCCCACGGATGTGTGGTCGCATAGGCCGAGACGAAATTGTCCTGCCAGTTCGCCGGCGCGCCCTCGTCGTAGTGGCGTTTCAACGCCTCGCCATAGTCCTGCGAGTCATCGCCGAACATCGCACGGCATGCATCGAGCCTGCCGGCATCGCGCACCAGCACGTCCCAGAAATAGTGGCCGACCTCGTGGCGGAAGTGGCCGAGCAAGGTCCGGTACGGCTCGTCCATTTCAAGCCGGCGCCGTTCGCGCTCGATGTCGTCGGCTTCGGCCAGCGCGATCGTGATCAGGCCATGGTCGTGGCCGGTCATCACCTTCTGCTGGCCGGCGGGATCGTCGGCCAGGAAGTTGAAGATCAGGCCATGCTGGGGATCCTCGATTCGCGTCTTCACCGGCAGCTTCCAGCGGATCAGCGAATAGAATAGCCGGTGCTTGGCCACCTCCAGCTCGCGCCATCCGGCGAGTTGCACCGGGTCCGACAGGTTGGGAATGGTGCCATTATGCCGGCATGCGCGGCAGAAGCCGGCGGTCTCGCCGATTTCCAGCAGCCAGTTACAGGCGTCGTGCTCCGCATTGGCGCAGAAGAACCTCCCCTCCCCGCCGTCGGCCAAGGTCCGAAAGCCCTCGCCGGCCGGCTCGATCGCCGAGAGCGTCTGGCGCTCCGGCATGAAGGCGAGCCGATGGCCGCAGCGCCCGCAGCTGCGATTTTCGAAATACAGAATATTCTTGCAGGCCTGACAGACGAAGAGCTTCACGGTATGGACCTACGCGTTGCGGTGTCTAGCGCCTGACGACGCATGACAGTAACAGTCCGTTCCGGGGCTGCGGAACTTTTTATCTGCCTCAACGTTTTCGTCCTGCGGGCGTTCGTCCGCCTCAATCGCTGGCCAATCTGCTGTCCCTCAACCCAATGTCGCCACGCTTCCGAACACCTGCGGTGAAATGGTCTGGCGACCACTTGCCTTCCCGATGCAGGTCAGCATGAACAGCGCGGACGCGCCACGAGACGAAGTCGTCCCCGATATTGCCGGCGCGGCCGCGTTGCGCCAGCATATCGAGGAGATCGCGCGCGATCGCGACCAGGCCTATCGGGCGCTGCAGGAGCGCGAGGCCGAGCTGGCACGCATCCAGCGCATCGCGCGGGTCGGCGGCGTCGAGGTCGATCTCCGGGAAGGCTTTCGCAACCGCCGCTCACCCGAATACCTGATCATTCACGGCCTGCCAGAAGAGGCTGCCAACGAGACCCACGAGGACTGGGTCAACCGGGTGCATCCTGACGATCGCATCAAGGCCGAGCAGGACTTCATCGCCGCGGTCAACAGCAAGCAGGAAGACTACACCACCGAATACCGCATCATCCGGCCGAGCGACGGCGAGATCCGCTGGATCCGCGTCATCGCCCGCATCGAGCGCGACTGGAACGGCCGTGCCATCCGCCTGGTCGGCGCGCATATCGACGTCACCGACCAGATGCTCGCACAGGCCAAGCTGCGCGAGAGCGAGGAGCGGTTCCGGCTGATCGCCGACAGCGCGCCGGTGCCGATCTGGCTGACAAGGCTCGACCGCACCCGCTCCTTCGTCAATCGCGCCTATGTCGATTTCCTCGGCCTGTCTCACGACGAGGCGCTCGCCTTCGACTGGCGCAAGGCGCTGCATCCCGAGGACCTGCCGCGCATTCTTGCCCAGCAGCAGACGGGCGAGTGCTCGCTGAAGCCGTTCTTCCTCGAGGCGCGCTATCGACGGGCCGACGGGCATTGGCGCTGGCTGCGCTCGGAGTCGCAGCCGCGCTGGGACGCCAACGGCCAGCACATCGGCTTCATCGGCGTCGCCCATGACGTGACCGCCGCCAAGCAAGGCGAGATCGAGCTCCGTCGTATCAACGAGACGCTGGAAGAGCGCATCCGGGAGCGGACCGCGCAGCTCGAAGCCAATGAGGCGCGGATGCGCGCCATCTTCGACACCAGCAATCAGTATCAGGCCATCCTCGACACCGAGGGCAGGATCACGCATGTCAACCGCATCGCGGTCGACGGCATGCGCGCCGGCGGCGTCGATGTCATCGGCCATCCGCTGTGGGACGCGCCCTGGTTCGTGCATACGCCCGGCGTGAGCGAGATGCTGCGCAAGGCGTTTGCGCGGGTGCTCGCCGGCGACAGCTTCCGCACCGAGGTGCGGCTCGACTTCGCCAATGGCGACCGCCACTTCGAACTGTCGATGCGGCCGCTGTTCGACCAGCATGATGCGATCATGGGCGCGGTCGCCGAAGCCGTCGACATCACCGAGCGCATCCAGGGCGAGGAGCTGCTGCGGCAATCCCAGAAGATGGAGGCGGTCGGCCAGCTCACTGGCGGCGTCGCGCACGACTTCAACAATCTGCTCACGATCATCCGCTCGGCCACCGACTTCCTGCGCCGCCGCGATCTGCCGGAAGAACGGCGACGGCGCTATGTCGACGCGATCTCGGAGACGGTGGAGCGGGCCTCGAAGCTCACCGGGCAGCTCCTGGCGTTCGCGCGCCGGCAGCCGCTGACGCCGCAGGTATTCAATGTCGGCGAGCAGGTCGAAAGCGTCGTGCAGCTGATCCGCCCGCTGGTCGGCAGCCGGATCCAGATCGAGCTCGCGGTGACTGAGACCAGCCTGTTCACCTTGGCCGACATCGCGCAATTCCAGACCGCGCTGATCAACCTCGCCGTGAACGCGCGCGACGCCATGAATGGCGAGGGACGCCTTACGATCAGCATGCGCAGCACCGACACGCTGCCGGCGCTTCGCGGCCAGAGCGCGCGACCCGGCGCCTTCATCGCGATCTCCGTCGCCGACACCGGCGCCGGCATTGCGCCCCAGCATCTCAACGCGATCTTCGAGCCGTTCTTCACCACCAAGGAGGTGGGCAAGGGCACCGGCCTCGGCCTCAGCCAGGCCTTCGGCTTCGCCAAGCAGTCGGAAGGCGATATCGCGGTGGAGAGCCGGCTCGGCCAGGGCGCGACCTTCACGATCTATCTGCCGCAGGCGGCGGCGCCGCAATCCGGTCCGGAGGCCGGACATGCGCGCAGCGAGCCCGCCACCATCGGCCGCGGCTATCGCGTGCTCGTGGTCGAGGACAATGACGAGGTTGGCCAGTTCTCCACCGAGCTGCTCGAGGACCTCGGCTATGTCACGCGCCGCGTCGCCAACGCCCATGATGCGCTGGCGATCCTGGAGACCGACGAGTTTGCTGTCGACCTGGTGTTTTCCGACGTCATCATGCCGGGGATCAACGGACTCGAACTCGCCGGCATCATCCGCGACCGCTATCCCGGCCTGCCCGTCGTGCTGACGTCAGGCTACAGCCACGTGCTGGCGGAAAACGCCCATCACGGCTTCGAGCTGATCAAGAAGCCCTATTCGGTCGAGTCGCTGTCACGCATCCTGCGCAAGGCGATGGCCGAGAAGGCGCCGCTGCCGCGGTGATCCCCGCCCGCAGGGTTGCAGGGCGGGAACCAAAATTGCGGGTGATGCGTTCTGTTCCGCATGAGAAGCAGTGGCCGGCGTCGTACGCATTGCGCTGCAGGCTCAGTCATCCGATGTCACTGCGGACCATTCGATGCGCTCCCTTCGTTCGCGGCTGTCAGCGCTCTGGCTCATGCTGGCGATGTCGGGCGCAGCGACGGCCTATCTCCTGCTCGAATCGTTTCAACAATCGTCCGAAGCGCGCGTGGCGCGGGCGCAGGACCTCGTCGTCCGCAGTTGCCGCGACATCGCCGACCGCTATCAGTTCTTTGTCACCGGCTGGAGCGGCAGCGCGTCCATCGACGACAGGCTCCGGCAGGACCTGCTGCCGGTGATCCGCTCGGCTCTGGCAGGCGCGCCCGGCGTCGAAGGTGGCATCTGGCAGGCCGCAAGCGGCTCGCTGGCTTATGGCTACCCGACCTATGAGGGCACGGGGCCGAAAACCGATCTGCCGGCCGCCGAGCTCGGCGTGATCGAACAGGTCAATGCCGAAGCCAGGCGCAGCGGGCGTCCCGCGACGATCCGGAACGACGGCCGCTCGCAGAGCCTGATCGTCCATGCCTGCCCGTTGCGCGGCCCTCTTCAGGACGTCACCGCCTGGACGATGACCCGGGCCGCAACCGCCGAAGGCCCGGCCTATACGCATCTGCTCATCGGGCTCATCGTCCTCGCTCTGACGCTGCTCGGCTCGGCGATCTGGCTCGCCTGGATTCTCGTGTCGTGGTCGCGTCGGATCGCAGCCATCGAGACGGCGCTGGGCGGCGCGACCGGTACGGCCGACCTGCCGCATCTGCCGCAGACCGGCGCACGCGAGCTTGATCGCCTGGTCGATGCCGTCAACGATGCCGGCCACCGTCTCTCGGCCGAGCGCAGGCGCGCCGCCGCAGCCGAGCGGCTGGCCGCCGTCGGGCGGCTGTCCGCCAACCTCGCCCACGAGATCCGCAACCCGATCGCAGCGATGCGGCTGAAGGCGGAGAATGCGCTCGCCTCCTCCGACCCGGCGCGCAAAAGCAGCGCCCTCGAAGCGATCCTGCAACAGGTGGCGCGACTCGATGCGCTGCTGCGCGATCTGCTCGCCACGACGCAGGCCGTCCAGCCGACGCCGCGCAATGTCGAGCTCGAAGGCTTTCTGCGGTCGACGATCGACGCGCATCGCGAGCTCGCCGCCCATCATGCCCTCGCACTCCGCAGCGTATGCTCTTCCCCGCGTGCCGCCTGCTTCGATCCCTCACAATTGCAGCGCGCCCTCGACAATCTGATCCTGAACGCGATCCAGAACACGCCCGCAGGCGGCGAGATCGTCGTCGCGGCGGAGATCCACGGTGGACGCCTGCTGTTTCGTGTCACCGACAGCGGCCCTGGCGTGGACGCCGGCATCAGGGATCGCCTGTTCGAGCCGTTCGTCAGCACCCGCGCGGACGGCACCGGTCTTGGCCTTGCCATCGTCCGCGAGATCGCGCGGGCGCATCAGGGCGAAGCTCGGCTCGGACAGACCCATCACGGCAACAGCTTCGAGATTTCCCTGCCATGGCAACCATCCTGATCGTCGATGACGACGCCGCGCTGCGCGACGGTCTCGCGGAGACGGTGACGGATCTCGGTCATCGCGCCGTGACGGCGGCCTCCGGCCGCGAAGCGATCGGCATGCTGTCGTCCGACACCGATGCCGTGCTGCTCGACCTCCGCATGCCCGGGATCGACGGCATCGAGACCCTGCGCCGCATCCGCGCCGGCGGCGACGCGCCGCCGGTGATCGTGCTGACCGCCTATGCAAGCCCGGAGAACACGATCGAAGCGATGCGGCTCGGCGCCTTCGATCATCTGCTCAAGCCGATCGGCCGGGATGCGTTGCGTGAGCTGATCGAGCGGCTGCCGCCACGCCGGCGTCAGCGGCGCGACAGCGGCCGGGTTGGCGACAGCGGACTGATCGGCACCAGCGAAGCGATGCGCCGGGTGCAGAAGACCATCGGGCTTGCCGCCGATGCCGATGCGACGGTGCTGATCCGCGGCGAAACCGGCACGGGCAAAGAGCTCGTCGCGCGCGCGCTGCATGTCCACAGCCGCCGCAGCACGGCTCCCTTCGTCGCCGTCAACTGCGCAGCGATCCCGCAGGATCTGCTCGAAAGCGAACTGTTCGGCCACATCAAGGGCTCGTTCACCGGCGCCGCCTCGGACCGGTCGGGCGCGTTCCGCGATGCCGGTGCCGGCACGCTGTTCCTCGACGAGATCGGCGACATGCCGCTGTCGATGCAGGCGAAGATCCTGCGGGCCCTGCAAGAGCGGATGATCACGCCGGTCGGCGGCAAGCCGATCAAGGTCGCCGCCCGCGTCGTTGCCGCGACCCATCGCGATCTCGCCAGGCAGGTGGCGAGCGGCGCATTTCGCGAGGATCTCTATTACCGTCTGAACGTGATCCCGATCGAGCTGCCGCCGCTCCGCGAACGCACCCAGGACATCCTGCCGCTCGCCGATCATTTTCTGGCGCAGTGCTCGGACGGCCGGCCGCAACCGCAATTGAGCGATCGCGCCATCGACAAGCTCGTGCATGCGCCTTGGCCGGGCAATGTGCGCGAGCTGCGCAACGCGATCCAACGCGCCTGCGTGCTGACACGCGGCGCCCTGATCGATGCCGATGACATCGACATCGGCGCCGTGCCGGCGAACGACGAGGCAGAACCGGCGACGGACTTGCCCGCCGCGGTCGCGCGTCTCGAGGAAGGCATGATCCGCCGTGCGCTTGCGGCCTGCGGCGGCAACCGCACCGAAGCCGCGCGGCAGCTCAACATCAACCGGCAGCTGCTCTACACCAAGATGCAGCGCTACGGCCTCGTCGAGGACGCCACGTCAGGAAATCTGACGTGCGCCGTCGCGAAAGACGACGGCTAGCGTCCCCATCTCTCATGCAACCTATTGATTTCTGGTCATCCCGCACCTGGCATGGCTGTTGCGGAGCAGATCGCGTCACCACCCTCGATCAGGAGTTCCAGGATGACACGAAAGATGACGCCGATCATGAGCGCGCTGGTGCTCGCCATCGCAGGCATCGGCACCTGTTCAAGCAACGCCCAAGCGCCGTTGTCCCCGCCGGATGCGACCTGGGATTCGTCGCAGCTTCCGGAGACGCGCGGCATCGTCAAGCAGTACACGCTGACGCCGCGCGGCGACGTCGACGGGCTGATCCTCAATGACGGCACCGAGGTGAAGCTGCCGCCGCATCTGACTGCGCAGATCGTGTTCGCGATCCGCCCCGGCGATGGCGTCTCGGTCCGCGGCTTGCGCGCCCGTGCGCTGCCGTTGGTCGATGCCACCCAGATCACCAACATCGCGACTGGCAAGAGCGTGATCGACAACGGCCCGCCCGACGGACCGGGACGACGCGGCGGCGAGCAGACCCTCAGCGGACGCATCACAACGGTGCTGCACGGCAAGCGCGGCGAGGTCAATGGCGCTGTGCTCGAGGACGGCACTGAGTTGCGCCTGCCGCCGCCGGAGGCCGAACGCTTCGGCGAGCCGTTGCGCGCTGGACAGACGATCTCGGTGCGCGGCGACCTGCTCGAGACCGCGCTCGGCAAGCTCGTCGATGTCAGGGCGATCGGCACCTCGCCGGATCAACTGACCGAGATCGAGGCCCCACGGCCGCCGCGCGGCCCGAAGGCGGGTCCCGATCGGCTGGGTCCGCCACCTCCACCGCGCGGCTGATCCTCGAACCCCCATCAAACAAATCCAGGAGACAATCATGCATTGGATTGATCCCAGCAGCCTGCCCGCCGTGACCGGCATTCTCGAACGCTTCGTGCTCAATCCCCATGGCGAGGTCGACGGCTTCGTCATGCGCACCGGCGACAAGGATGTGCTCGTTCACACGCCTCCGCACATGGAGGCGGAACTCACACGCCACATCAAGGCTGGCGATCCAGTCGACGTGCGCGCGGTCAAGCCACGCGGTGCCGACGTGCTCGCCGCGGTCGCTGTGACCGGGGCGAATGGCCGGGAGATCGTCGATCACGGGCCGGACGAGGAGCGCGAGCATCCCAAGCACGACCATCACACGATGGACGCGGAAGGCACGGTGCGGCTATCGCTGTTCGGTCCCAAGGGCGAATTGCGCGGCGCCCTGCTCACCGACGACACCGTCGTGCGGATCGGGCCGAAAGAAGCGACTGACATGGCCGAGCTGCTGGCGCCGAAGGCCACCTTGGCGGTCCGCGGCGATGGCATCGACACCCGCTTCGGCCGGGTCATCCATGCCCGAGAGGCCGGCGCGAGCCTGAACTCTCTCGCACCGCTCAAGCACGCCAAGCCAGGCCCCAAGCATGAGCATGGCCCGAAGCCCAAGCACGGCCCGAAGGACGGACCCAAGCACGGCCCGAAGCCCAAGCATGGACCCAAGCACGATCACGCCCACGCGTGATCGCACTGCTCACGACATCACCTGATTCGAGGCCGTCACCATGTCCCAGGATGAGACCATCACGCGCCGCGCCGGCCACGCGCTCGACGCGGCCAATTTCTTCCTGGCGGACGTGCGCGACGGCCTCGGGCCCTATCTCGCGATCTATCTGCTCACGGAACAGAAATGGGACGAGGCCGCGATCGGCCTCGTAATGTCGCTGGCGACGATCGCCGGCATTGTGGCGCAGACTCCGGCCGGCGCAATGGTGGATGCCACGAGGGCCAAGCGCCTGATCATGATTGCAGCGGCGCTCATCGTCACGGCGGCCTCATTGCTGCTGCCGCTGATGGCGAGCTTCTGGCCAGTGGCGATCTCGCAGAGCATCGCGCATGCCGCCGGCGTGATCTTCGCCCCGGCGATCGCCGCCGTCTCGCTGGGAATCTTCGGTGTCAGCGCGTTCACCGCGCGGATCGGCCGTAACGAGACCTTCAATCACGCCGGCAACGCCGTCGGCGCCGTGATCGCCGGCGCGGCCGCCTATGCACTCGGACCGTCGGCCGTGTTCTATCTCATGGCGTTGATGTCGGTCGGCAGCCTCATCAGCGTGCTTGCCATTCCCGCGCGCGCCATCGACCACGAGGTCGCGCGCGGCCTGTCCGATCGCAAGGCAGGCGATGCCGAGACACGAGATGAGCAGCCGTCCGGGCTCAGCATTCTGCTGACCTGCCGGCCCCTGCTGATCTTCGCGATCTGCGTCGCGCTGTTTCATCTCGCCAATGCGGCGATGCTGCCGCTGGTCGGGCAGAAGCTCGCACTGCAGGACAAGAATCTCGGCACCAGCCTGATGTCGGCCTGCATCGCCGCGGCGCAGCTCGTGATGGTGCCGATGGCGCTCCTGGTCGGCGCCCGCGCCGACCGCTGGGGCCATAAGCGCTTCTTCCTGGCGGCGCTTCTGATCCTGCCGCTCCGCGCCGCGCTCTATACGCTGTCGGACGACAAGGCCTGGCTGGTCGGCGTACAGCTGCTCGACGGCGTCGGCGCCGGCATCTTCGGCGCGATCATGCCGGTGATCGTGGCCGACCTGATGCGGGGCACCGGCCGCTTCAACGTCGCCCAGGGCGCCGTGATCACCGCGCAGAGCATCGGTGCAGCGCTTTCGACGGCGCTTGCCGGGCTTGTTGTGGTCGAGGCCGGCTATAGTGCCGCCTTCCTGACGCTCGGAGCGACGGCCGCGCTCGCATGGATCGTGTGCTGGCTGCTGCTGCCGGAGAGCAGCGGAGCCACGGCATCACCGCCGAACCCCGTCCCGTCGCCCGCTATCGCCGCCGAATGATTTGCTCTATCCAGCGCTGACCATGTCCCTGCACGATCCCTGGCTCGCTTACGCCATCATCATCCCCGCCACCGCCGGCGTCATCATCCGCCCGTTTCGGCTGCCCGAAGCGGTCTGGGCCGTGGCGGGCGCCATCCTGCTCGTCGCGCTCGGCCTGATCACGACAACGGACGCCCTCGCCGGCATCCGCAAGGGTCTCGACGTCTATCTGTTCCTGATCGGCATGATGCTGATCGCCGAGCTCGCCCGCCGCGAGGGGCTGTTCGACTATCTCGCCGCCTATGCGGTGGAGCATGCGCGCGGCTCACCGCAACTGCTGTTCCTGCTGGTCTATGTTGTCGGCACCCTGGTCACCGTGCTGCTCTCGAATGACGCGACTGCGATCGTGCTGACCCCCGCGGTCTATGCCGCAACGCGCGCCGCCGGCGCCTCGCCGTTGCCGTATCTCTATGTCTGCGCGTTCATCGCCAATGCCGCGAGCTTCGTGCTGCCGATCTCCAACCCCGCCAATCTGGTCGTGTTCGGCGCGCGCATGCCGCATCTGACGGAGTGGCTGCGCCAATTCACCTTGCCCTCGATCACGGCCATTGCCCTCACCTATGCCGCGCTATGGCTGACGCAGCGCCGCGCCTTGCACGCGGAGACGCTGCGCACCGATGTCGACAAGCCGCGTCTCAGCCGCGAAGGCCGGCTCGCGGCGATGGGCATCCTCGCGATCGCAGCCGTGCTGCTGACGGCGTCTGCGCTCGACATCCAGCTCGGGCTACCGACCTTCGTCTGCGGCGTGGTCACGGCGGCCGCGATCCTGCTGGCCGGCCGGCAATCGCCATGGCCGGTCGTCAAGGGTGTGTCGTGGGGCGTGCTGCCGCTGGTCGCGGGACTTTTCGTGATGGTCGAGGGTTTGAGCCGCGCCGGCGCGATCGGCCAGCTCAGTGCGTGGCTGCACCAGGGCGTCACCGCCTCGCCGGCCGGAACGGCGTGGGCCGCCGGCCTGATCACGGCTGTCGCGGACAATATCGCCAACAATCTGCCGGTCGGTCTTGTCGCAGGCTCGGTCGCCGCCAGCGATCACCTGCCTCACGAAGTCGTCCGGACCATCCTGATCGGGGTCGATCTCGGCCCGAACATCTCCGTCACCGGATCGCTCGCCACCATCCTGTGGCTGACCGCGCTGCGGCGCGAGAAGATCCAGGTGTCGGCCTGGCAATTCCTGAAGATCGGACTCGTGGCAACGCCGCCGGCGCTGATCGCAGCGCTGGCGGCGGCCATGTGGTAGGATCGAACGGACTTTGAGGAAACGGTCAGGCCGCGGCTTCATAGTTGACCGCCGTTTCGGCGATCTTGGTCAGCGTCTCGTCCGTCTTCCGCTCTTCGTTCAGCGTCTGGTCGAGCAGCTTGGCCGCCTTCGGCAGGTTGAGCTTGAGGGCCCAGGCCTTCAAAGTGCCGTAGCGCGACATCTCATAATGCTCGACCGCTTGCGCTGCAGCGAGCAGGCCGGCATCGAGCGCAGATGTCCCCTTGTACTCGTCCATGATCTCCTTGCCCTCGTCGATGATGCCCTCGATCGCGTCGCACTTCTTGCCGCGGGCGGGCTTGCCGAGCAGCTCGAAGATCTGCTCGAGACGCTCGATCTGGCCTTCGGTCTCCTCCTGGTGCTTCTCGAACGCCGCCGACAGCTTCTCCGACTGCGCCGCCTTGGCCATCTTCGGCAAGGTCTTCAGGATCTGCTTCTCGGCGTAATAGATGTCCTTGAGCGTATCGAGGAAGAGCTCGTTGAGGTCCTTGTCTGCAGGCATGGTGTGCTCCCTGGGTTGATGTGAGCCGACAACCGGACAGCCACCCCCTGGTTCCTGCCATCCCGGACCGTCGCAATAAAATCCTGGCCGGAGCGGCGTCGAGGACCCGCAACCCTCTTGTAACGAAACTGTCACCCGGCAAAACTAAAGCTCCTCCCTGCGGCGAGACGCCGCGATTCCGCCGATTGCTTTCAGGAGTTTTCAATGCGCCGCCCGCTCGTGCTGCTGTGCGCCGGACTGACCCTGCTGTCGTCCAGTGCCGCATTTGCGCAGAACGCCACGCCTCATAACCTGATCCTGTTCATTCCCGATGGCCTGCGGGCCGCGAAGGTAACGCCGGACGCGACGCCTGCCATGGCAGCTGTCCGCGACAAGGGCGTCAACTTCAAGAACTCGCACTCGCTGTTTCCGACCTTCACCATGGCCAACGGCTCGGCCATGGCCACCGGCCATTATCTCGGCGACACCGGCACATTCTCGAACACGATCTTCACCGGCTACACCTCGGTCCCCGCCGGGGACACCGTCGTTCCCTTCATCGAGAACGATGCCGTGCTCGGCGACATCGACGAGCATTTCAACGGCGACTATCTCAACGAGGACACGATCCTGAAGCTCGCCCGCAAGGCCGGCTATTCGACGGCCGCGATCGGCAAGCTCGGCCCGACCTATCTGTTCGACCACACCGCCTGCCCCTGCAAGCCGGGCGCGACATCCTCGATCGTGATCGACGATTCCACGGGCGGCAAGAACGGGGTGGCGCTGACCGACGAGGTCAAGGACGCAATCGGCAAGGCCGGGCTGCCGCTGGCGACGCCATCGCGCGGCGACAATGGCAAGGCGGGCGACGCCAAGACCCCCGGTACGACCTCGGCCAACGTTGCGCAGCAGGCCTATATGGTCGACGTCGCCACCAAGGTGGTGCTGCCGATGTTCAAGGCCCGCAACAAGCCGTTCGTGCTGGTGTTCTGGTCACGCGATCCCGACGGCAGCCAGCATAATCATGGCGACAGCCTCAACACCATCACGCCCGGCATCAACGGCCCGACCTCGATGGCCGGCATCAAGAACGCCGACGACAATCTGGCGGCCCTGCGCAAGGCGCTCGACGATCTCGGGCTGGCTGCTTCGACCAACATCATGGTCCAGGCCGACCACGGCTTCTCGACCATCTCCAAGGAAAGCAAGACCTCGCCCTCCGCCAAGGTCAGCTATGACGACACGCCGAAGGACTTCCTGCCGATGGGCTTCCTGGCGATCGACCTCGCCAAGGCGCTCGATCTGCCGCTGTTCGATCCGAACGACAAGAATGCCGCCGTGCCCGAAGGCAAGCATCCGAAGGCCGGCAACGGCGTACTCGGCAAGGACCCGGCCAAGCCCGATCTCGTCGTCGCCACCAATGGCGGCTCGGACCTGATCTATCTGCCGAACGGCGACAAGAAGCTCGCCCGCCGCACCGTCAAGGCGCTGCTGGCGCAGGACTACGTCTCCGGCATCTTTGTCGACGACAAGCTCGGCGAGATCCCCGGCACGCTGCCGCTGTCGCAGATCAACCTGCAGGGCAAGGCGGTGACGCCGCACCCGGCGATCGTCGTCAATTTCCGTTCCTATGTCGCACCGGGCTGCGACGTGCCGAGCAACTGCTCGGTCGAGGTCGCCGACACCGTGCTGCGCCAGGGCCAGGGCATGCACGGCGCGTTCAGCCGCGGCGACACCTACAATTTCATGGCGGCGATCGGTCCGGACTTCAAGGCGGGCTTCATCGATCCCCTGCCCGTCAGCAATGCGGATGTCGGCATCACCGCCGCCAGGCTGCTCGACCTCAAGGTCGCGCCGAAGGGCAGACTGATCGGCCGGGTCATGACCGAGGCAATGCCGAACGGCGCCACGCCGAAGGCGGTGTCCGACGTCATCAAGTCGGACCCGGCCTCAGGCGGCCTGCGCACCGTGCTGAAGCTTCAGCGCGTCGGCAGCCAGCGTTATTTCGACGCCGCCGGCTTCCCCGGCCGCACGGTCGGCCTCGACGACGAGGCGCCGAAGCAGAAGGCCGCGGCGGCGAAGTAGCCCGTTCGTGATCCGCGCTTGCCTGTGATGACCAGGTGCCCCGCGAAAGCGGGGCACTTTTGTTTCCGCAGAACGAGGGGCCGTAGTCCGTGTGAGCGCAGCGACAGCCGGGACGACCATCCCCGCATGTCGCGGCGCTCATGCCGGCGACAATCTCGCGTCCCCGTCGCTGATCGTGTCCCTCACCGCGCGACGTCGAGCGTCACCCGGACCTCGATCGTCTTGCCGGCGCGCCTGACCCGCAGCACGACGCGGTCGCCGGGAGTCTTGGTCTCCAACGCCCGTGTCATGTCGTCGGGCGAATCCACCACCTGTCCGTCGATGGCCAGCAGCACGTCGCCAAGCGCGAAGCCGCCGTCGCGGGTCAGGCGCGCCGGGATCAGCCCCGCCTTCTCCGCCGCCGAATCCGGCTCGACATCGAGCACGAACACGCCCGACATATTGAGGCGGGCCGACAGCGCCTCATTGGCTTTTGGATCGGTCCGGATCCCGAGACTCGGGCTGACATAGCGGCCGCTCGCGATCAGCCGCGGCACGATGCGGTTGACCTTGTCGACCGGCACGGCGAAGCCGATCCCGGCCGACGCCCCGGACGGGCTGTAGATCGCGGTATTGACCCCGATCAGCCGTCCGGCGCTGTCGAGCAGCGGCCCGCCGGAATTGCCGGGATTGATCGCGGCATCGGTCTGGATCAAGCCGTTGAGGGTGCGCTCCTGCGTGACCTGCAGGTTGCGGTTGAGCGCCGAGACGATGCCCGTGGTCAGCGTACTGCTGAGGCCGAACGGATTGCCGATCGCGAACACTTTCTGCCCCACTTTGAGATCGGCGCTGGTCCCGATCGGCAACGGCTTCGGCCGGTCGGTGCCGACGCCGATCAGCAGCACCGCGAGATCGTTCTCCGGGTTGGCGCCGACCAGGGCCGCGCGGAACGAGCGGCCATCGGTCAGGCTGACCAGTGCTTCAGTCGCGCCCTCGATGACGTGATAATTGGTGACGACATGGCCAAGATCGTCCCAGACGAAGCCGGAGCCGGTGCCGGAGCGCTCCTGCTGCGCATCGCCTGTCCAGGCATTGACTGATTGTTGAACGGTCGTGATGAAGACCACCGAGCCGCTGCGGCTTTCGAACAGCGCAATCGTGCTCTTTTCGTCGGCGGCGAGGTCGCCGCGCGCCGTGATCTCGCGGGGCTTGGCGCGCAGGCCCAGGATCTCCGCCTGGATCAGCGGGAAAGTCTGCCACGCCATCATGAGCAGCAGCGCCGTCGCCGCGACCGCCAACAGGCGCGCGGCAAAGCTCCATCGGCTCATCTCGATATCTCCGTGCTCCAGGCCAGATCCATGCCGGCCGATCTATTCACCGGCCAGCGGGCTTCATCAAGAGGCCCGGCCCCTCCCGTCGAGCCGATCACGCCGGAGCAATCGAACGCCGGCGCAAAAGAAAAGAGCGCGATGAGATCATCGCGCTCTTTGAATGGGGAGTGTCCGACGAGCGCGTCGCGCTCACATGCCGATATCGATCATCGAGGGCAGCTGCGCCAGGGGCAGCACGCTCACGCCGACCAAGGTCGCGACCATCGCCCGCAGCACACGGTTGGCCTGACGCTTGCCGCGCATGCGCTTGGCGACCCATTCCAGCGCGTCTGTGCGCACGCCGCGCGCATTGACCGGCGCCCAGCTCTCGATGGCGGTCTCCGCCGCCAGCGCCACGCTGCGCGGCGGCACCGGCAGCCCCGACGCCGCGGCGGTGTGATGTGCGACCGCCTTGGCGAGCAGATCCTCGAAGCGGCCGTCGTCCTTGCGCTCGGTCGCGGCAGCATCGATCTCGAACAGCGCCTCGGCCTCGGCGCGGCTGACCGGGGTGTCGTTCAGGGCCGCCGCCGTCAGGATGCGCGCGCACCACGCCACGTCGTCGGCATCAAGCACGCGGGAAAAATGCACGCGTCCCGCTGTGGTCGGGCCCTCACCGGTGATCACGCCGTCGCGCACGATGGCGAGCGCGGAGGCGGCGGTTTCACAGGAGGACGGTTCGAGACCATCGAGGGAACCGATGGTTTTTGGTGCAGAGGCAGACATGTTCTCTTCTCAGTTGCTGTGTTGACCCACCTTGTCGGTCCGCGTCTGAACGAGTGGTTAACGGTTCGAAACGCTGCAGTGGGTTTTTGTCTCGGTTGCCGATTTGCCGCAGTGACCCGGATCACGGTTCAAAGCGCCCGTCGGCGGGGGCGGCGTGTTGCGACCAAGACGTGGCGAAATCTGGGCAGCCGGTGGTCTTACGGATGTTTCGCCGCAGGCCGGGAACTCAAAACAAGTTGTTGCGCGCGTGAGCTGAGATAGGACGATTTTCTCTTTTTCGCGGAACGGTTCCCTTAGAGGGTGGTATTTCCTATAGTGCTTAGAAGAATTTATTCCCGTCACCTGCAATGAATTGAGGTCGTCATGGCTCTCCAAATCGGCTCCGTCGCTCCGGACTTCGAGGCGCAAACCACCGAAGGCAAGATCAAATTCCACGACTGGATCGGTGACAGCTGGGCGCTGCTGTTCTCGCACCCGAAGGATTTCACCCCGGTCTGCACCACCGAGCTCGGCGCTCTCGCCCATCTGAAGCCGGAATTCGACAAGCGCGGCGTCAAGCTGATCGGCCTCTCGGTCGACCCGGTGGACAAGCACGCGCAGTGGGCCGAGGACATCCGCGAGACGCAAGGCGCGGCGCCGAACTATCCCTTGATCGGCGACACCGACTACAACGTCTCCAAGCTCTACGACATGCTGCCCGCAGCGATTTCCGGCGATCCGGCCAAGCGCACCGCGGCCGACAATCAGACCGTCCGGAATGTCTTCATCATCGGCCCGGACAAGAAGATCAAGCTGATCCTGGTCTATCCGATGACCACGGGCCGCAACTTTCAGGAGATTCTCCGCGTCATCGACTCGCTGCAGCTCACCGCCAAGCATCGCGTCGCCACCCCCGCCGACTGGAAGCAGGGCGACGACGTCATCATCGCCGGTTCGGTGTCCGACGACGAGGCCAAGACGATCTATCCGAACGGCTGGAAGGCGCCGAAGCCGTATCTGCGCGTGGTGCCGCAGCCGAAGTGAGGGCGAACTCAGCCCGTCATTCGCCCTTCTCCTCGGAGAAGGGCGAATGCCGCGACAGATACATGCGATCATGCAGGACGCGACCGATCTCGATGATCTGCTCGCCGCGCGCACGATAAAGCAGCAGATGCCGCCCGGCTCGGCCGTGTCTCGCGACATGACGCGTTCGTACGCCCGGTGCACCGAGACGAACGCGCGCCACACGTCCCCCGCGCGAGCGTCCGGATTGGACGAGCGTCTCGATGATCTTGTCCTGATGGCCGGTCAGCGCGACGTTTCGGGTCGGCATGGTTGTTCCGCGGCGCGACTTCATGCGATTGCCGGGGGACTTGACCCCGAAATATCCCGGTCGCGCCAAATCGCCCGCGGCAGTCGCCTTCTACCCCCGTGGCGTCACCCAGTCCGCGATCAGCAGTCCCACCGTGGCGGAGACCGCGGTGACGAACACGCCCCAGCTGATGTCGACCGCGACCACCGCCCAGGTCCACTGCTTGAGCATGGCCAGAGAGGTCAGCTCGAAGGTCGCGTAGCAGAACAGGCCGAACAGCGCGCCATAGAGCAAGGTCGAGCGCCAGGTCGCATCGGCCGTGCCGCTGACGAAGATCAGTACGCCAGCGATATAGAGCAGATAGAACAGCACCGCCGGCACGGGGCGGATCTCGCCGAGCATCTCGCCGACCTGCGACTGGAAGAAGCCCTTGGCGACGATGCTGAGGAACGGGATGTCGAAGCCGAGCAGCACCGCCAGCGTCGCAAAGTATAGAACGGCGTAGCGGCTCATGCGGCTCCTCCCGACTGTTCGCGCAACCGGCCCCTCATTTCGACCGGACCCATCAACCGCGGCGCTTGTCCTTAGGCTTCTTGCCAACCGGCGCCTTCGACCGCGCGCTGTGGGACTGGAACGTCTGTCCGCTGCGGCTGGACTTCTCGCGATGCGGCTTTTTCTTCGCGAAGGCCGGTTCGTCTCCGAATTTTTTCGAGGGACCGTCGCGATGCGGCTTGCCGCGGGGCTTGGCATCGTTGCCGCTGCGCGGCTCATCGCGTCGCAGCGGGTGGTACGCGCTCTCCTCGGCTGCGCGGCGCGGCCGCTTGTCCGGACGCGGCTTTTCCGATGCCCCCTGCCCCGACGGTGCGGCAGCGAGCGGCTCGATGCGGATCGTATCCTCCTTGTCGGGCCGGCGGATGTTGGCCGCGAAGGCGTCGGCCACGCGCGCGGCGATCTCGAACTCGGTCGTCGTGTCCGAGATCTTGATGGCGCCGATGTCCAGCTTCTCGATGCCGCCGCGACGGCAGATCATCGGCAGCAGCCAGCGGGCTTCGGCGTTCTTTTTCCGACCGATCGCGGCGCGGAACCAGACGCTGGGCTCCCCCATGCCGTGACGCGCCGATGGCTTTCCGGTCTTGGTTCGCGGTACCGCCGGCGGACGCTCCTCGCCGCGCCCCGGCCGCCCGTTGTCGCGATCGCGCTCATGACGGCCGCGCCCGCGCTCCTCGGCGGGATCGAGAATGTCCTCCGGCGACGGCAGCCGGGCGCGATAGAGCCGCGCCAGCGCGGCGGCGATCTCCTCGGGCGAGCGCTCCGCAAGCAAGGCCTGGGCGAGCGCCTGGTCCTCCGCCGTCGTCTCCTCGCTCAGGACCGGATCGTGCAGCATGCGCTCGTGATCGAGCCTGCGAATCTCGTCGGCCTGCGGCGCCGTTCCCCACACGGCTTCGATGCCGGCCAGGTTCAGCAGCGTCTCCGCCCGCCGCCGCCGGGCCGGCGGCACCAGGAGCACGCTCACGCCCTTGCGGCCGGCGCGGCCGGTGCGGCCCGAGCGGTGCTGCATCACCTCGGGATCGTTCGGCAGCTCGGCATGGATCACGAGATCGAGATTGGCCAGGTCGATGCCGCGCGCCGCGACATCGGTCGCCACGCAGACGCGCGAGCGCCCGTCGCGCAGCGACTGCAGCGCCAGCGTCCGCTCGTTCTGGGTCAATTCGCCGGATAGCGCGACCACCGAGAAACCGCGCTCCAGCAGCGCCGCCTGCAGATGCCTGACCGCCTCGCGGGTGTTGCAGAACACGATCGCGCTCGGCGACTCGTAGAAGCGCAGCAGATTGACCACCGCATGCTCGGCATCGCCGGGGGCGATGCGGACGGCGCGGTACTCGATGTCGGCGTGCCCGCCTTCGTCGCCTTCGACCTCGATCCGGAAGGCGTCGTCCTGATACTGCTTGGCCAGTGCCACGATGCCGCGCGGAAAGGTCGCCGAGAACAGCAGGGTCCGGCGCGTCTCCGGCGTGGTCTTGAGGATGAATTCCATGTCCTCGCGAAAGCCGAGATTGAGCATCTCATCGGCCTCGTCGAGCACCACCGCCCTCAAGTCCGAAATGTCGAGGCGCCCGCGGCGCAGATGATCGCACAGCCGCCCTGGCGTGCCGACGACGATGTGCGCCCCCGCCTCCAATTCGCGCTGCTCGCGGCGCGGATCCATGCCGCCGACGCAGGAGACGACCCGCGCGCCGGCATGCTGATACAGCCAGGCCAGCTCGCGCTGGACCTGCAGCGCCAGCTCGCGCGTCGGCGCGACGATCAGCGCCAGCGGCGCCGAGGCCCGCTCGAACCGCTCGGCGTCGCCCAGCAGGTTCGTCGCCATCGCGAGCCCATAGGCCACGGTCTTGCCCGAGCCGGTCTGGGCTGAGACCAGCAGGTCGCGGTCGACCGCCTCGTCATCGAGCACGGCGAGTTGAACGGGGGTCGGCTGCTCATAATTGCGCTCGGCGAGCGCGCGGGCGAGCGGCGGAACTGTAGCGGGAAAGGACAATGGACGGAAAACCTCGGTTGATTTCGGCTGCTTTACGCTAAGCAGGACGAAATCACCATGCCCGCCCCCACTCCAAATTCCACGTCCATGCGGGTCCGTTGGTGAATTTGCAGCATTTCCTGAGCCGCCGGTTAAATTCTTACCGATACCATCCTGCGCCAGGGATGTTTCCGCCATCCAGCGAACCAGTGACTTTACATGCTGTCGGCCCTTCAACTCGTAGGCGCGTGTCTGCTCATCCTGGCGGTGGTCTTCGGATCGATCGTCCTGGTCATGTCCATCCTCGTTCGGATCAAGGAAATTGTCCGTCCTCCCGTCGAGGCTGGGCCTCGACCATGGCGTCCAGGCCTGCGACACAGCCTTGCTGCGCTTGCGCGCGATGCTCGCGTCCGTCCCCACCGATTCTGGTTGACCGTCGCCATCGTCTTCGCCTGCGTTTACTTCGCTCCCTACATTGTGTTGGGCTTGATGGCCTTGGGGCTGCTGTCATTCGCGTTCCAGCCGTTCGCACGACGATACAACTGGGGAAGCGAAGGTCGGTTGACCCGTCATGTGAGCCGCCCGCCATTCGAGGACGAGAGCCGCCGAGCGACGCAGTAGGCCGCCCAGAGACGCCTGTCAGGCTGCCGAAAATTCTCATTCCTCTTTTTCGGAGATCATCCGAACCGGATGGCGCGAAACCCGCCGCCTGTCCGCGACTACTCCTCGCTCCACGGCCAGTGCCAATGATGCCAGCCCCAATTGCGCGGACCGCTGGCGTCCATGGCAGCCTTCTGCTTGTCGTCGAGCGAATCGTAGAGTGCCTGGAACGCCGGTCGGACCAGCTTGATCGCCTGCTGCATCGCGTCGAGCCGCTGCTCCGCCAGCGCAAGACGCTCGGTCGCCTTGGCGGGAGGCGCTGTCGGACAGTCCTTGGTGATCAGCTCGGCCGCCTTGGCCGATGCGGCCTTGAGATCGTCGAGCCGCGCGCGCTGCGTCTCGTTCGGCTTGATCGCACTTTCGATCTGCGACAGGCGCCATTCGGCAAAGCCCGCCATGCGGGGATTGCAGAGAAAGCCGAAGCCCCGCCCGCCCATCATCCCCGGCCCCATCATCATGCCCGGGCCCCAGCCCGGCGGTCCGCCTGCACCCGGCTGGGCAACGGACGGTGCAACGGTGGCCATCACGACGGCGGCCAGGATCAACGCACGTGGATCTGCTCGCATGGCGGAACTCCCTTGACGTGGCATCAATGAGTTTGCGCAAACTAAGCGGGCGGCGCGTTCGCGTAGTTGAGCAGGATCAACGGAACCGTGATGCGCTTCGGACGAAATGACGCGATGACAATAACGCGCAGCTATCGCTGGATAGGATCGTCGCTGGTGGCGTCGGGCTGCGGGACGCTGGCGCATATGGGGCTGATGGAGCTCAAGACCGCGCTGCACATCCTGCCGCAGTTCGATCCGTCGTCCGCGCTGCTCGAGACGCTCCCGCCGCTGTTCGCCAATGTCACGCATGTGCAAGCGCCGGTCTGGCTGCTCTCGCAGCTCAACGGCGCCTTCCTCATCGGCCTGCTGTTCGGCTACGTCTTCCACCGCCTGCCCGGGCGGAGCGGCCTCGCCAAGGGCTTTCTGCTCGGACTTGCCGGCTGGCTGCTGCTCGGGATCGTGCTGTTTCCGGCCATCGGTCTCGGGCCTTTCGGCATCTCGCTCGGACTTGGCGCGGGCCCGGGCCTGTTTTCGCTGGCCATGGTCGAGGCCTATAGTCTGGTTCTCGGGGTGGTCTATGCGGCCCTGCAGCGGCCGGCCCACGGAGACTGAACCGCGATCAAGCGCGCCTGGTCCCTGCTTGCGCACCGCCGCCGCGAGCATTTCGACAAAGTCGAATTTTGATCTTTCGCTTTCTCGGAAATGATGTATGATCCGCGTCGTCCCGCCCCATGCAGAGGGATGTACGCGTCGTCACGAACGTCGGGGTGAGATGCGGTGGCCGCGGCCATGCCGGACGCGCTCGATGCGCAGACGACCGGCATGCCCAGCGGACGTGAAGTCGCAGCGTCCTGACACCCCGAAGCTGGTGTTACGTTCGCAGCGATGCTGACGCATCGCGCGGATCATGGTGGCCAACAAGCCCGGCGCACCAGGGAGACTGCGTATAAGCGTGAAGACACCGCGCAGGGAATGCCGGATGTTCGGCTGAACCTGTGGTACCTGCCGCCTGCATTTTCTTTCGCAGGCGGGCCATGGCTGAGGCCTTCACCCGGCATTCCCTGCGCCCTCTCATTTTGTGTGAGGGTGAACTGATCGCAGAACTCGGGCGTGAAGTGCCGCGGGAACTAGAACGCTTGTGTTCGAGCTGCTCAGCACGCGCTGCAATCTCCGCTGTCGTCCCGGACAAGCCGCGGCGCGCGCCAGCGCGACGCGGCGCTGATCCGCGACCCATCCGCCGCGGCGGACATGAGGCGAAAGGTGGCAAACGACCAGCCTGCCCCAAACGACTCCCTGGGGTTATGGGTCCCGGCGTTCGCCGGGACGACGGCGGGGCGTAGGGTCGGCAGCGAAGCGCTGCACGCGACGTCGCGTCGACGCACGAGCGAACAACGACATCGTCGATCAGCAAGATTGAGCGCGCCCCCTATCACGACCTCAAGTCCGCACCGCACAAATGCAGAGCAGCAAGACACATCTCCGCTGGCGCAATGGCATAGGACTTGCTCAACTCGTCCACCAATTCGTTGCGGAGATCTATCGAATGCTTGAAGGAGCCGAAGTCCGGCTGGCCGTCGATATCGGTGGCACGTTCACCGATATCGTTCTCGACATCGGCGAGCTTCGCCGCACACGCAAGGTGCTGACGACGCCGACGCAGCCCGAGCAGGCCGTGCTGGATGGCACGCGCCTGATCCTCGCCGATGCGAAGGCGCGCATCTCCGATATCGACGTCTTCATTCACGGCACCACGCTCGCCACCAACGCAATCATCGAGCGCCGCGGCGCCAGGACGGCGCTGATCGCCACATCAGGCTTCCGCGATGTTCTGGATATTGGAACCGAGAGCCGCTACGATCAGTACGACCTCTCGATCGACAAGCCGAAACCGCTGGTGCCGCGCGCCCTGCGCTTCACCGTGCCCGAGCGCGTCGATGCCCATGGTGACGTCAGACTGCCGCTCGATGAAGCGGCAGTGCGCGCGCTGGTTCCACAATTGCGCGCGCAGAATGTCACCAGCATCGCCATCGCCTTCCTTCACGCCTATGCCAATCCGGCCCATGAGCGGCGCGCCGGCGAGATCTTGGCCGCAGAGATGCCCGGCGTCTCGATCACGCTCTCCTCGGCGGTCTGTCCCGAAATCCGGGAATATGAGCGGACCTCGACCGCGGTCGCCAACGCCTATGTGCAGCCGCTGATGGACAGCTATCTTGCGCGCATGGAGCAGGCGCTCCGGATCGAGCAGTTCCGCGGCGCGATCTATCTGGTCACCTCAGGCGGCGGCGTCACCTCGATCGACACCGCACGGCGCTTTCCGGTGCGGCTCGTCGAATCCGGGCCCGCGGGTGGCGCGATCTTCGCCGGCCAGATCGCGGCCCGGCTCGGCGAACGCAAGGTGCTGTCGTTCGACATGGGCGGCACCACCGCCAAGATCTGCCTGATCGAGGACTTCGAGCCGGAGAGCTCACGCGTGTTCGAGGTCGACCGCGCCGCACGCTTCCTCAAAGGCTCCGGCCTGCCGGTGCGCATCCCCGTCATCGAGATGGTCGAGATCGGCGCCGGCGGCGGCTCGATCGCGCGCCTCGATGCGATGAAGCGTGTCACCGTCGGCCCCGAAAGCGCCTCGTCCGAGCCGGGACCGGCCTGCTACGGCCGCGGCGGGCAACGTCCGGCGGTCACCGACTCCGACGTCGCGCTCGGCATGATCGATCCCGACGCGTTCGCCGGCAGCACCATCAAGCTCGATCCCGAGCTATCGCGACAGGCCCTGCTCCGCGACGTCGGCGCGCCGCTCGGCCTCGATGCCGAGACCGCCGCCTACGCGGTGCACGAAGTGGTGTGCGAGAACATGGCGAGCGCGGCGCGCGTCCACGCCGTCGAGCGCGGCGCCATCATCGGCCAGCACACGCTGATCGCGTTCGGTGGCGCCGCGCCGCTGCATGCCGCCCGCGTCGCCGAGAAGATCGGCGTCTCCCGGGTGATCGTCCCCTCCAATGCCGGCGTCGGCTCGGCAGTCGGCTTCCTCGCAGCGCCCATCGCCTATGAGCTGGTGCGTAGCCGCCACGCCCGGCTCGATGATTTCGACACGGCGCTCGTCTCCGGTCTGCTGCAGGAGATGGCCGATGAGGCCCGTGCCCTGGTCGAGCCCGGTGCGGCCGGCGCTGCGGTGCGCGAGCGCCGCGCTGCGTTCATGCGCTATGTCGGCCAGGGCCACGAGATCAGCGTCGAGCTGCCCAACCGCGCACTCACCGTCGATGATCTGCCCGCACTGCGTAAGACCTTCGAGGCCGGCTACGCCGCCCTGTTCGAACGGGCCATTCCCGGCGCCGCGATCGAGGTGCTGAGCTGGTCGGTGCTGGCGACGACGGACGCGCGCCAGCCGCCGGCCGTCGCCGCGGTGACGCGCAGACCCGCAGGACAAGCCGCCGGTCATCGCAAATTCTTCGACGGCCGTGCCGGGCAGTTCGTCGAGATCCCGCTGTATCGCCGCGAACAGATGGCGCCGGGTGCCGTGATCGCCGGCCCCGCCGTGATCGCCGAGGACGAGACCTCGACCTTCATCTCCAATAGTTTCGACGCGCATATCGACGGCGCCGGCAGCATCGTCATGGAACGGAAGGCAGCCTGAAGATGAGCGCATCACAAACCAGCCTGATCGACCTGCAGATCATGTGGCACCGGCTGATCGCCGTGGTCGAGGAGCAGGCCCAGGTGCTGCTGCGCACCGCCTTCAGCCCGATCGTGCGCGAATGCGGCGACCTCTCCGCTGGCGTGTTCGACCTCCGGGGGCGCATGCTGGCGCAGGCCGTCACCGGCACGCCGGGCCACGTCAACTCGATGGCCGAGTCGGTGAAACACTTCATCGCGCATTTCCCGATTGCCACGATGAAGCCGGGCGACGCCTATATCACCAACGATCCCTGGATGGGCACCGGCCATCTCAACGACTTCGTCGTCACCACGCCCTGCTTCAAGGACGGCCAGCCGGTCGCACTGTTCTCCTGCACCAGCCATCTGATGGACATTGGCGGCATCGGCTTCGGCCCCGATGGCACCGACGTGTTCATGGAGGGGCTGTACATCCCGATGCTGAAACTGATCGACCAGGGCGTCGTCAACGAGACGCTGATGGCGATGATCCGCGCCAACACGCGACTGCCGGTCGACACCGAGGGCGACACCTATTCGCTCGCCGCCTGCAACGATGTCGGCTGCCAGCGCCTGGTCGAGATGATGACGGAGTTCGGCATCGCCTCGCTCGACGAACTCGGCGACTACATCTGCGACCGCTCGCGCGAGGCCGTGCTGGCTGAGATCGCGAAGCTGCCCAAGGGCACCTGGCGCAACGAGATGGTGGTCGACGGCTATGATGCGCCGGTGACCTTGAAGGCGGCGCTGACCATCAGCGATGACGGCATCCATGTCGATTTCGCCGGCACCTCGCCCGCCTCGAAGTTCGGCATCAACGTGCCGCTGTCCTACACCACGGCCTACACCGTGTTCGGGCTCGGCTGCGTGGTGGCGTCCGCGATCCCCAACAATGCCGGCTCGCTGTCGCCACTCACCGTCTCGGCGCCCTCGGGCGCGATCCTCAATGCGCCGAAGCCGGCGCCGGTCGCCTCGCGCCACGTCATCGGCCAGATGCTGCCCGACGTCGTGTTCGGCTGCCTCCGTCAGATCATCCCGGAGCGCGTGCCGGCCGAGGGCACCTCGTGCCTGTGGAATCTCAACGTGCGCGGCCAGACCCGCTCCGGCGCCGGCGGCAATTACGGGTTCTCGATGGCGGTGACCTCGAACGGCGGCACCGGCGCCCGCTTCGACAAGGACGGGCTGTCGGCCACCGCCTACCCCTCCGGCGTGCGCGGCACGCCGGTCGAGATCGCGGAGACGCAGACGCCCTTGATCTTCTGGCGCAAGGAGCTGCGGCCGGATTCCGGCGGCCCCGGCCGCACCCGCGGCGGCCTCGGCCAGATCATCGAGGTCGGCAGCGGCGTCGACGCGCCGTTCGACATCCTCGCCGCCTTCGACCGCATCGACCACCCGCCCCGCGGCCGCGACGGCGGCCACAATGGCGAGGCCGGCTATGTCGGCCTCAAATCGGGAAAGAAGCTGCGCGGCAAGGGTTTTCAGACGGTACCGCCGGACGACCGGCTGGTGGTGCTGACACCGGGCGGCGCCGGCATCGGCGATCCCCGCGAACGCGGCGCGGAGCTGGTGCAAGGTGATGTCGAGAGCGGACTGGTATCGGCGGACAATGCGGCAAAGCTCTACGGGCAGGCGCGGTGAAATCTCATGCCCGCCGGGACATTTGTGGCCTCATGGTTCGAGACGCGTCGCAAGGGCGACACTCCTCACCATGAGGGTTTAGTACCGAGATCGATGCTGCACATTGACCATGAGAAAAGTCCCCATGGAGATGATCAGCATCTGGCCGCGCAACGTGTCCTCATCCTGAGGAGCCCGCCGCAGGCGGGCGTCTCGAAGGATGGCCGCGACCACACAGCTCGCCACGCCTCTTCCATTTTTCGTAACTCAGCAACGAAGCGGAGACACCCATGATCACGCGACGGACGTTCACGGCAGGTGCGGCCACCCTGCTCGCCGCAACACAGGTCTCGACCCGAGCCCGCGCCGCCACGACCAACTGGGACATGTCCACGGTCTGGCCCGACGGCAACTTCCATACCCAGAACGCGATGGCCTTCGCCGAGGAGGTGAAGAAGCAGACCAATGGCGCGGTCAACATCACCGTCAAGGCCGGCGGGCAGCTCGGCTTCAAGGGCCCGGAGCATCTGCGCGCGGTGCGCGACGGCCTGGTGCCGTTGGCGGACGTGCTCAACATCCAGCAGGTCGGCGACGAACCGTTCATGGGCGTCGAGAGCATTCCCTTCCTCGCGGGCTCGATGGACGAGCTCAAGGTGCTGCACAAATATGTGCGGCCGGAATACGAGAAGATCGCCGCGCGCAACAACCAGAAGATCCTCTACATCGTGCCGTGGCCGACGCAGTACCTGCATCTCAAGGTCAAGACCTCCGACGTCGCCGGGCTGAAGAACATCAAGATCCGCGTGCCCGACAAGAACGCGGTCGACATGCTCAACGCCATCGGCATGGCCGCGGTCATGATCCCCTGGGGCGAGACCATCCCGGCGCTGGCCTCCGGCGCGGTCGCCGGCGTCTCGACCTCGTCGGTGTCCGGCGTCGACGGCAAGTTCTGGGAGTTCCTCAAATATGTCTACCCGACCAATCATGTTTGGTCGTCGCAGATGCTCAACGTCAACCTCGATTCCTGGAAGGCACTGACGCCCGAGCAGCAGAAGATCGTTAGCGACGTCGCAGCGAAGATGGAGCCGACCTTCTGGGCCAACTCGCTCAAGGCCGATGTCGACAGTCTCAATCGGCTCAAGGAAGGCGGCATGGAGGTGGTGCCGGTCTCGGACGCGATGATGACGGAGATCCGCGCCAAGACCGCGCCGCAGATGGAAGCCTTCCTGAAGCGGGTGCCCGCAGCGGACGCGCCGGTGAAGGCCTATCTCGCCGAGATGAAGCGTGGCTGAGATCGTTGAAGCCCCCTCGCCGGGCGAACGAGCGAGCCTCAATGCAGCGGCGCCCGCGCCGCTGCGCATCATGCTCGATGTCATCGACCGGCTCGGCCGGCTCGATGGCTGGATCGGCGGCGGCTGTCTCTTGACGCTGACCGCGCTGATGCTGGCGGAGGTCACAACGCGGGCGCTGTCGAACGTGCTGCCGTTCTTCCCGCCGACGATCTCGATCGCCTGGGAGTACTCGTCCTACCTGATGGCCGCCTCGTTCACCTTCGGCGCCGCCATGACGCTCCGCGTCGGCGGCCACATCCGCGTGGTGCTGCTGCTCAAGAACGTGCCGGCGCCGCTGCAGCGCGCGCTGGAGGTGCTGGCCGCCGCCGCCGGCTTCGCCTTCATGGCGTTCCTGACCTCGGCGATGACGAAGTTCGCCTGGAGCTCCTTCGTCCGCGGCCAGGTCTCCACCTCGAGCGACACCCCGCTGTGGTTCCCGCAGGCCGTCGTGACGTTCGGCATGCTGCTGCTGACCCTGCAATTCCTCGCCCGCGCGATCCAGGCGGCGCTGGGACTGCCGCTGGAGGACCACCGCATGAAGGCATCGCCGGTCGAATGAAGGGGCGATCCGACACGACGAGGGTCACTTTGCTTTTGGCGGCAGCCGACATCCGTCGTCGCCAGCTAACGAATAGGCGAGCTCTCACCCCGCACGCGCTGTGCTCCCTCTCGTTCTTACGGGGAGAGGGTTGGGGTGAGGGGCAGCCACGCCCACCGACCGTGCGGAGGGCCCCCCTCACCCGGATTGCATCTAGCGATGCAATCCGACCTCTCCCCGCAAGCGGGGCGAGGTTGCACCGCGCTCGCCGCAGCCTCTGTGCCCACCTCGGCCAGATAGCAACTGATGCTGCTGCCCCCTCCTCCGCCGGACTCCTCCCGCCCGCCATCCTCACCGCGGACTCCCCCTCCCCATGACCATCGAAGTCATCGCTCTCTTCGTCATCCTGTTCGCGCTGCTCGCCGGCGGGCTGTGGATCGGGCTCACGCTCGCCTTCACCGCCACGCTGCTGCTGGCAATGTTCCGCTCGATCCCGCTCGACAAGCTGCTTCCGCAATATGCCTGGAACATCCTGACCACCCAGGAGCTGCTGGCGCTGCCGCTGTTCATCCTGATGGGCGAGCTGCTGTTCCGCACCCGGCTGTCGCGCTCGCTGTTCCAGGGCCTGGCGCCATGGGCCGGGCTGCTGCCAGGCCGCCTGCTCCACGTCAACGTCATCGGCTGCACCATCTTCGCCGCGATCTCCGGCTCGTCGGCGGCGACCACGCAGGTGATCGGCCGGATGTCGCTCAACGAGCTGCTGCGCCGCGGCTATTCGCGCGACATCGCGATCGGCTCGCTGGCCGGCGCCGGCACGCTCGGCTTCCTGATCCCCCCGTCGAACATCATGATCATCTATGGCGTGCTCGGCGATGTTTCCATTCTAAAGCTCTTTACGGCCGGCGTGCTGCCGGGCCTCTTGCTGGCCGGCACCTTCATGGGCTGGGTCATGCTGCACACCACGCTGAAGCCCGCGATGGTGCCGAAGGCCGAGGCGCAGCTGTCGCTTGTGCCCTGGGCCGAGCGCTTCGCGGCCTTGAAGGATCTGGCGCCAGCGCTGTTCCTGATCGCCTGCGTGCTGGGCTCGATGTATGGCGGGCTCGCCACGCCATCAGAGGCCGCCGCCGTCGGCGTGCTCGGCGCGGCGCTGGTGGCGTATTTCCAGGGCGCGATGTCGCAGCAGGTGGTCCGGGATGTGATGATCGGCTCGGTCATCACCTGCTCGATGATCGCGCTGATCGTGCTCGGCGCCTCGATCCTCGGCAATGCTGCGGCGTTCCTCGGCATTCCGCAGGCGGTGGCCGCTTTCGTCAAGGGGCTCGGCCTGTCGCCGTTCATGCTGATCGCCGTGCTGATCGTGTTCTATCTGATCCTCGGCTGCTTCCTCGACGGCTTCTCGATGATCGTGATGACCCTGCCGATCGTGCTGCCGATCGTGAAGGGCGCGGGCTTCGACGAGGTCTGGTTCGGCATCTTCCTGGTGCTCGCGGTCGAGATGGCCCAGATCACGCCGCCAGTCGGCTTCAACCTGTTCGTGATCCAGGGCCTGACCGAGGACGGCCTGGGCTATATCGCCCGCGTAACCGCCCCCTATCTGATCATCATGATCGCCTTCGTGCTGCTGCTCACTTTGTTCCCGGGCATCGTGACGATCCTGCCCCGGCTGCTGTATGGGTGAGCCGCCGTGTCAGGCCGCCTGCATGTTGTCGAGGAATTTTTGGACCTCGGCCTTCAGCCGCAGGCTCTCGCCGGACAGCGCTTGCGCCGAGGCGAACATCCGGTTGGAGCTTTCGCCGGTCTCGCCCGCCCCGCGCGCCGCGCTGCGGATGTTGTTGACGACCTCGGCGGTCCCGCTCGCGGCCGAACGGACACTCTGGGTGATATTCTGCGTGGCCGCGCGCTGTTGCTCGACCGCGGCCGAGATCGATGCGGCGATGCCGTTGATGCGCTCGATGGTCGCGCCGATCGCCTTGATGGCGTCGACCGATTCCTGGGTCACGGTCTGCATATTGGCGATCTGGCTGGAAATCTCTTCGGTCGCGTTGGCCGTCTGCCCGGCGAGCGTCTTGACCTCCTGGGCGACCACCGCGAAGCCGCGCCCGGCATCGCCGGCGCGGGCGGCCTCGATGGTGGCGTTCAGCGCCAACAGGTTGGTCTGCTCGGCGATCGAGGTGATCAGCTTGACGACGTCGCCGATACGGTTGCCGGCGTCGGACAGCTCCTTGATGCGCTGGTCGGTGGCGGTGGCCTGGTTGACCGCCTCGGCCGCGATCGCATTGGATTCCTGCACGCGGCGGATGATCTCGGCGATCGAACCGGACAATTCGTCCGAGGCGGCTGCTGCGGTGCGGACGTGCTCGGACGCAGTCTCGGAGGCGCCGGCCGACTGTCCCGACAGGTCGGCGGTGGTGCGCGCGGCCTGGGTCAGCTGGCGGGCCTCGCGTTCGAACTCGCTCGCCGACGTCAGCACGTTCTCGATGATGCCGCCGATGCTGGCCTGGAACGAATTCACAAAGCGCTGCAACTCGGTCTTGCGCTGTTCGACGGCAGCCGCAGCCGCGGCCGCCTGCTCCTCGCGCATCCGCCGCCGCTCGCCGGCGGCGCTGCGGAAGAACATGAGGCTGCGGGCGATCTCGCCGATCTCGTCACTGCGGTCGTCGGATCCGATTTCGACGTGCTCGCGGCCGTCGGCGATCGCCGTCAGGGCTTCTGTCACAGCGGTCAATGGCTTGGTGACGCGCCGCACGGCGAGCATGGTCAAGCCAAGCACCAGCAGAGCAGCGATGGCGGCGGCGACCATCATGGTCTGCATCACCTGCGACAGCATGGCGTCGAGCTCGGCCATGGGCACACCGACATAGAGAATGCCGATGACCTTGCCGGCCGGATTCGTCACCGGGAAATAGGCGGTCATGAACGGCTTGCCGAACAGGACCGCCGGGCCCTTATAGGCCTCGCCACGCCGCAGCAGCGGCTGCGCAGGATGGTCGGCGGCAAGCTGGGTGCCCACCGCGCGGTCGCCATTCTCCTTCTTCACATTGGTCGAGCGCCGCACAAACTGCCCGTTGTCATCGACGACGAACAGCGTGGCGCTGCCACCGACATAGGACGTGGCGCGATCGACGATCGCATGGTCCTTGATGTCGGAAATCGTGGGGACCTCGATACGGGTGACCGCGCCGTTCTGCATGCTCACCTTGGCGTCCTTGAACGTCTCGGCGAAGGTCAAGGCGAAGGTGCGCAGATTGCCTTCAATGTCCCGCTTGGCACGATCGGCGAAATCGGACGACAGCGACCAATAGGCGGCACCGACCACGAGAGCTGTATTCAAAGCGATCACGACCGCGGCGCCGATCAGCGCCTTGGTGCCGAGCTTCAACTTGAGAGACACGTCAAAAACCTTCTGGGGAACTGCAACTGAATCTCAAACTGCCCGTAGTTGGTTTCCAACCAGTTATTTTCCGGCGCGTAGAATACCCTCGTGCCTCCTTGAAAACGGCAACCAGATACCTAGTGATGTCTTTTTCCCCCATCGTAGTATGGTTTCGCGAGAGCCTACGCCTGTCGGACCACCCCGCGTTGCATGCAGCGGCCACGTCCGGCGCGCCCGTCATATGCTGTTACGTTTACGATACTGAGAGTGCTGCGCTTCGCCCCCTCGGCGGCGCGTCGCGCTGGTGGCTGGCGCAATCACTGCGCGCGCTTCAAGACGAGCTCGACGCGCTTGGCGTCAAGCTCGTGATCCGGCGCGGACCTTCGGCGAAGGCGATCAGCGAGCTGGCGCGCGAGGCGAGCACGAGCGCGGTCTATTGGAACGATGTGGCCCAGACCGGACCGCGCGCCGTGGCCGCAGAGGTCGAGGCGGCGCTCGATGCGATCGGCGTCAAGTCGCGTGTCTTTGCCGACGACCTGCTGATCGATCCGGCCGAACTGCGCGGCAAGGATGGCCGCGGTCCGCGTGTGTTCACGCCATTCTGGAAGCGCGTGCTCGCCCAGGGCGATCCGCCGAAGCCGCTGCCCGTTCCGGTGCGGCTGTCGTCGCCATCGGGCATTGCGAGCCTCACGGTCGACGAGCTGGCGCTGGAGCCGACCAGCCCCGACTGGGCCGGCGGTCTGCGCACGACCTGGCGCGCCGGCGAGCGCGCCGCGCAGGCGCGGCTGGCAAAGTTCCTCGAGACCACCGTGCGCGGCTACGCCGCCGATCGCGACCGGCCGGACATCGAGGCGACCTCGCGCCTGTCGCCGCATCTGCGCTTCGGCGAAATCAGCCCGCGTCAGATCTGGCACGCGGCGCGGTTCGCCGCCGAGCAGCAGCCGGCCTTCGCGCGCGGCATCGACAAGTTCCTGAGCGAGCTCGGCTGGCGCGAGTTCAGCCGCCACCTGCTGTTCAACAATCCTGACCTCGCAACCCGCAATCTGCAGCCCTCCTTCGACGCATTTCCGTGGTCGCAGGATGCTGCGGCGTTGCGGGCGTGGCAGCGCGGGCAAACCGGCTATCCGATCGTGGATGCCGGGATGCGCGAGCTCTGGCACACCGGCAGCATGCACAACAGGGTCCGCATGGTCGCAGCCTCGCTGCTGGTCAAGCATCTCCTGATCGACTGGCGACTCGGCGAACAATGGTTCTGGGACACGCTGGTTGATGCCGATCCCGGCAGCAACCCGGCGAGCTGGCAGTGGGTGGCCGGCTCGGGCGCTGACGCAGCCCCCTATTTTCGCGTCTTCAATCCCGTGCTGCAGGGCGAGAAGTTCGACTCCAGCGGGACCTATGTGCGACGCTGGGTTCCGGAACTGGCGCGGCTTCCGGCCGCCCTGATCCATCAGCCCTGGGCGGCCAAACCGCTCGAGCTCGCCGAGGCCGGCGTCGTGCTCGGCCGCTCCTACCCGGCGCCGGTCGTCGATCACAGGCACGGACGGGAGCGTGCGTTGGCCGCCTATGCGAGCCTGCGCACAAGTGATTAGTTGCGGTGCGCTTTGACAGCCGGCAGAATCCAGCTATCGTTGCCGTGTTTCCAACACATCGGGGGACCGATATGGACGACACTCCACTCTCTGACCCTACCGTGACCGAGACCAGCACGCCCGCCGAGCCGCCGAAGGATCCGGTGGTCGCGGCGGCCCCGAAGGCCAGGCGCGCGGCCAAGAAGGCAGCGAAGAAGACCTCCAAGAAGGCTGCACCCAAGCGGGCCGCCGCCAAAGCCAAGAAGGTCGCGACCAAAAAGTCGGCCAAAAAGACCGTGAAGAAGGCCGCCAAGAAGACTGCGAAGAAGACGGCGAAAAAGGTCGCCAAGAAGACGAAGAAGGCCAAGCGCTAATCCGCTTGGTCGGGACTGAAGGCAGCAGGCGATCGCTTGCACTGCCGGTCTCGGCGAAACAATCCAGTGCCCGGTAGTGGGGACGATCTGGCGCTGGATTGTTTCGGGGATTGCTCGATACGAAGACGCTGAGTTTGGACAGCGGCGTCCGCACAGCTGATAGCGGACAGTTGACGATCGCCACGCGGCGATTGGCCGGGTTGCCGCCTCAGGCTGCTGCATTCGGAACATCGTCCCGGGCTGGGCTCCGACCTTTTTCGATGTTCGAAGGTGCGCAACCACCAAGGTAACGATGGGGTTCGGACGATGGGGTTTGGACAGAGGCTGATTGGCTGCCGAAGATTTGGCAAGAGATGCCGTATTGTGCCTCCCTCCCCGGCCCTTTGACGTTAGACTGCGCAGGCGACCTGCTGTCGTCTGCTTCCTTGGAGACACCACATGAGCAAGCTTCCCATTTTCGTCGCCGCCTTGATCCTGGCTGCAGCCACCCTGGTTCCCGCGGCATCGGAGGCCCGCAGTCATCATCGTCACCACCTCCACCATCACGGCCTGCCTTACACGATCAGCTTCCTGCACAATTACGGGCCCGGTCCGCTGCCTGGCACCTTCGCCTTCTATGACGGCCCTTCGACCAATCACTGCTACCAGAGCGCGGCGACCTATATCGGCCAGGACCGCCGCCGCCATCCCTGCTTCTGATGGGGTTATCGACGCCGTTGCGGCAGTCTGCGCATTCGGCCGATCTCGAATGTCGTGCACCCGAGCGCCGCGAAGGCTGGCCTTGCCCCGCCAAGTCTGATATCGAGGGCCTCGCCGGTTCGGCCTGCACATTTTGCGCTCGTAGCTCAGCTGGATAGAGCATCGGATTTCGATTCCGAGGGTCGGGAGTTCGAATCTCTCCGAGCGCGCCAGGCCCGTCTTCGCCCCCCTTCACCCGCCATCGCCGATCATCACCGAAGCCCACGATAACACCTTGTCAGATCGTGGTTTTTCGCGCTTTCGGCGACTGCAGCGTACGATCGGCGATCGACGGCGAACTCCGCCAGACCGTCCATTTGGCCATCCCTCGATCTGAGTTAGAATCCCCCTCACCTGAAACGCTGCATTTTTCGGCGAGGGACAGGAGTTCGAATCTCCCATGCAGTTTCTAACTCAAAGGCCCGAGATCACCGCCAAGAACTATCTCTCCGTCGGGCCCGGTGAATACCCGTGCGGCAACAATCTCTATTTGATCGTCACCCCAAGTGGCGGCCGCCGCTGGGCGTTCCGCTATCAGCGCAACGGCATCGTCAAGAAGATGGGTTTCGGTTCGGCCAAGGAAACCGGCCTGAAGCTGTCCGAGGCCAGGGACAAGGCGATTGACGCTCTGCGGCTTCTGGCCAAGGGGACCGATCCACGAGAGCACCGTGACGTGGAGAAACGCCGCACTCAGGGATCGCGCCAGTTCGGCGAATTCGCCGAGGAATGGCGGCGAACCTACGAGACCGGCATGAGGCACAAGGCCGCAAGAGCAAAGCTAAAGCGCATCGTGCAAGTCGTCTGCGGCCCGCTCCACAAGCACTGGGTCCACGAGATCGAAACCGCACATGTCGTCAACGTGCTCATGCCGATCTGGCAGCAGCCTGAGACCTCCCGCTCCGCTCGCCAGATCATCAAGAAGATTCTCGACGCAGCGATCGCTCACAACCTGCGACCGAAAGACAACCCGGCTGACTGGGCCAGCCGACTGCAACCGATCATGCCCAGGCAACGGCGGCGTGGCACGATACGGGGCGGCCACAAGGCGATGGACTACCAGGACCTACCGGCGTTCATGCACAAGCTCAGCGCCATCTCGACGCAAAGCGCGCGGGCGCTCGAGGTCATCATCCTGACCCTGGGACGGACCGCCGAAGTTCAGAACATGCGCTGGGCGCAACTCGATCTCGATAACGGAATCTGGGATCTCGGCTTTCTCGGCACCAAGAACGAGCGGTTGAAGCGCACGCCGTTGCCCCGTCAGACGCTCAACTATTTGCGTGAGGCCTACGACAGCCGTGTGAGTGACGAATTCGTATTTCCCGGTCGCAGCCTAAAGCGACCGATGAGCAACATGACGATGCTCAAATATCTCAAGGAGCTCACCGGAGACGACTCCCTGACAGTGCACGGCTTCCGCACGACGTTTCGAACCTGGGCGCAGGAGCAGACCCACTTCGAGGAGGAGATCGTCGAGCATTGCCTGCACCACATTACGGGCGATGATGCCGAAAAGGCCTATAAACGCGGCGAGGCCCTGAAGAAGCGACTGCATGTGATGCAGACGTTCGCAGACTACGCAACGCAACTACCAAGGAGCAATGTGACCCCGATGAAGGTCGCCTGAAAGTTCAGACTATCCCCTGCCCTGCCGAGGATGTCACAGCTCGGGCTGCTTGGTCGCGTCAGGCAGGCCTTCCAAGAAGGAGGCGAGATCCGCGCGCGTGATGATCGTACGCGTGCCATACTTTCGGATTCGCAGCCGCCCTTCTTTGATGGCCTTGTAAAGCGACGTTTGTCCCAGCGAAGACAGTAGGGCAGCCTCAGGAACGGTGAGGGCGAGCTTTTCCGCAGCGTTTCGAAGCATCGGTTCGCGCTTTGGCATCCAGGGGTGGTCTCGCCTCATTTGATTGCCGCGGCGACATCGAAGGCACGCAGATTCGACGGATGACGGCTCAGCGAATGCTTGGCAACATCCGAAATCCCTTAGGCGGAGTTTCGGATGCGATGTCGTACAACTGGGATAGTTGAGAATCCTGACTGAACTGCCTCGCAGTGAAACCACTCCGCGGACGCCAGCGCCAACTAAGAAGGCAGCCGCAGTGTCGACGTAGCGTGGCGACTGTTGCTCCCCTTTGCTGAGCCCTCGGCTCCACAGCTCTCCAAATCCTTCCGGACGTCCTTGGAGTGCCTCAAAGGAGATCGGCGCGGATAGGGCCGATCCATTCGCTTCAGTCTCCTGCGCCCGCTCTGGCCCTTGCAGCGCATGTTCACGAGGAGGCAGAGATCAGGACGATACACAGCATAGCTTCCGGTTCAGCCCTCTGGACGGCCCGCCGGCTAGTCCCAGCGTTTTGGAGCTTCGTCATTTCACTGCAGCCAGCACAATCTGGGCGCCCCGCGACAGCCCGCTCCCTTACCCGCCTTTCGGCCGACCGCCACCCAGCAAATGTCGGTATCGGGTCCAGAGCTCCATGATCGCAAACCGGTCGAGCTCACCCCGACTGTAGCGTTGACGCAACTCATCCCGCGCGGGGTCCGGGAGCGCGGCGATCAATTCCCAACCTTCAGCAACGTCGTCGAAGAGCGCGACAATCTCCGGATCAAGGCGAGCGCCATCCTGGAGCTCGGCCAGCCGACGGCGCGTCACGTCGATGGTTTCCGGCCGACCATCAAGAGGGAGGTCGCCCGACAATGCAGATCTGTTTTTGTATAGTTCTTTATAGGCAGGTCCCTCAGGGCCCCGCGGTGAGTCTTTATACGCAGGTCCCTTTTGGACCCGCGGAGCCGCAGGTCCCTTTCGACCCCGCGGACGCGCCGACTTATCCACAGGCGCCGGCACGTCACGGACGACGTAGTCAATCTCACCGAACCGATGTCCGTCGACAATTCGTTGCGCTTCGCGTGTAACGTAGCCGGCGGCGATCAGCTCTCGGAAAATGCGCTGCAGCTTCTTGCGGCCGACCAGGAGGGTTCGCCCGATATGATCGAGACGGACGTGCCATTTGTGGGGGCGTGACAAAAGATAGCCGAGGACACCCTTGGCCTCGACAGAAAGGCGGGAGTCCGCGAAGACCGCGTTCGGGACGATCGTGAATTGCGCCTTGTGCTCGCGACGGACGATCGTCACTGGCGGGTGACCGTCCAGGTGACCCCATGCAGATCGTTGCGAACTTCAGCCGGCCGACGGCCCAATTGCCCTACGCGATGGCCTGCGACGCTCTCACGAGCATACGCCCCGTTCAGGGGCTTGCAGGACCTCGCATTGGTCGGAGCGCGCAACTCACTCGGGCAACGGCCGCACGGCGACATAGGTCGAATGTGCCACAGCAACTCCGGACTCGCATATCGCCGAGTTTTCGCTGTGCTACGCCGGCATACGATGGACAAGTCCGCTTGGGTCGGGATGCGACAGGCGTCGACCGCAATGAGCGTCGCGAGTGCGAGGCTCGCCACGTCCGGCGAGCTGTCTCCCAAACCGGGCGCCCGTCCTGCGCCGATTACCCCTCAGAGAGACCGGCTCCCCTACTCTTCCAAGCCTTCTCCCAACCGATCAGTGCCGATTGTGATGTGATAGGACAGACTCCAGGCCGCGCTCTGAATCGCTCGAGCTCACAATGCGGGGCTCGCCGCCCTCGGCAGCTTGCGCCGCCTTGACGAGGCGCCTGACCTGCCGTGCCGTGCCGGCCAGGGCACGTCCCTGGATCTCCCGCAGCTCCTCGTCAGTCGCCGCAATCACGTCATCGCTGAGCGCCTGGAGCAGGCGCGCGAGTTCGAGACGGGGGTGCCAGCGTGTCATGGCGAGCTCCAATTCCGTTGGTGGCGGAGCAGCGCCCGCCGCATTCGCCGCCGCGCAGTATCGTAATCGATAGCCGAGATGCCATACGCCCGGCAGATGTCCCTGGCCGTGAGGCCGTTGGCCAGCCCGTCGACGATCTGCAGCACGACCGGATCTCCTGCAAACAGCCGGAACACCTCGGCGAGCCCTGCGACGGCCACGGCCACGCGTTCGGGATCGGCCAATTCGTCAACGGGATCGCTCGGGACGCCGTACTGGCCGGGATCATCGCGGCTGACCAGTAGCCGTTGCTCGCTCCGAACGCGCCGCCAATAATCGTCGCAGAGGCTGCGCATGACGCCGGACAGAAAAGCCAGGATCGGGACACCCAGAGGCCAGACCCGCGATCCGTCGAGAACGCGGAGAATGGCCTCATGCAGCACGTCGGTCCAGCCGATCCCTCCGGGCAACCCGCGGCTCCACAATTGCGCCAGGGCTTTCAGCCGCACCAGATCGGTCTCGGACAAGGCCTCGATCGCCGCCGCCGCATCGGCGACGGTGCGACCGGCGTTCGAGCCAACTCCAGGGGTGCCAATCGATCGTTCCATCACCCCTATTATGCGGCCGAGCAAATCCGTTGCGGACAGCCTCGGGAAAAATTTTCCGCCGTGTCCGCGCTACCGGTCCGAGGGCCGCATCCTCTCCATGCTGAGAGGAGAGAACCGTGGATCAGATCGCAAAAGCACGCCGCTGGTATGCCGAGGACCTACGCTGCAAGACGCCTATTCTGCGCAACCCACACATCGTCGAAGCCTTCGGCGCCGTGCCGCGAGAGCCGTTCGTCGGCCCAGGTCCCTGGTGGATCATACCCTACCCCTACCGGGAGCCGTTCATCACCCCGGACGACGATCCGCGTTGGCTCTATCACGACGTCCTGGTCTCGATCGACCCGAGCCGGAAGCTCAACAATGGGATGCCGAGCTTTTGGGCGCGCAATTTCGAGCACCTCGATATCGCCCGAGGTGAACGGGTGCTGCAGATCGGAGCGGGCAGCGGTTACTATTCAGCCGTGCTCGCCGAAATCGTCGGGCCCGCTGGGCAGGTTACGGCGGTCGAAGTCGACCCGGCTCTGGCCGATCGAGCCCGCATCAATCTGGAGAGTTGGCCGCAGGTCCAGGTGATCCCGGGCGATGGCCGAAATGTCAATGCTACCGCAAGCGAACATGACGTCGTGATCGTGTTCGCAGGCTGCACGCACCCCGCTCCGCAATGGCTCGACGGCCTCGCCGACAACGGTCGGCTGCTGCTCCCGCTTACCAGCGACGATTGGTACGGCTTCCTGCTGCGCGTGGTCCGCCGCGGTGCCTCCTTCGAGGCCTCGTCGATCGGCGGGGTCAGCATCTTTCCCTGCACAAACGGCCGCGATGAGGACGCCAGTCGCCGGCTGAAGAGCGCCCTCGTGAACTCGCCGATGATGAATGTTGCGATCCAAGCACTCCACCGGGGCATTCCATTATCCGCCGAGTCCGAGCGGGTCTGGTATCAGACACCCGGCTTCTGGCTAGAGCGACAAGAATCAGTGGTTGAAGCGACCACCCATCAGCCTGCAGACGGCAACAACGACACCGCCTGACCCGAGATCCGAGGCATGGGCTAGGACGGCTCTCGCGCCTGCCCCGGGCGGAATGCGTCAGCACAGACCCTGAGGCCCGACGGCCGCGATACGGCTTCATCCGCTGGCGCAGACCAAGTAGCGGATTCTCTCCTTGGCGCGGAATGATCCGAGTCTTTCGCCAGAGCTCGCTACAGCACGATCAGTGCCGAAGTGATCTTTGACTTTACTGGCAAAAAACTCAATGGCGGCACGCCCACCGACCGACCGGCACGGCTGAACCCAAGCCATGGCAATGGCTTGGTGTTCATCCGGCGAGCTTCTTTTATCTTGCCGCTTTAATCGGCCGGGTGTTCTGCCTCTCTGCCACGATCGTCTTCGTCGCTTTCGCCATCGGTGCTCTCCATCTTCATCGTCAAAAACACGTCTGCAACGCAGCCTGATCTGCAGCTCGTTGACAGCGAGGAGTCCCAGTGCGCCGTGCAGCTTTCCGCGCTCAGCGACGGCGTGGCGCGGCTGCACGATGGCGGCAGCATAGCCGTCGCGGCGCAATTTTCCATCGGTCTGACGGAGCCACGTCACAGGCAATTTGGTGCGATCGCGCCGTCCCTTCGGACACCGCCTCGCAGGCAAAATAGCGTACGTACCGTGGTCTTGGATCTGCACCGGTCCTCATCCGCTGACAGCGGAGCTCCAACAATTCGCGCGTCGCCCGCGACGCCTGTTCGTTGCTGCCGGGCTGCTGCTATGGTTCATGCCAGCGCTCCCAGCAGCCTGCGGTCCTTGCGCTTGGCATGCGCGGCCGCGTCGGAGGCGCTGACGACCTGATCGCCGCAATACGCCGTGCCGTCGCACCACATCGCGTGCATGATCACCGCGAGTTTGCGCGCCACCGCGACCACCGCCTTGCGGTGTCCAGACCGCTTGGCAACCGCCAGTCCCCAGGTCTTCACCTTGTCGCGACGCTTGAAGCGCGTCAGCAGCGCGCTCGCTGCCTCGTACAGCGCGCGCCGCACATCGGCGTCGCCCGCCTTGCTGATCGGCCCCTGCACATCGATCGAGGTGCCTGACTGCAAGCGCCGCGACGTCAGGCCAAAATACGCCGCGACGTCGCGGGAACGCCTAAATCGCGATGGATCATCGATCGCCGTCATGAAGCTCAGCGCGGCGATCGGCCCGACGCCTGGAATCTGCATGAAGCGCCTGCACAGCTCGTGTCCGGCAACCAGCTTGACGACCAGGCGATGCAGCCGGCAGTACTCCTTCCACAGCGCCGCATCGGCATTGAGCATGGCGTCGATCAGCTCGGCGATCAGCGCGTCGCCGGCCACCGCGTCGCTTACGGCCTGCGCAAAGGCACCACGGCCGACGCGGTTGAGCCGGATGCCGAGCGCCCTCAAGGAGTGCCGGATCGCGTTCTTGAGATCGAGGAATTTACGCTTGAGATTGCGGCGATGCGTCAGCCGCAGCCGATAGCACGGCGCGGTCCTGATATGCGCGCGCCGGAATCAGCCGGTGCGCATGATGTGGGCGATGCCGAGCGCATCCGCACGGTCGGTCTTGTTGCGCTGGGCATGCAGCGGGGCGCCACGTGCTGGGTCTCCACGCAGATCGCCGGCAGGCCGAGATGGAGCAATTCTGGGTGCAGCCACGGCGACAGCGCGCCGGCCTCGTGGCCGGCCCGCCTCAGCCGGCCGCGATACGGCGACAGTGCGCTCTTGATCGCGTCCGGCTCGGTCACCAGCGCGACCTCCAGGAGCACGTCGCCCTTGTCGTCGACCACGCAAATCGCGGTCTGATCCATGCCGACATCGAGTCCGCAGAAGAACTCCATGAAGCGCCTCCTGTGTTGGTGAGAGCGCTTATACTGCATGGCCGCCGCTGCCGCGTAAGTAGAAGGACGGTCAGGGCGATTACGGCCTGGCAGGGAGTAATCGCCGGAGTAATCGGGCGCTCCTCCGCGTTCTGCTCCGACATGATCGTCTTCTCTGCTTGATATTTCCGGCTGCTCACGAGCGGTCTACAACGTGGCATTGGTCGGGCTTTCGTCATGATGTCGGTGTGATAACATCTGGTGGTCAATCCAGTAGTTCGTGCTCAGCCCCGCCATCCAAATGGGCGCACATGTCGTCGTCAGGATCGCGGGGCAACACAGCCACGGTAGCGCGCTCGACGTCTCAATCGAGCTGTCGTCGCCGGCAAGATAACGTACTCGCCGCATCCGCTTCGATCCACCAAACGCCTCTCCGCCGACCGGCGGAAACTCAGCCAATCTTCTGTCGTCGCACTGTCTGTCAGACGGCGCTCGCCAGAGCGCTAACATTGCGGCGGCGAGCGCCGTCGGGTTGCTAAGACTCGGTTCGGTTGCACTTCCATCTTCTGCGGACCGGAACACAGATCCATCGATCCACATGCGATGCATGACCACCGCCAGCTTACGCGCAACGGCCACCAACGCGCGTTTGTGACCACGTTTGGCTGCGATCCAAACACCCCAGGCCTTGATGCCGTACCATTTCTTGGAGCGCACCAGCATCGCGTTCTCCGTCTCGAAGAGAAGGTACGTACCACGCCGTCGCACTCCGAAATATGCCCTTCAACGCCGATAGATGTGCTCGTCTGGATACGTCGGGAAGTCAGTCCGAAATGCGCGCCAACGGCGTTCGATTTGCTAAACCTATGCGGACTACGATGGCCGCCCTTGACGGTCAGTGCCGTCACTGGATCGACGCCAGGAATGGCGCAACAACGTCGGCAGAGTTCGTCCCGGCCGACCATTTGCACCAGCAAATCATGCAACTTCTTGTACTCCGTCCACAGCGCCTCCCACGTCCTCCACCTGCAGTCCGTTACGCTGTTTTTAAGCCGGTGACACGCACCAGCTGGCGCACCGCAGGCTAAGTCGGAGCACCGTTGCCTGGTGCCGTCCACGTCGTTCTCCGGGCACGAGACCATCGACGGCAGAAATGTACCTACGTGTATCGCAACAGGTGAGGAACGGCCCCTCGTCGTGCTCGCCGCCCGTTGGCCGAACTGAACCAGCGTGCGGAAAGCGAATGAAGCCCAAGGCGTCGCGGACCTTTTCGGATTCCTCTCCTGCGACCCGAATGTCGAGGTAAGCTCCGTGCATCCGAGGGCGATGCCGGTGATCCTGATCGAGAGAGTCCGACCTATGTTTGGATTGCCGCTGGGACGAAGCCAAGGCGCGGTGCCGCGGCCGCTACCGGACGGCACTCTTTTGTTGGTCACACGCGCCTAGGAGGAAGACGGGGCGCCGAGACCTAACTTGCGAAGAGCGCGCCGTACCACGAACACGGGCATCGCTCATGATTTCCGCAGCCAGCTCATCAAGGCCGACACGTAGATCGCAAAATCGCGACCTTCAGTCGGTCCGCCCTGGTGAATGATGCCGACGACCGCATCATCCGCGTCGATAACCGGGCCGCCGGACATGCCTTGCGACAGCTTTTGCGTCACCTCGATCATTTGAACGGCACTCTTCACCGGTAGCGAGGTGACAGTGCCATGACGTACGTTGAACTTATCCCCGGGACCGAATGCGGGGTAGCCGATCGCCACCACGTTGTCGCCGGCCTTCAGGCCTCGCGCCGACGCCTCGAGTTCGTAGAATTCGATGGCTGCTATATCGTGCCTGAGAATCGCCAAATCACGGTGCGCATCGTACTTCGAGATGATCACTTTGAATTGTTGGCCGGTTTGCTCGGATGGTACAATCGATGTTCGTCGCGCCCTCGACGCAATGCCACGCCGTGACGAGCCCTACGGACTTCAGAAAAAAGGCGGTACCTTGGATGAGACCTTCGGTCTTACCGTCGCCCGTGTGCTCCACCAACCATACGGCGCGATCTCTCACCTCCGTCGCGGTGGGTTCGATTTCCAGCATTAGTTCGGGAAACAGCTTGTTGAACCGCAGCGCGAGGCCGCGAAAGACAGGATCAGACGCCTCCTTTACTTGGCCGACCACGAAATGCGCCCACGAACATGCGATGCGAAGCCTGATTCCCGTCCGTACTTCTCCTTGAGAACGGCCTGTGCGGTTGCGGTCCCTTGCCTCTCGACCGCGAATAGCGCCGAGCGGATATTCCGGACGAATCGTCTATCCACGTTCACTAGCTCGTTTATTTTGAGACCGGTCACCATCCGGCGCGAGTGCTTGTCGGCGTAGTAAGCCTTCTCGGGGTTGATCGTGAATCCGTTGCCCTTGAACGCCAATTGCAATCTCGCCTTGAGCAGGTCCGGCGAGAAGTTTCCCGCCGGAGGCAGGGGCCCCTCGAACAGCGACGTCAGCGGTTGATATCTCGAGAACGTGATGTCATCGGCGTATCTCGTATAGATGCAATGCCCCTCCTTTGCGATCGCCTGGAGTTCCTTGTCCATGCGGAAGCAGATCATGTTCGAGATGACCGGGCTGCTCGGGGCGCCCTGCGGCAAACCGCTGTCATTGCAGCAAATGCGAGCCAGGATCTGTGCAACGCAATCGTCGATCCCCAACGCCTCGAAAAGACCGCAGACGCGACGCTCCGTGACCTTGCCCCTCGGGCTTAATCCAGTTTGAAGTTCGTTCTGGCCCCCAGTGAGGACCAGAGCATGAAGCGCAGCCGCTTTACGGAAGAGCAGATCATCGGGATTTTGAAGGAGCACGAGGCCGGCGTTCCGGTCGCCGATCTGTGCCGCAAGCATGGCGTGAGCGACGCCAGCATCTATAAGTGGAAGGCCAAGTTCGGCGGAATGGACGTCTCGGAGGCCAAGCGGCGGAAGACGCTGGAGGACGAGAACACGCGGCTCAAGCGGCTGCTGGCGGACGCCATGCTGGACAATGCCGCGCTGAAGGATCTCCTGGGAAAGAAGTGGTAACGCCCGCGGCCAAGCGGAAAGCTGTCGCGCATCTCGTGGACGTTCACGGGATGAGCGAACGGCGGGCGTGTAAAGCCATCGGCTGTTGCCGCATGACGGTCAGATATCAGACGAGCCGGGCCGATGATGCAGGGTTGCGGGAACGCATGAGGGCGACCGCCCATGAGCGCCGCCGCTTCGGCTACCGTCGCTTGCACGTCCTGCTCAAGCGAGAGGGCTACCTGGTCAATCACAAGAAGCTGTTCCGGCTGTACCGGGAGGAACGGCTCACGGTGCGCCGTAGAGGTGGCCGCAAGCGGGCCCTCGGCACACGAGCGCCGATGAAGGTGCCGCTGTTCGCGAATGATCGCTGGTCGCTCGACTTCGTGTCGGATCAGATGACCGACGGCCGGCGATTCCGCGTCCTGACCGTGGTCGACGACTGCACCCGCGAGTGCCTGGCGCTGGTGGCCGACACCTCACTCTCGGGCGCCCGGGTCGCTCGAGAGCTGGACCGGCTGGTCGCCGAGCGCGGCAAACCCAAGATGATGGTGAGCGACAACGGCAGCGAGCTCACTAGCAATGCCATCCTGACATGGGCCGATCAGAGTCGCATCGCCTGGCACTACATCGCGCCGGGGAAACCCATGCAGAACGCCTTCATCGAGAGCTTCAACGGCCGCCTGCGGGATGAAATGCTGAACGAGACGCTGTTCACCTCGCTCGGCCAGGCCCGCGTTGCGCTCCGATGCTGGCAGGCCGACTATAACGACGTTCGACCGCACTCCCAGCTCGGATGGAAGACGCCATCCGAGTTCGCGGCCACCTGCAATCCGCGTCGGGATCTGGCGCTGCGCTATGCCGAGAGCTCCGCGCCAGCTCCCGCCGCTACGACCGCCCATATGGGCACATCCAACCGCCCGAACGAACTCAGACCTGGATAAAACTTGGGGGCAAGGTCAGTTCGACCTTACCGACCGTCCGTGGACGTAACCGTGCACCGTGCGTCTTGGCCGAGCGACGAGGCTATGTTCCGCTGAAGCATCTTCAAGCGCGTATCCGGAGCCGCTATCGGACGTGTCTTCCCGTGCCGCTTTGCGATGTCGAATCGTGAATACATGCGCCCGCGGAACCACCAGATTTTCTTGAGCTCCGCCGCTGACAAGCCGAGAAATATCAAGAGTTCGCCTTCGCTTGTGAACTCTTCCGGAAGATCCACTCTGGTGGTGCCGCCGAACAACGCCGCAAGGCTAGGCACGAGGTCCCCCTCCAATCACGCCAGGCAGTCCGTAGGCTTGGCGCGCAACGATCCTTACTCAGAATTTTGGTCTTACGCCGCAGTTTCGACAGCGCGTATGCGAGGGGAGACCTCGTGGGAGCACGCTACCAAGGTGCGCAGCGCTTGAATACTTGCCTGACTGCGGTTTGCACACATCTTTGCCCGGGCGAGAGAACTCGAGCCACTTTCGACATGGAGCGTGCTGGCTGCTCCGATCAAGACTCTGCCTCACCCTGCGCGGCCTTGGGGTCCCAAAGGACATATCCTTTCGCGAGGCGTCCTTCGAGGTCGACTTCCTTTTCGAACCGATCGATCATCGACCTGTCGGTGGTCGCGTAGCCGATCGCGAGATCCGAACTCGCCGCTATGCCGACTCGAACCGTGAACGCCAGCACGCTCCCTGCCCTGATGAATTCGAGGCTCTTTGGAATGCGACGAGATCGCATCGAGCGGCTGCGCTCGAACATGTGTCTGAACCTGCGCATCACCTCGTTGTCAGTACCGTGAACATCCAAGAGCGTCGAGGAAACGGTGCTCCCCTTCGCTTCTCCGCGGACCGCGTTGTGCACTCTGGTGACCGCCGTCGGCAGATCGGGAGAAGCCCCCCATGATGTGCCGGCGGTCTTGCCCCAAATAACGCCGACCGCTTTCCCGGTGCGATCGTTGTGCCGAGAGGCCAGGAGCGCGATCGCTTCGGCATTGTCGGGGAGATAGATCGAACCGATGATGCCGCGAATCGACTGCGGGGCGCCGGACGGTTGCTCGCGCTCGATCCACCCTTCGATATCGAAATGTCCGTTTCGCCGCAAGTATGCGGAAAACCGACGCTCGCCCAATATTACGTCGACGAACTGCAGGGTCGCGTAGTCGGATAGCGGGGTGATCCGCGCGTTTCGAGCTGCCGACATGCCTTCGAGAAGAGGCCGAAAGCTCGCGAACTTCTCTATCCCAAGACCGTAATCCGTATCGATGCGCGGCTCTTCGGATAGATCGAGCAAATCGGAAGTCCGATACGTCGACCACCCGTAGCCGACGGGCTCGACGTGCCCGATCGAATAGAGATTTACCGAGTCCGCGTCTCCTATCCCCTTCTGCGCCCGCACGAACTCCCGGAAATTCGAGCTGAAGGCCGTTTCGGCGAACCGACGCGGAATTTCTATGGAAAGCGAAGACGGTTTGACCTCGATGAGGTGGCGACTACCGAAGGACCTTTCGGACGGAAGGATGGTGCTCGCCACCATGTCGAACGAGACTGTCTCGTTCCAGGTCTCGATGGAAACGATCCTGGGCATGCCGTCGGAAGACGAGGAAAAGAGCTCCTCCGCGGCAGGATCTAGAGACACCAGATCGCCATCGAGGAGGATGTGTCCGCGCGCGCCCAGATCCTTCAGCACGACCTCCATCTCTCTGACCGAGAACCCGAAGAACCTGCGCAATCTCTGGACGGGGATTCGATCGAACATCTTGAGCAGACGAAGCACGAACTCGTCCACCACGGGAAGCCGACGATCCCGCGAGACATTGAGCACGAACGAGAATCTTCGGCACGGAATTCTGAAGCCGGTGGTATCGACGAGGATCCGATCGGCGTCGACGGTCATGGCGCACCGGACATGATGATTTCTCCGGCAGGTCGCTTCATGCCATCGATGTATTCCAGGACGAGCCGCATCGGGCTCGTCTTCGCGACTCTTCGCCACATGCGCGTAGCGCCGACGATAACCAGGCGCTCCTTCGCCCGCGACATCGCTACGTTGCACCTATTCATGCTGCCTACGTGTCCGACGTTACCCCTGGCGTTGCATCGTACGAGAGATACGATGACGATAGTGTTTTCCTTGCCCTGGTATGAATCAACAGTCTCCAGGCGGATCATCTCTCGGTACTCCGGAGTGAGATCGCTTTGCGATAGCAGGCGTTCGAGAAGCATCCGCTGCTCCTTGTACATGCAGATTATCCCGATCGGTTGATCGTCGCCGAGGCCGGCCAAGTGCGCGAACAACGTATGGTCCTTCTGGATGTCTCTCAGGAGTTTCACAATGGTATTCGCTTCGGCGAGATTTGCGATGTCCCATGGACTTTGGGAATCCGGCTTCTCGACGTGGGACCGCTGCTCGGAAGTATCTATCCACGTGACGCTTGATGGAAGTAGCTTGTCGGCGGCCGGGCCTGCGAAGAATGCATCTCCCTTTCTGTCCGGCGAGGTCGTTAGGACGACGCCGTTCGGTCTATAAAACACGTCCGAAACGAGATCGCAGATGGACGGCGCCATGCGATACTGCTCGTTCAGTATCTGACCTCGGTTGACCCCGTACGAAGAAATGAACGCGCGCTCGAACTCGCTCCTTTGGATATCGGTGAGCTGCGCGTGCGAGAATTCTCGACAGAGCTCGCGCGTCACCACATCGTCGACCATCGGCTTTAACTGAAAATGATCGCCGACCAGCAGCACCCTCTTCCCCAACTGAAGAGGGACGGCGAGCTCTCCTGGAGTGCAGCGGGCAGCCTCGTCGACGATGACCCAATCGAAATCCGCTTGTTCGATCCTAACGCGGGTCTGCCCGAGTCCGACGCAAGTGCCGGTAACGATGGTCTTCGTCTTCGCAAGAAACTCCTCAAAATTTCTCGCGCTGGACGACAGCGCCTCGACCCACTCTCGGGAGATCCCGAGTAAGCGCTGCATGCTCGCGGCGTCGCCTTCCGGCACGCCGTGGGACAATCTGAGGTTTTCGAACGCCATTGCCAGCGCGGCGGGATTTCCCGATAGCTGCTCCGGAATTCCCGCACTCTCCATGATCGCCGCGAAGGACTTACGGACCGTTCGCAGCGCTGTGTTGAAGCCCTTTTCGTCGTCGGGTTGATGCCCTCCTCGCGCCAGCTCGTCGAGCAGATAGTGCAGTCGCCGGGATAGTGACCCAGCCTGGCGATCGAGATCGACAGAGGCCTGCGCGTAGTCTCTGTCGATTCCGATCGAAGACGCCAGCGAAGAAACGCGTGATCGGATCGAGTTCGAGAAAGAGGTCGCATACCGCTCCCTGACCGACGCCGTGTGATAGGGCTTTACTGCCGCAGTTATGTTTTTGGAGCCTATCCTCAGCAGATTGGGACGATGACCGAACGCGCGAAACGTCCTCAGGATCGCCTCGATGACGTTGTTGACCGCTTCGTGCGATTGGCTCGCGATCAGAACACGATCTACCTTTCGGACAACCGCCAACCAATGGACAAAGGCCGCGATGAATTTTGTCTTGCCCGTGCCGGGCGGACCCTGCAGCAATCCGACCGGGCCATGCCGCGTGATGTCGGCGAACGCAAGCTTCTGCCCCGCATTCAGGCCGTACTTCTCCAGATCGCCGGGCTCGACGGGATCTTCCAGGACTGACGGCTGGGCCGCCCCTCCCGTGTCGAAGTATTCGAGCAGCCCTTTGACCGGGGACTCTCTCGCGATGATTCTGTCGACCGCGCGCTTGCGTCTGTCGTACGATGTCTGCTGAAGGCGTTCCACCAGTTGAACTACGTCTCCCGGCCGGAGGTGCCACTCGAGTTCCCTGATCGCCAGTTGCGACGTATCCGTACCGGAAACATCGAGACGCCCTATTCTCCGCTTTCTGTTCGGGACCTGCACGTCAACAACGTCTTCCGGATCGAAATCGAAATTTCCCCGCGAGAGATCGTACTTCGCGATCCAAGTTGAGCCCGATGGCGACATCTCCGATGCGATAATCACCTCTGGAACGAGGTTCTGCTCGAGCTCGACCGATCTCTTCCAAAATCGACCGGTATCCAAGCGTAGAGGCGCTTGCACGAGATCCGAAACGACCGTCTCGGCGATCGGCGGCTCGACGAGTGCCTCCTCGCCTAGCGTCTCCTGCGCGCTTTCTTCGATCCTTATTTCCGAGAGTACGTCGATGAGCCGACCTATTTCGGGTGCGTTCGACCTCCTGAATTCGAAGCTCGCCTCGAAGCGCTCGCATCTGTCGCTCTCTCGACGCATCGTTTCGAAATCGACGGCCGTGACCTTGACCTCGGGAACAGCGTCCGGCGCCCAGACGATATTCATCTGATATCCGAGGCCGAACACCAGATATCTGACGAGATTGCCGCCGAACCTGTACGCCCGTGAATAATAGAAGCCGCCGTCGGACGGAAAAGTCACGGCGGCGTCGGGCAATCCTATCGATATCCGCGGCGCAGGTGGCTTGTCGAGGCTCGTAGCGAGGTCCGTCAGCAGATCGCGCACCGTGTCGAGTGTCTCGATCGCCGGCCGCCGTAGTTCCAAAGACAATCGCTGGCGGCAATCCTCTATCCGGTCGTCCTGAACATCCCCAAGGAGCTCGAGAGCGATCGACACCGCCGCGAAGCGATCGATATGTTCGATACTCAACTGCTCCGCATTTGGTGGCAAACGAGCGGCGCCGACCGCATTTTCGTCAACGAACTCTCCGGCCTCGAAGAGCTCACTGACGGTAGGGAAAGGTTGATCTCCTTCGATCCGGACAAACACGGCCTTCGTATCGAGCTTTCCGTGTTGCAAGCCCGCGCGGTGCAGCGCCGCAATGGCCGATATCAGCCCGCATCCCGTCCTCGTGGCGACCAGCGGCGACATTGCCTCGCATTCGTCGAGCCTGGTTCCCACAATCTTGTCGTAGGTAACGAAAGCGCCCATCGCCGACAGGCCGCATGGCCCGAACTTCGGTAGTCCTTCCGATCTGGCCTCGCGCAGTTGCTTTACGCCTTCGAACAACCGGAGCAGCGCCAGGTCTGATTGTGCACTGCCTCCGCGAAACATCCGCGGCCATATTTTGACTACGATCTTCTCGGAGCTGGCGTTCGTCGATTCGTAGACAATGCGGGGCCCCTTGCTCAATTGGAGCTCGGCTGGCCACTCGAAGACCGGATTAATTTCGCTCTCGAACGCGTCGAGAGCCGAGTGGTCCGCAAGCGGCGACACCTCGGCGTCCGATATCCGACCGAATTCATCAGACATCTCGACGACCGTCGAAAAGCCGACGGATCCCGTAGTCCCGACGGCACTGGCCAGCCAATCCGCGGTCGGCTCGTGCTCCGGAGAACGATCGCTCTGAGGCAGGCCGCTCTCTTCCGTCCCGTTGAAGAGGATGGAGCGCGCAACCAGACCGACATGATAGACGTCGCGCTGCCAGTCGTCCTGCAACTCGACGTCGGCAGGAGGGGGCAACGCGTAGCCCGCGAGTTCGTCCAACCAATATTGCGGAAGAGGATCGTCCGGCAGACTCGCCGATGAAAAGCCGCCGATCGCCAGACGAGTGGTTGACTCAACCCAGATGTTTCGGAGGCCGATATCGCGATGCGCGACTCGCTTCGCGTGAAGCTCGGCAACCGCGTTCAGAAGGGTCCGAACGAGCGTCACGCGATCGTCCCATCCGATCTCGTCGCGGGTCCGCTCGAGATAGTTCGGTAGTGCGAGCAAGCCTTTGGGCAAGCGCCGGAGGTCGAAGTGATGGGTTAGGATTTCGGACCGCGAGCCACCTACCACCTCGAGGATACGTCCCTCGGAAATGAGCTTGCTCCGTACCGCGTTCAGATAACCGATGGCCCGGATGTCGCGATTGGCGATGAGAAGCCGATTGTCGGGCGTGTTGAGATGGGGCGACAGACGATCGAAGGCCCACATCCGCAAGATGGCCGAATGCCTGGGATCCTGCTTCAGGACCGCCCGATGTTCGGACCACACCGATTTCGGATGAGTGAATATGTTCTCCTGAACGACTCGGTAGCCGTCCCAATCGATGTCCTTAGGCTTGAAGCGTCGGCCAGTCCTGGTCAGACGGTCGAACTCGGCTTCATAAGTATGAGCCTTCTTCGCTCTCAACGGCTGGCGTTCGAGCAGCGACGTCCGCCGGGTGGGATCGACGATGATTTCGAGCTGGTCGACGGTGAAGACCCTCGCTGCTTCTCCTGCCGGCAGCGTCGTCGGTCGTGCCGTGCCGGTCATCAGCACCCCGGAGTCCACGAAGAAATGGAAGCCTGGAATGGCCTCCCGTATGACCTTGCCCAGAATTCTCGCCTTGTAGGCAACCGAATGAACCGCGGATCTTCCGCGAGGCTTATCGTCGAGCAGCCAGACGTCGCCGTTGCATGTGAGCACTCCATCCCAATCCTTGACCTCAAGCAGAAGCACTCGATCGTCCATGACGATCAGTGCGTCGATGTCGATGGGCTTCTCGCGGGGGGGAAGATATTGGAAAGACGCGTAGAGCAGCCAGTGCTCGGGAAGCTCCGAGGAAAGCGCTGCAAGCGCCGGGACCTCGCTCGGTGGGATTCCCGTACTGTTCAAGTACCTGATCCGACAACCCACGACGCGCCTCGAGAAATCGTCTCAAGCAGCCGGAGCGATCGGCCTGAGGCCGGAGCTCCGGATTAGCCGAACGTTAGACGCATGGCTGCCCACATCTTCCTCTACCCTCGAGCGCCGCAATTTGTTGGATCTCATCGTGATTGCCTGATTTTGTCGCTTGTGGAGCCTGTCTTACCGGAGCTACGTTTGTTGAAGAAATTCTTTCGACTAGACTGCACTCTGCTCCACAAGTATTTGGCGACGCCAGCCGATCGCAAGGTCCGCCACCCACCTGTTCCACCTTCGTCTCGGCAATTCATACGGCCGCAGCGGGCGTGACCCAGGAAAAGCAAGCGACTTGACGTCGCCGTCCGCCGTCGAGCAGTTGCGGCGTGCGCCATCCGGCCGTCGCTCCAAGCGCCTCGATACTGATCAGCTTGCGCTTTACTCGATAAGATCGAAGGCGAAATTACCCGCAAAGAGGGGAGCACCGCAACTTAGGAACGCAAGCGCAAAACCCGGCGAATGCGTTGGGTGCGAGCGATCACACCCAACGCATTCACTAGGCTTCAGCACTACGAAAGTGCGAAAGCGCGCGCTTCGACTTTATGAAGGAGCGCTCGCGGACGAATATTCGCTTTTACACTACATCGAAATTTCAAACACGATTCGGCACTTGTACCAATTCGGGCTTGACAGCTTGTATGCGAAAAAGGCCAGCCTCATCGCTTGATTGCCAAAGCTCGTTGGCGACATGACTCTTCACGTCCTCTGCAAGCCTTTTGCCGACGTACCGACTGGGACGGCTTTTGCCAGATGCCCATCGCCAAACGGTCGAGGCATTTACGCCCACCTCCGAAAGGAAAAAGCTGTTGCAGTTTTGGTATTTGCGCGCAATCTCGATGAGGCCGCTGAATTTGTCCTCACCTTCGACCTGGTCGGCGAACGCTACGCGCTCATCCTCTAACCATTGCACGAAGACTCGCACATCGGCAGCGACTCGCGTTTGCTCGCCGGTCAATCCTGCCAAATCCGCGCTCGCGAGCCGCCGCAAATCCTGTTCGATCTCGGCGCTCTGTCGTTCTTCTGCGCTTAGCGCCACTGGGACTATCTCGAGAGACATGATGGACTCCGTAAAAGGGGAATGATGCGAGGAGTCCAGTATATACTCGCGGTCATTGCACGATGCAATAGACCTTGCAAGTTGCAATAGAAAATGATAGGCAGAACGTGTCCCTTGGGTCACACTTTGCGAGCATCCAGATTGCGGAATTGTTAAGAAGGTGTTCCATGAAACCTAGTGCGGAAGCGCAAAAACCAGCAGGTTCAGGCAGTTGCTGGGAGGCGAGCCAAATGGTACATGCTACCTGTAGTAAAACAGGTAGGGCGGGAACTCCAATGTCGATTGAACGACCCAAGATATTTGTCACAAAAAAGAACATTTCTGTGGAACCCCGGCGCTCAAGTTCCCCTACTGATGCCGAAATTAAGGACCTTAGGAAGGGCGTCGTTACCGCCTCTCGGGTTTCAGCCTTCTATACCAACCACATAGCGAAGGCGCGGCTCGCGAACCGTCGCCCAATGATCATGCAGCGGGATGCAGTTCAAATCCTCACGCAGATGAGAGGCCAAAAGGTCTACGTATGCGAGCAGCCTTCCGAGAATGAACGCATCATCCATGCGGCGTCGATGCTTTGGGACGAAGAAATACCTGTTCCTGAACGAAACGCAGACAAGCGATACAAGGTTGAACGGTTTCTCGAAATTGGAACTCAAGTTTCAGAGCTAGCCGGATATGGCTTTCAATGGCTTCTGACGGCGATCATCCTGTTAGAGCAATTGCTCTACGATCCAACAGGCACCGTGTACGCCGCAACATATGGCGACAACGACGTCGCAGGCCCGAATTTCATCAAGAACATGATGTTCCTACCATGGGAAGATGTGCCCGAAACCGTTTTGGCTCTCCGACTTCATCATCTCGATTCGGGTGGCGAACTATCGCGCGGCGTGAAATGGTTCCGTCCGACGTTGAGAACGGTCGAAGGAGCGGCGCACCTCATCGTCGACATCGATCAAAATCCAAATCGTAGCGCCAAAGGGGACGGTGCGCAGATACCTGAAATCGAACTCCGCTTTGATGAGAACGAATTCCAGAAGGTCTCCTACAAAGAACTGGTCGAATTCGCCCATGCACTGATCGCCAATCCGCCCAAGACTTATTCGGAGCTCAAACAGTTTTCGAGCCGGACGCTAAGCCCCACCTTTCTTGATTTCGAAGGAAAATGGTGAGTCGCGACCATGATCCCGGCGTCGTTCTGAAATCGGCTATCTCGCTGAGCAACTTTTACGTTTTTGCGGTCGTCAACGTTGCGATGGCGCCGATCGTTCTGATCGCTAGGTTTCATCGGGAGGTAGCCGACCAATTTGGCGTGCACGAGACATTGGTGTCCTCTCTTTACGGGTTGTTTTTCGTTGTCGGAGGTTGCTTCAACTTCTGGACCCAGAAACATCAGGTCCGTCTCGCAATCCGTCTCCGATGCGTCTTGGCCGGAGCACTGCTCTCGATTGGTCTCTTCATTTGTTCGATTTGCGACAACTTTTCGAGTTTCGGCATTTCGTTCATCGTCATCGTAAGTGCGCTCGGCGGCGCCTTTTTCTTGGCGCCGATTGCAGCATTTGCGATGACGCGGACAGGTAGCGCATCCGCGCTTGCATTGGGGATCGCCTCCGCCGGCCAACTTACTGCGTTTGGATTCTGGGCTTTCGCACTTCGTTCGTTGGAGATCCATCACTGGCGGCCTGCCTTCGAAGCGAGCGCATTCTTGGTCGCCGCGTTGTCCGCATTCGGATTGATTGCGCTCGTACCTACGAGAATGACCATCACTCTCGCACCTCCGATCGAGAAGGGGCGCTTGGCGGCACGGCACTTGTTCGTGGCATACACGCTGGTTTGCTTTACGGCGACCGCGCTCATTCTCTTCATTTCGACAACGATCACGGCGGAAGGCTTGCCGCCTGTCTATCTCTTTTCTGCCTCGGCCCTAGTCGGCAGGGTTGTGATACCCGCAATCTTTGACATGGGGTTCAGAAGATGCTCGATAGTCGCTGCAGCATTTCTTTTCGCTCTTGGTATGCTCTCGCTCCTGTTCATACCTATCTCGTCGGCCACCGTCGTGACCGGCTTTGGATACGGCGCGTTGCTTCCTGTCCTCATGGCCTTCGTTTTCATCCGCTACCCAGCACACAAGACACAGTCTTCGTACGAGATGTTCGCTTTTGGAAGCGTCGGCATGTTGGTGGCGCCATTCGCTAACGGGTTAGTGGACAGCGTTGGAGTTCCAGCGCGGACGTTCGTGGTACTAGCCGTACCTCTGATGGCGATATTCGCCTTCTACTTCATTATGGACCGTCGCGGTCCGCAGTGAGAGGGTTTGATAGTGCGTTGTCACGGTTTGAACTGCACCGGAGAGAAACTGATCGAAGCGCACATTATACCGCAGTCGTTCGGCCGTTTCATTCGCGGAAAAAGGGCGAACGTAAAATTGACGCCTGGGAGAGTTGGCGAGGCCATCCCTCAGCTTGGCGAGTACGATAGAGATATCCTTTGTGAAGCGTGCGACAATATCTTAGGGCTGGACGACGAATATGCGATCGACATCTGTAGAAGGTTCGAGGCCAATCGCCGCGATTTCGGCGACGTATTCGAGCTTCCGGGTTACGACGGCGGCCGCTTCGCAAAGTTCGTATTGTCGGTCTTATGGCGCGCCTCGATCAGCCGACGAAAGAGTTTCGCTTCCGTTGACCTAGGGCCGTACCAGGACCGAGCCAGAGACGTTCTGTTTGGTGAAAAGCCCCTTTCCGGTCTCGGTGCATTCGAGGTACTCGTACAGCGCTATCGAAGCATTCATATTGATACGACGAAGTGGCTCTTCAACCCCGAGCGGCATCCATTCATAGGACTCAATGCCTATGGTTTCGGCCTTGCAGGTTTCCGCATTCTCGCAAAGCTCGATAATCGTCCACTCCCAGCAGGATATGCGCCTTTCGTACTCAATCGCTCAGGTGTTTTTCGCGGGACTTACGTGACACTTGAAAATTGCTCAGAGTTCAACTCCATCGTATCTATTGTGAGGAAGAACGTAAAGAGACCGGCGGCTTTCGCAAGACCGAAAACTGACCCGTAGCAAGCGGAGTAGCATGCAACCACGTGCGCATCCGTCTGATCTTTGGAGCGCGACGCAGAGGTGAGCTCCGGCCTACTAGACACCCGTGATAATGCGGCTCGGCACCGCGGCTAATACCGTTCGACGTAAAGTCCCTTTTGCCCCGAAACCGCCGAATTCTTCGAGCCAACGACGCGTTATGAAGGAGCTTCCAGAGTCCCTATTTCAGGCCCCCGATGACCGCGAGGAAACTTGGCCGGACGACAAAGACGTCCGGCGAGCCGTCGAATGGTTCAAAGGTTTCTTGAAGCCCGGCGAGTGGAAGAAGAGACGCGACGCCGCTGCCAATCGCCTGTATTCCGCTTCGCTCGGCCGCATCGACCAGTCGGACGGGGGCCGTTACTTCGAGGAGGCTGTCAACCGGCGTTCAAAAATTTGCACGCCGGATAACACCAAAGAAGCCATCAATTGCCCGCAGCTTCGATGCCACAAAGTGGATCGGTCTTTACGTTGTAAATTGGGTTCCATTGGACCTGTACTTTGCACTTATAGTTGTACGATGCCTTCCCCCACTCCTTTTTTCGATCCTCGCCTGATCCAAGCGTATTCCAGGTATGATCGCCACTAACTCCGTTCTCTCTGAGAGCGATCGCTGCCAATTCTCCGCACCATTCGGCCTGGGTGTGACCGCCTTCTCGCCAGCCGGAACTTCCTTCCCGCTCCGCCGTAGACTGCCAATTGTTGATGCCGAATTCAGGCCGGACGCAGGTCTTAAAACTTACCTTCTTTTTGCATTGCAGTTCGATGGCAATCTTTGCCATATCGGCTCGACAGCTGATGACGTTGAAGCGATCCTGGGTTAGCTGATCGCGTACAGGCCCAACGTATTTGTCGATGCTGGCGTTTCCCTCGACTTTTCCGTCGATCTTTAGGAACGCGCTAATCCACTTGCTGATGGAAGCATCCGCATCGGCTTTGCCTGACAGTTGGGTGCGGGTACCTGCATTATTTAGTTCTCCGCAGAGCTTGACGGCGAAATTCGTCGCATCGTCCAGGCATTCGGCCCGAACACTGGTTGCCTGCACGATCAGAAGCGAAACCAGAGCAGACAGGAGAAGTTTCATGGCAACGATCCTCGGTATGGTTACGTTCACGGTAAAGTAGACGTGGGCGCGGTTGGCCGCAAATTCACCCCAGCCCCGTGCTGTCCGTTATCGGCGTCGACTAGCAATTGCACCCCGGCGCATGATGATCACATTGGACACTCTCTAAAGCCAAATAGACACTTTGAAAAATATCGCACAAGCTGCGATCTTCTGCTCGCAGGCATTAACTTTGCTGATCAAAACCAACTGCTCGGGTCCATTACGCGAAGAACTTTGCGGAATTCAGAGTTGCTGCCTCCTGCGATCTGATTGAAGACGGAATTTTGTCCGCCCCAAATCTGACCTGGATTGTTGATCATGCTATTTGAGCCGCCGAGCAACTGGCGCGGATTGTTGATCACGGAGTTGGGACCGCCGGTTACCTCGCCAACAGCTCGGATTGCCTTTACAATCTCATTGTTGGGCCCAGGGCCGTTTGTGAGATCGTTAAACGCATTTGTCAGCGTGAGGACAATCGTGTTGTTCTTGCCGAAGCAACTGGTGCCGATCCCGCCCTTGAAGCATTTGGTCAATTCGTTGATGGTCAGTTGGGTCGCGGTGCAGCCGGCGAAACCAATAGGATTTCCGCCCGTTTCGACTGCGCATTCGGCGGCAATCCGCCATTCCTCATTCATCGCTGGTCCTGCGGCGCAAAGAGCGAATGATGTTGCCCCAGAACTCGTTGTTGCACAGCTCACAACCCGCGCGGCGTCTGGCGGCAACACCGCGCCCGCGGCGCAGCCGGCCAATTGACTCTTGTCGCCGTTTGCGTTGGAGACACAGGAAAGAACCTGGCTTGTCTTGGCATCCAGGATGCCGTCCGCACAGTTTGCAATGAGCGAGCTGGCGCTCCGGCCAGAGGAGATGCAGGTGAGCACATGCTGGGCGGTTCGCACTTCGAGTTTGTCACCAAGCAGGCAAATCGCGATGTCGGTGGACGACTTACTTCCATCTCCGACGCAATTGACGGCACGTGCGGCATCGCCGCTAACCGCGGTCGCGGCGCAATTGGTCCAAACTCCCTTGCCCCCGGAGTTCATGCAATCGAAGAGCTGCCTGGCTTTTGCATAATCGGCTGAAAGGTTGCCGAGACAATCTGCAGAACCGGCTGCGGTGTTGGTCTTTGTCAGACAATCAGCCATCTTCTTTTGCGCGTCGGGCAAATCCGCGGTGACACAACCTGCTGCAGATGCGTAGCTACCGGCTTGCTTGACGCAATCGCGGATCTTTTCCGCCTTGGTTTTGAGCTCGGCACTGGGATTGCAGGCAAGGACGCTTTCGGCTGAGGGAGTTCCTCGGATGGCGCAGCCGACCTGTAGGGCTAGGTTGGGATCGTTGACCTTGTCCGTGAAGCACAGCAGACGGTCACCCTCGGTCTTCTTGCTGAAGCAGTCAATCAACGCCTTTTTGTCCGCGCTGATCGTCAGCATGACACAATCGGTGAAGGCGTTCTGACTATTAGTTGCGACGTTGCATCGCTCGATGTCGGTCTTGGTTGGCATCGCGGGAATATCTGCTTCCGAGAGCATCAGTGCACTCGTTCTTGTCAGATTACGTGCGGCAAGAGCGGAATCCAAGGCCGCTCTCCCGCTGACTGTGTCGGGATAGACTGGGCACTGTTGACCGAGTGCGCATCGCAATAGCGCTTTCGGAGTGATCCAAACGCCCGAGCAGAGAAACATCTGCTCGACTGTGACTAACCTGTTGTTTGACGCCCGTTCGTTGTAGCAAGTAAGTACCTTCTTCGCGGTTGCTACTTGGTCAAGTGGGCGCCGATTCGGACCCACAGCCTTGCGATCGGGTTGACGCACATCGGGAGCATCGAGCGGTCCGGATGCAACTGGCATCCAGCCGCTCAAATCGACGTGGTCGGGCATTCTCCAGACGACTGGAGTTAAGGTGATAGCAAGCGCACGGGCAAGCGCAGCACTCTGAGTTGCTCGAGCGTGGCTAACATAGGAAGCCAGCACGATCGTCCAATTATACTGTTCGGAATTCGGAGGGTACAGCGCGAAGGACTCAAAGGGAAAAGAACTTCTCAGGCGCTCGAAATGGGTGCGGGCGTCAGGTTCGGTCGTGCCGCTCGCCACGATCGTGAAGTAGGACTTGGTGGCCACGACCTGTTGTGGATGATCATTGAGTCGGCTTAGCGTGGCGGTCTTGGTCGTGGCCAACTTTGCGAACCGGTCCCGGTACTGGTCCATCAGGCAGGAACGCGCGACGAGCGCGTCCTTCGGCAACAGAAAGCCCATGTCTGGAATTGCGCATTTTGCTTCCAGGCTACCGGCCCAACGATTATGTTCTCGAACTAACGCGGAGCGCTCGGGTCCTGACAGGTCGTCTAGTTGTGCGGCGTAAAGCCTGCTTTCTTCTTCTTTGAGAGCAGCGATTTCAGCGTCGAAGCAGCTGAACATAGCGATGGGTCTCATGAGACCATCGCAGCTCTGGGCCGACGCCGGATTGTTAAATATCGAGATCGCCAAAAGAAAAGCACAAAGAAAATACATTGCGCGCATCGGTCAACCTCCGAGGTTCACGCAGCTCGAATGAAATGTCAAAAGCAATCAAAAGTAAAGTAGTTCGTTGCGATCTCAGCTTGCCTCATACGCGGCCAAGCGCCGTTTTCAGCACAACACGGCGATAACGCGATGGGCAGTTTTGCTCTTGTCCCCGTCTAAAACGGCGATGTACATTCCCTCGCCACATCCGCGGATGAGATGCTGACTGCGACATCATCTCGCCGGCACAGGGAGGACGATCATTGTCCCACCGCAAAACCTGAATTGGGAGTTATCGCGGCGCCTCGTTCAAGCTTAGCAGGCAGTGTTCCGCGGCTTCAAGCATCTGCACCACATGAAGCTGGCGGCCATCAATTTGTCCGACGATCCCGAAGCGTGCGGGACGTGGCTGGCCGCGCTGTCGCGGCTGCCGCTGGCGGACATTGTCGCCACGCGCACGGGGGAGATCCAGCTGACGGAGGAGAGCCTTGTGGACGGCCACCCTGGGCATCACCTTCGGCGACCCCCCCTCCTCGGAGGATGAAGCCTCGGCCTGCTGCATGGCCTTCACCGCGCGGGCCTGGCCCGGCTCGGGCTGGCCGATGCGGCCGGGAGCTTCCCCACCGCATTCAATTTCGGCATGCGATCGCGGCAGCGGATCCTGGGTGATTTCGGCGCATTGGATCCGTCAGGCTGGCGTTGGCCGGCGGCGGATGACGATGCGCGGACGGTGCATGCCGTGCTGCTGCTCTATGGACGGTCGGCGAGCGACTGCGGCGACCGGCTGCGACGGCATCTGGAGCAGCTCGGCGGCGCCGGCCGCCTTGGTCTACGAGACCGACACCCAGCCGACGGCGAAAGGCTTCAACTACGAGCATTTCGGTTTCCGCGACGGCATCTCGCAGCCGGTGATCCGCCGCACCGAGCGGTTTGCGCGCGGCGCCCTGCCGCGCGACGTCATGGCGCCCGGCGAGTTCATGCTGGGCTACCAGAACAATCAAGGCTTCTACCCGCCGACGCCGGTGGTGGCGCGGGAGCTCGATCTCGAGGATCAGCTGGGCTCGGTGCCCGTCGCCGCCGACAGCCGCTTCTCGGCGTTCCAGGATCCGCGTCCGCACGTGCGCGATTTCGGCCGCAACGGCACCTTCCTGGCGATCCGGGAGCTCCAGCAGCACGTCGAGGAGTTCGACGCCTTCGCGACCGCGCAGGCCGCCAAGGTGAGCGATCCGGATTGGGGCGGCGACGCGCCGCCGGCCTGGGCGGCCGATTGGATAAAGGCCAAGATGATGGGCCGCTGGCAGGATGGCGTGCCGCTGATCGATCGCCCGATCGGGCCCGTTCCGCCGCCACCAGGCGGTGCGCAGCCGCCGCAAGACGGCCCACCACCGTACCCGGTGCACGGTCGCCGCACGAGCCGCATGAAGACCGACGCCAATCTCGAGTTCGGCGTCGACGGCCCGCAGGGACTGTATTGTCCGTTCGGCGCGCACATCCGCCGCGCCAATCCCCGCGGCAGCCTGGCGCCGGGCGACGATTCGCAACTGATGATCACCAACCGCCATCGTCTGCTGCGGCGCGGCCGGTCCTACCAGAAGGGTAATGAAAAGGGCCTGCTGTTCATGGGCCTGTGCGCGGAGATTGAACGCCAGTTCGAGTTCATTCAGCAGTCCTGGATCGAGGCACCGGGCTTCGCGGGACTGACCGACGAGCCGCACCCGATCGTCGCGGTCGGCCCGCCCAGCCGCGCCACGCGCTTCACCATCCCCACCACCGCAGGCTCGCTCGTGCTGCGCGGCCCCGGCGGCTTCGTCACCGTCTACGGGGGCGAATACGCCTTTCTCCCTGGCCGCTCCGCCTTGATGTTCCTGAGCCGCCTGAACACGCGCAGCCATCGCGAACGCCTGCGCGCCACCGCAGCCTCGGCCGCCGAAGCCGCGCCGTGACAGCCACGCGATCGCGCGCTGATGTGCCACCATCAGCGCGATAGGCGCCGGCTTCATCCAGGCGCATGGCGACCGACCGATGACTAGGAGCAAACAGCGCCCTCACCGCAATCCGCGCTTTTTTTCGGCGCACCAGCTTTCGAGCAAAAAGCTTGTTGATAACTGCGCGACAGAACGACATGCCCCTTGATTTGCCCCTTGAACCAATCTCATCCGAAATAAGACAAATAAATCAAGCGGTCATGGATTTAGTTCGAATCCCTCCGAGCGCGCCATCCGGTCCTCCTCTGCCGGCTCAATATCCGGCCCAGCCGGTCGCACGTGCCCCTTGGCTCGGCCAGGCGGTCTCTGCAGGGGGGTGGAAAAGCTCAGCGAGGCGGCTATGAACGCCCGCGTTGCCGAGACTGCCAATATCCGAACGAAATGCGTTTCGAGCCGATCGAAGCCCCACAATGGGCGCGAAACCTGGATTGAGGGCCGGCGTGCCGAAGACCATCCGTCCCACTGTGGACAGCCGCCGCGCGTCGCCCCGGAGATCCGCGTGCGCCGAGCTTCGCGCCGCCGACAGAGATCCTGCGGCCACGTGAGATCTGGATTGCCTCCCGCCCCCGCGGTTCCTAGAACGAGACGAACAGATTTCCATCCTCTCGACGCAGCCGGATATTCCTCCAGCGTGAATGACCAGCGTTTCATCGGCTCGCTGACCGGCCTGCGCTTCGTCGCGGCCGCGACGGTCGTCGTCGGGCATGGTGCGCCATCATTGGCGCGTGGCGCGCTGCCGGAATTGATCGCCCAGGTCAGCAGCATCGGCATGACGATGTTCTTCGTGCTGAGCGGCTTCGTTCTCTGGCTCAATTATGCCAAGCGCTTCCAGTCACAATCGCTACGCTCCGCCTTGCGCGAATTCATGATTGCGCGACTCGCTCGGCTCTACCCGATGTACGTCGTTGTCGTTCTCAGCATCGTGACCTTTCTGATGATCGTCAGGGGCGTGTCCGCACCGTCCTTGGGATTCATTCTGACGATGACGCAAGCTTGGTTTCCCGTGCAGAACGGGACCATGCTGGTGGCGGTCGTTCCGCCGCTGCAGCACCTCTGGTCCATCAGCGTGGAGCTGTTTTTCTACCTCCTCTTCCCCTTCGTCTGCCTGCTGTTCTCCGGCGTCGACAAACTGAGGACGATGATTTGGATCGCCCTCGCGAACATTCTGCTGTTTGCCATGACCATCATTGCTTTCTTCACGTGGGGCGAGCGGGTGTTACAGGTCATAGCTCCGTCCCTCCAGCACGGCGGGATGCAGTGGCTCACTTATTACTCGCCGTTCCTGCACCTGTCGCAATTCGTCGCCGGGTGTCTTGCTGCCATGATCTATCAGAACCGCGCCGAAGCCGCGATCGGCAGTACAGAACGTTCCGGCGTTGCGATCATGTTCTATTCGGCGGCCGCGGGCCTCGCCTGTTCGCCTGTGCTGCTGTTCCTGGAGCCGCGCCTTCCGGGTTGGTCATTCTCGATCGAGCTTGCCGTGTGTCTCCTCGAGATCGTCGGATTTTCCGTCGTCTTCCTCGGGACCAGCCGCTATGGCCACGGTCGCTGGCTGTCATCCCGCGCCCTGGTGATCGGCGGGGAATGCAGCTATTCGATCTATCTGCTGCACCCGTTCCTGATCCGGCTCGCGATGCTCGGCAAGTCCGAAGATCCCGGCGCGTTGGAATTGATGCTTCGATTGGGGTTGTTCGTTGCCATCGCAACGGCCGTGGCATGGGTCACCTACGCGCTGATCGAGGCGCCATCGCGCTCATGGCTGCGCAAGGCGTTCCGCACCCGCCCGCCACGCGAGGTTCTCCATCCGAAGTCCGGCTAAGCTTGGACGACCGACCGGGGGGCGTGCGCCAGTGCCATGCTACCACCAGTTTAATCAGAACATTTTGCGCGAATTTAACACGATTGCAGCCACGCTCGGTCATCCAATCATGGCGTGAGATGCAGTGATGAAGATTCAGATCAAGGCGATGTGCGAAGCAAACGGCTCCCTCCTTGCCGCCACCAGCTACGACGACACCAATGACGACGCTCGAACCAATGCGGTGATTGCGCTGCTCGAACAGGTGCTGGCGCGTGCCGAGAGCACCGACGAACAACGCCTGTTCACGTTGGACATCGAAGCCCTGTCGCCCGAAGCGCCCCGCTCGTCGAGCACTTGAACGGAGCGGCGCCGAACGATCTGCGCCGCTGCTGAAATGCGGGGGTGGTCCGCCCTGAGGATCACCTGATGAGACACGCCTTCGCTCGTCTGCTCCATTTGAGGGCCGCTCCGCAGGGAGGTCTTGGCCGGGCGCCGGCAGGACACTCGTTCCAAACTGCCGCGCCAGTTTCCCAGCCATTCACCACACATCCGCCATTCGGCGCCACGTGGCAGCCGGGACCGCAGGAGTCGTTCGCCTGGGCGGGCTGAAGCCCCACCAGCAGCCCCGCGATCGGCAGCACCATCAAAAACTTCAATCTCATTTGCGCTCCATCCCGCTTCGAATTGCGAAGCGCAACAGAAACAACATCGCCCCTTCCGCGTTCCAGTGCTCGTTGCACTCCGCGCATGCTGCCTCGGCGCACGCGCGAGGGTTCATCAACCATCTCTGTGACGAAAGGCCGCGTCGCGAGCCGCGGAGCCGCCATCTTCCTTGCACGACAGGACCACAAGTCAGGCATCGAATTGGGCAGAGAATCAAAGGCGCGAGACGATTCACCATATGCGGAAGGCCGCTCGGTCCGGTAACCGGGCGCAAGGCGACAGTTACCACTTACGGCCCAAACAACAGCAAAGTCGGCACGGCCAAGACCATTGCAGAGAGCGGATTTAGGTTCAGAGCGAGAGCATCATTGCGGTCGAATTGACGCCTGCTCGTCCTGAATACGGCGGCGGCCTTCCGGAAGGACTGCCGAGTCGATGAGCATCTGCGGGGGACAAAGGATTGGCCGAGAATGAGGGAGCAACGGTCAACATGACGTCTCGTAAATTCACGGTGCGCGAAGCCATCGCCAGATCCTACCCGACCTGGGACTACGACATGGCCGACCGGCTGATCGCCTGGCTCGATCATTGTGGTTACGAGATCGTCGAAAAGAAGCAGCGCAGTCTTGCCCTGCATGCTGCCGACGAAGAGACCTCAGAGACCGTTGACGCATAAGGCCAGCCTCCGCTGTGGCTCTGCGGCGGCATTTCCAACGCCGGCAACCGAGCCTTTTGCGGCCAGCGGCAGGAACCGTCGCGTCACGCTTGGGTTAAGAAGACAGCCCCGAAAATTAGATGTGTTGAAGAATTTGCGTTCGATCAGCGAAGGAATCCAGGATGACTCGCAAGCTCACACCGCGCCAGGTCATTGCCCGCTCCTATCCCAGTTGGGACTATGCCATGGCTGACCGTCTCATCGCATGGCTCGATGAATGTGGTTATGAGATCGTGGAAAGAGGCTCGCAGCATACCGATGCGAGCCTGGTGCCCACCGAGCCGAAGTCCGCGCCGGAGGTCGCGCGGACCATGTAATTGCAGGGCGGCTGAAATCGAACGATCGATCAGGCCAGCAGCTGCTTCTCGATCTCGTAGACCGGGAGCTTCACCAGGTCCTTGTGGATCTCGCCGTGCAGCACCTTGCGCACGGCGTCGGAATAATCCGCCCGGATCATTCCGAGAGCCCGCGGTGACGCCACCATCGTCACAGCCTTGGTCTCGCCGCCCTGGACGGCGTGATGCAGGCGGTCCGCCAATTGCTTGAGGAAAGCGCGTTCGGATTGGTCATGCCAATCGGTCTGCTCGACCGAGCTCCGCATATGGCCGACGGACTGTTGCACTGATCCCGGGGCATCGGTTCCCTGTGCGCTGGTCCGTTCATTCACATGCTCATGGACTTCCTTGGTATGCAGGTTCGGAAACATGCTGTCTCCGATATTTTCGAGGATCAGCGCCTTGCGTCCGTCGCAAACCACGACCCAGTCACCGGTCCCTACCTTCATCTTGTCCATTGAGCTACTCCATCCTTGCCTCGCGCGATGCGCGAGCGCTTCGCTTGCTATTCGTCGTCGACACGGGGCCGTGGGCGTGACCATGTCGTGGGCGGCCAACCCAGACCGCGCCAAGGGCTTCCGCTTCAGCGCAGCCTCCGCATCTTCTGACACGGCGCCGGATCAAAGGCTTTCTTCGAAATCCTCCAGGGACAAGCCGAATTCGGACAAGGCCTCTTCCAGGTAATCGCCCAGCATCGGCGTTTCGATCAGATAAGTGGCCGTGCGGTTGTTGTGTGCCTGTGCCGCCTGGGCGCGCAGCTCATCCCAATTGTCGAGAGAGCCGTCGCCACGGCCGAGCCACATCAACGCGACCAGATCGATCTGTTCGTCGACATTCAGCCCCCTGATGAAGCTGACGAGCTCAGAGCGATCCGTGGTCGCGCCTCGGCCGCCGGTGCCAGGCGCGGAATCGTCGTCTGTCAGATCGGCCAGCAGCTCGGGTTCGGTGGCTTCCATCTCATATTGATGGATCTTCGTGACAACGAAGGCGACCTTCTCTGGCGAGATCGAGAGGTTGGGCGGGGTTGCGGTCATGCGGCGTCTCCGTAGGTCCGAGGGCAAACGCGCCTGGTCCTCATTGGAGATGACGCTAGGCGCTCTGAAGCGAGCGCACTTTGCGCAAGATCAAGGCAGTCTGGCGGCGCGTACACGCCCCTGGCGACCAATCAGCGATCGCGCTCGGCAGCGACCAGCCGGCATCGGAAGCGTCTTACCAGGTCGAATTGAACAGTCCGAAATGCGGCTGTTGCGCCACCAGAATCATGGGTTTGCCGGGATGCGTCTTCGCAACCTTCCGCTTCTTGGCGTCTGCCGGCCTGGCTGCGGTTTCGGAGCTCTTCATCGCGCGCGCCGGCGGCTTCTCGACCGCGGCTGCCGTGGGCGCCTTGGCCTCGGCGACATTCAGCTGCGCATAGGCGTCGCGGGCAGCGGTCTTCGCGGGTTGAGCGGTGGCCACAACCGCCGACGGCTCGACCGTCGCAACTTTGGTTTGGGCTGGCGTCGCAATTGACGTATCGATGACGATCCGCTCCGGCCACTTCCGGGTGGATTGGATACGAACCGGCGGCAGATCCGCTGCGGAGGTCAGGCTGGCTGGAAGAGGTACGCTGGGAAGCACCGCGTCCGCGAGGACCAGCAGCGCGAACAAAGTTCCGCCGACAAACAGAAAATAACGCAAGATAGGCATAATTTACCGCTCCGTCGGCGCGCCCTCGGCCGACTATCCACCTAACGGAGGACCATGGAAGTATGTTCCCGGGCAAACCGACAGGTTCAAGCACCGCCGGAAACTAGCGCGACATAATTAGATTTTCGTCGCTGCAACCAGCGCGCATTTTGCCGAGCTGACGTTAACGTTGACAAATCCAACATGGACCCCCACGAAGGTCCGGCGGCCCCCTGGCTTCACTAGGCCGGGGACGACACGCCTTCGCGCGGTGAGCGGTCCGCCGTCATCTCTGCCGAAAGCGCAGTTGATCTCAACATCCTTGATCGCGAATGGGTGGGTATTCCGCAGCGTGAAGGTGACGAGCGCCCGCGATCCCAATCCGCCCCGCCGCCACGACTGGGAGCTGATCCGAACGCCCGACAGGACGGATGAATCCTGCAAGCCGGGCTGCGCGGCCGAGGTGAGTCTCGCATTGGCGTCCAAAACGCTGCCGCCTGGGGTGGCCGCTGACGACAGCGGCGAGCCGATGCTCGTGCCGGAGCCGCCCGCACCAACCGTCACCGCCAGCGGCAAGCCGTGCAATGTCCCTGCCCCGTCCTCATCACCCGCATCGGCGTTGCTCGCCTGATCCGACGTGAGCGGGGCAAGGCCGACATCGGCGGTCTCAGCGTCATCGAGGGACATCATCAGCAAGCCCGCCGCCACGATCACGCCTGCGAGCGCGGCAAGGCCGAGCAACGCCGGTCTCCAGGGAACCTGCGGTGCAATTTGCCGAGTAAGCACCGGCGAGGTCGCACGTCGCAGCAAAACAGAAAGACCCACGCTCATGTCCGCCCCATGGCTGCCGGTCAGGACTCTGAAACTTTCAATCTGCAAACGTCGGCAGAGTTGCACGCAAAACCGACATTTGGAGGGCTGGCCCCGGCCACCGGTTCGATGACCGGACCGGACTGGCGCAGCCGAGGTCGAGCCGATAAACATCGGGATCGTTGCCGATGCAGCAGCTACGCTGCTACGTCCAAAGACGTTTCACTTTTTGAGAGATCTCGACGATGTTGAATGTCACCTGGGACCATATTCACCTCCGCAGCCCGGACCCTGAAGCCACGGCCAACTGGCTGCATGACGTTCTCGGCGGCGAGATCATTCGCAATCCCGGCCGCATCGATGTCAGGCTGGGCGGCGCCAGCGTGTTCATCGCCAAGGTCGAGCCCGGTGACGGCGTCCATGAGCCCCCAAAGACACCCTATCAGGGCCTCGATCATTTCGGTCTCACCGTAACGGACATTGACGCCGCCGCCGCGGCGCTGAAGGCCAAGGGCGTCACCTTCACGACCGAACCGACCACGATCCGTCCGGGCGTGCGCATCTGCTTCATCCGCGGCCCTCAGGGTATTTCCATCGAGCTGTTGGAGCGCGACAGGAAATACACCTGAGCCGCGGCACATCGCTAAGTCATGCTGCCGGGCATGAAGCAGCGGATCGAGAGGCCCTGATAGCCCCGCATCGGCCAGACCATCGTGCGGCCGACCCGGTTGGGCTCGGTGATGACGGCCTCGTCGGGCACGTCGAGCCATTCGCCTTCGATGCGCACGCGGTAATGGCCATTTCTGCTTTCCCAATCGACGTCGCTGACGGCGCTGCCGTCAGCATCGGAGCAACAGGGACCCTTTCCGCTTCGCAGCCCATCGAACCAGGCCTTCAACTCCGGCGACGAGTTCGCGTATTGACCGCGGTCGCGCGCCAGCCCAGGTGGCGCGGAAAGTGCGATCAGCAGAGCTGCCCCCGTCATCTGGATGGGAGGCGTCCTGCACTTGTCCCGCCATCGCGCGCGGCGCGTCGTCCCGGGCTCAATTCGATGCGGCTCATGGCCGCCTGACACGATCCATTTGCTCATTGCCGTCTGGTCCATCTGCTCTTGCACCACCCAAGGGTGCGCGGATGGCGATGCATCAACCGGGCCAGTTTGCGATTCGATCGCGGCTTCGTGAGAGTCAATCCGGGGTCTTACGCAGGAGATCGAGGTCGATCGGCCTACTCGGCCGCCTGCTCCAGCGGCGCGACACGCGGCAGGACGATCTGGATGCGCGTCCCCGCCCCGGGCTCGGACTCGAGATCGAGCCGTCCGCCGAGACGATTGGTGACGATGTTGTAGACGATGTGCAGGCCGAGGCCGGTGCCGCCCTGATCGCGCCGCGTCGTGAAGAACGGATCGAAGGCGCGGCGCCGGACGTCCAGGCTCATGCCGCAGCCATTGTCGGAGAAGATGATCTCGACATTGTCGCGTCCGGACTCGCGGGCCTGGATCTCGATCGTGCCTCCCCGGCCATCCGGGAACGCATGCGCGACGGCGTTGAGGAAAAGGTTGGTCAGGACCTGGCCGTAAGGGCCGGGATAGCTGTTCATCACCAGATCGGGCTGGCAGTTCACGTTCAGCGTCAGGTTCTGCTTGCGCAGGCCTGGCCGCAGGCTCAGCATCACCTGCTCGGTGAGATCGGCGAGATCGAAGGTCCGCTGGTCCGAATAGTTGCGGTCGGCCGCGACCTGTTTGAACGACTGGATCAGCTCGGCCGCACGATTGAGATTGGCGACCAGTTGCCCGGCCGCGTTGCGACTGGTCTCGATGAACTCGTTGAGGCTCGAGCGGCGCAGTTCACCGCGGCTCACGGCCTCGCTGAAGCGCTCGGTCTTGCGCTCGAGCGCGGAGGCCACCGTCAGGCTGATGCCGACGGGATTATTGACCTCATGCGCGACGCCCGCAACCATGCGCCCGAGAGCGGCGAGCTTCTCGGCTTCGATCAGCGAGGCCTGCGTCTCGCGCAGGTTCCGGAGCGCCGTTTCGGCGGCCTCCTTCGCCTTGCGCATTTCCAGCTCGCTTTTTTTGCGTTCGCCGATGTCCAGCGCCACCGTGACGATCTTGTCGACCTCGCCATCGGCATCCAGCAGCGGCAGCTTGTTGACCAACCATTGCCGCATCACGCAGCAGGAATCGAGGTACTCCTCTTCGTAGAATCCGAGGCCGGCCTTGGTCGCCAGCACGCGCTTGTCGTTCGAGTCGGTCTTGCTGGCGCCGTAGCGCGACATCAATTCGCCGGTGGTGCGGCCGAGCGCATCCTCCGGCTCGACATTGAAGATGCCGGCCATGTAGCGGTTCATCAAGACGTAGCGCAGCTCGCGATCCTTGACGTTGATCACCGCCGGCACCGTGTCGATGACCTGCTGCAGCAATCGGCGGCCTTCGGCGATGGCCGTCTCGGCGCGCTTCTGATCGGTGATGTCGCGAACGACGCCTTCGTAGCGCAGCACCTCGCCGCTCTCGTCGCGCACGACGGTGGCGCTGTCCGACAGCCAGCGGATCTCGCCATTGCGCCGCCGCACCTGGTACTCGAACTCACGCACCATGCCATCGCGCTGCATCAGCTTCTGATAGCGCTTGCGCGCCAGCGGGTGCACATAGATGGTGTCGGCGATGTCGCTCACGCTCTGGATCAGATCGCTCGCCGAATCGTACCCCATGATCCGCGCCAGCGCCGGATTGGCATTGAGCACGAGCCCGCTCGGCGTGGTCACATAGATGCCGTCGATCGAAGCCTCGAACAGCTTGCGATAGCTCTCCTCGGCCAGCCGCTGCTCGGCCAGCGCGCGCACCGCCGCCTCGCGCGCGGCGTCGGCGTCCTGCAAGGTCTGTCGGAACACCTCCGCGGCGCGGGCGATGTCGCCGATCTCGTTCTGCACGTCGGTCTGCGGAATCGCCGTCGACTTCTCGCCTGCGGCCAGCGCCCGGATCGAGCGAGCGATCGAGGCCAGCGGCCGCACCGTGCGGCGAACCACGAAGGAGGCGGCGAAAATGCCGATCAGAACCCCGGCCGTGCCGAAAATGATGCTCTGCCATTTGGTCTCCGCCAGGGTGCGGGCGAAGTCGCGCGCCAGGACCTTGCCCTGGCTCGCGCTCAGCGCCCGCAGCAGCTCGGTGACGCGGCCGATCAGCCGGCCTTCGATGCCCAGCACCTCCTTGTCGAGCCGCGCGATCTCGTCCTCGGTGCCGGCGATGGCGATGATCGCCTCGGCGTAACGATCCGCTGCCGCGCGCAGCGCCTTGTCCTGGATCGGTGTCGCGCGGATGCTGCGCGCCGCCTGCTCGGCGCCGGCCGGATCGCGCGCCAGCAGCGCGGCGCCGATCTGGTTCTGCACCTTGAACAGCGCCCGCGCGGTGTCGCGCTCGGTCACGCCCGCGATCGCCTCCTCGAAGCCTTCGCGCGCCGCCGGCAGGCCGGACAGCAACTCGGCGCGCTGTGCGATCAGCGCGCTGATCCGGTCGATACCCTCGCGATAATTGCTGAGCCGCTGCGCCACGCCGTCGATCGTCGCCTGCTGCTCCGGCGCCAGCTGCAGGCGCGTCTTCTTCAACAAGGCGCTGAGCTCGGTCGCCGCCTCCATGACGCGGTCGGAGCGCGAGGCTGGATCCGTGACGAAATCGCGCGCCGCGAGCCGCAGCTCGTTCATGCGCTGATCGATCTCCTCGGCGAGATCGCCGACGCCCTGCAGCCGCTGCAGCTCGGCAAAGGTGGAATCGATGTGGCGAATGGCGATGACGCTCGCCATGCTGGTGGCGGTGATCACGGCGAGCAGCAGCAGAAAGCTGCCAAAAATCATCCGACCGATCGTCATCGATCGGAGCGAACTGCAGGCGGTGCCGAAATCAACTGGTTTACTCATGGGTCCGGTGCTCGGAACCGCAATATATACGAGCCGCGATGCGGCCAACTGAACATATCAGGAACAGAACCGATCCGCACGCACTCCGCAAGACGAAAAATGGCGTGTGCGGTTAACCGGCCGCACCGAATTCGAAGATCTCCCCATCATAGCCGGCCTCCGGCGGAATGCGCAGCTGCCGGCCGCCATCCGCGGTCTTGGTCATGACCGGCATGACGGTGACGATGTCCATGTCCCGGGCCGCCGCGAGTGCATCCGCCACCGCCGGCTGCTTGCCGAGCCGGATCAGGTTGCGGGTCGTCGGGAACGGCAGCTTGAAACGGCCATCCTCGCCGCCCGCGAGCGCCTCGCGCGGCGAGACCCAGACCGAGTCGGTCGATTCCCGGCCGTCATGGGCGCCGAGGTGGTCCGGCGGCGCTGCCGCCAGGAAGAACCAGGTGTCGAAGCGCTTCGGCATCCCCTCCGGGGTGATCCAATGCGCGTAGGGCACCAGCGCATCGAGCGCCAGCACGAGGCCATGGCGCTCGAGCACTTCGAGGAAGCTGACCTTGCCTTCGCAGAGCGGCAGCCGGTGCGCGGCCTCGATCTCGCGCGCCGCCGCCGCATCGATCAGCGCGCCAGAGCCCCTGGCCCGCGCTAGCAAGATGCCGCTTTCCTCGAACGTCTCGCGGATGCCGGCAATCCGGAAGCCGAGCGCCTCGGCCTGAACGGCATCGCCGCCGGCATAGAGTTCGGGCATCCCGGCAATCTCGCGGTCGCCCTTGTCGACGCTGCCGCCCGGAAACACCAGTGCGCCCGAGTTGAACTCGATCTGATGGTGACGCACCATCATGAACACCTCGATCTCGCGGGCGGCTGCGTTGTCGCGCAGCAACAGCACGGTCGAGGCGGGACGGACGGCGGCAATGTCGGCCATGGTCACTCCGCGGCGCTGGCGTGGGGTTGCAGATTGGCCCGGGCATCGTAGCGTGCGACCCGCGACAGGAGATAGTCGACCTCGGCCTTGGCTGCAGCGCTGATGCCGGAGGCCGGCTTGCGCTGCGCCGCGGAGGCGATAGCGCCGCGCTTCTGCAGCACGTATTTGCGCACGGCGAGCCCTGCCCCCGGCTGCTGCTCATAGCGCACCAGCGGCAGATGCGCATCGAACAGGTCATGCGCGGCATCGCGTTTTCCGGCCTGCGACAGCTTGACGACATCGACCAGCATTTCCGGGAAGGCATAGCCGGTCATGGCGCCGTCGGCGCCGCGCTCCATCTCAAAATCGAGGAACAGGCCGCCATTGCCGCACAGGATCGACAGCGGCCGCAACGACCCGTCCTTCTGGAACGCACGCAGCGCCGAGATCTTCTCCAGGCCCGGCCAATCCTCGTGCTTGAGCATCACGCAGGAGGCGCTATCCATGACGATCTTGCGGATCACGGCCGGCGTGAACACGACCTGCTGGGTCAGCGGATAGTCCTGCAGCACCCAGGGAATGTCCTCGCCGATCGCATCCTGCGCCTGCTTGAAATAGCCGGTGATCTGGTCGTCGGTGCGCAGGCTCGGCGGCGGGGCGATCATGACGCCGGCAGCGCCCGCATCCATCGTGGCCCGGGCCAGCGCGCGCATCGTCGCAAAGCCGGGCGAGGACACGCCGACGATGATCTGCAGGTTTTTCGCGCGCTTGACGAAACGGATGGCAACCTCGGCGGATTCAGCCGCATCGAGTTTCGGTGCCTCGCCCATGATGCCCAGCACGGTAATGCCGTCACAGCCCGCCTCGGCGTAGAAATCGACCAGGCGGTCGATCGAGGCCTCGTCGATGCGGCCGTCATCGTGGAACGGCGTCGGCGCGATCGCGAAGGTGCCCTTGGCGGCGGCGGTGAGTTTCATCGTCAGCTCTCCAACATCTCTGGTCTCAGTCCGGGTTTGCGCCAGGCGCAGGCCGGAATGACCATCTGAATACATCAAAACCGCCGGGCGGACTTTTGAATGTCGGCCTCCGAAAAGAATATCTCCTCTGCATGAACAGCGATGTCCTCGGGCCGCCAGGCCGAGGATGGCGGCTTCCAGCCGTCCATTTCCATCATGCGCAACTCGCGCACGCCGCGCGGGCCGGAGACGCCGAGCACCTTGCCGGTCTGATCGCCGGAGAGGTGGCTGACCATATACAGCACCGCCGGCGCGATGCCTTCGGGCGTCAGTGCGGCGCCCGGATTTTCCTTGTAGCGCGGCAGGTCGGCGGTCATCCGTGTCAGCGCGCCCGGCGCCAGGGTCCACACCCGGATGTTGTACTTGCGGCCCTCCACCGCCAGCACGTTGGACAGGCCCCAGATACCGCCCTTCGCCGCGCCGTAATTGGACTGGCCGAAATTGCCGATCAGCCCGGAGGTCGAGGACGTGTTGACGATGACGCCGCCGCCATTGTCGCGCATCCAGCGGAACACCGGCAAGGTGCAGCAGAAAGTGCCTTTGAGGTGGACCTGGATCACCTTGTCCCAATCGGCCTCGCTGGACTTGGCAAAGGTCTGGTCGCGCAGGATGCCGGCATTGTTGACCAGAATGTCGGCGCGGCCGAAATGCCGGATCGCATCGTCGAACACCGACTGCCCGCCGGCCATGGTCGAGATGTCGGCGCCATTGGCGACCGCACGGCCGCCCTCCGCCATGATCGCGGCCGCCACCTGCCCGGCCATCGACAGATCCGAGCCGGACCCATCACGCGGCCCGCCGAGATCGTTGACCACCACCGCCGCGCCCTCGCGCGCGAACAGCCTTGCATAGGCCTCGCCGAGGCCACCACCAGCGCCGGTGATCAGCGCCACCTTGCCGTCGAGCAGTCCCATGTGTGCCTCCGCAGAGCTGTTTGTTCTTCTCCGTCATGGCCGGGCTTGACCCGGCCATCCATCTCATGAGGAGGCATCGCGTGGATGCCCGGGTCAAGCCCGGGGCATGACGACAACAAACAGGCGAGCCTCACATGCCAAGCATCATCCGAGCACGGTTTTGCCGTTCTTGATCACGGTGACGTTGCGCGACTTCACGCGCGCCTCGAACGAGATCACATGGCCGTCCTTCCACAGATCGACCGTCACGGTCTCGCCGGGAAACACCGGCGAGGAGAACCGCGCGGCATGCTGCCTGAACGCCGAGGCATCATAGTCGGCATAGGTCTGCAGCACGGCGCGGCAGGTCAGGCCATAGGTGCACATGCCATGCAGGATCGGGCGCGGGAAACCGGCGCGGCGCGCAAACTCGGGATCCGAATGCAGCGGATTGCGGTCGCCGCACAGGCGGTAGATCAGCGCCTGGTCGGGCCGCGTCGAAATCTCGACGCTGCGATCGGGCGCGCGGGAGGGCACCGGATGCGGCTCCGGGATGCCGCCGGAGGGACCGCCAAAGCCGCCATCGCCACGGGCGAAGCGCGAGGCCACCAGGGTCGCCAGCGGCGCACCGCTCTCGTCGCGCAGGATGGTCTGATGGCGAATGACGGCGCCCTTGTCCTTGCCCTTGTCGGACACCGCCAGCACCGAGGAATCGGCGGTGATCTTCGCTGCCACGGCGAGCGGCTGATGGAACGTGATGTCGCGCTCGCCATCGACGACCAGCACGCGGTTGAGCTTCATGTCACCCGGGCCTGCGCCCCAGGCAGCGACCGAGGCGAAGGTCGGCACCACCTTCAGCGGCCGCGGCTCGGCGGTGGCCTCGTTGACAAAGGCAAGCTCCCTTTCATCCATCGGGTCGGCGCCCATGCCGATGCCATAGGCGTACAGCATCACCTCGCGATCGGTGTAGGCATATGGCTGCCCCATCGCCTTCATGGCCATCAGCTCATCGTAGTTGATCGGCATGTTGTTGGTGTCCTCCCGGAAACGCATTCTTCGTAGGGTGGGCAAAGCGAAGCGTGCCCACCATCTTCATCGCGGTAGAACGGTGGGCACGGTGCTCCGCACCCCTGCCCACCCTACGATGTCATGCCTCTCCCATGACTCGTGGCACTCGCCGCTCGATCCCACCGTCATTGCGAGCGAAGCGAAGCAACCCAGAGCTCCGCCCGCGACTCTGGATTGCTTCGTCGCTTCGCTCCTCGCAATGACGCGGGGCTGCATCTCTTCTCCTCACCTACACCGGCGTGAAGAACGGCAGCGGGGCTCCGTCGGTCGGCTTGAACACCACCTTCACCTTCTGGCCGATCTTCAAGCTGTCGAGATCGCAATCGACGAAATTGGTCTGCAGCGATGGTCCTTCCTTCAAGGTGACGTAACCGATCGCATACGGTCCTGTCGGCGACTTGCGCATGATCGAGAACGTGTAGATCTCCCCCTCGCCCGCGCTCTGCTCCCATACGGTCTGATCAGAGAAGCAGAACGGGCAGATCGAGCGCGGAAAGTAGTGCGCCTCGCCGCAGGCGGTGCAGCGCTTGATCAGGAACTTGCCCTCGGCGGCGGCATCCCAGAACGGCTTGGTCTCGGGATTGGTGATCGGGGCCGGCAGTTTCTTCGCTTCAGACATCACACGCGCTCCAGAATGCAGGTCGAGGCGGCGTGGCGCACGCCGAGCAGGCCACCGGTGCCGTGGGCGATGGCGAGGTCGCAGTTTTGCACCTGGACCTTCGGATGGGCTTCGCCGCGCAATTGGCGCACGGCCTCGATCACCTTGGTCATGCCGCCGCGATTGACCGGATGGTTGCTGCAGAGCCCGCCGCCATCGGTGTTGAACGGCAGCTTGCCGACGCCGGAGATGAGGTTGCCGTCGGCGACGAACTTGCCGCCCTCGCCTTTCTTGCAGAATCCGAGATCCTCGAGCTGCATCAAGACCGTGATGGTGAAGCTGTCATAGATCGAGGCGTATTTGATATCCTTGGGCGTCACGCCCGCCTCCGCGAAGGCGCGCGGGCCGGACCAGACGCCGGCCGAATAGGTCAGGTCGAGATCCTTGCCGCCGCGCGGCCCCTTCATGGCCTCGCCATGGCCGATCAGCCGCACCAGCGGCTTCTTCAGGCTCTTGGCGATGTCAGGCGTGGTCACGATCAACGCGCCGCCGCCATCGGTGACGACGCAGCAATCCATGCGATGCAGAGGATCGGAGATCATCGGCGAGTTGAGGACGTCCTCGACCGTGACAACCTCCTTGAGCATGGCATGCGGATTGTACTGCGCGTGATGCGAGGCAGCGACCTTGATCCAGGCGAGTTGCTCCGAGGTGGTGCCGTAATCGTGCATGTGGCGCATCGCACACATGCCATAGGCGTTGTGCGTGGTGGCGCCATAGGCCAGCTCGAAATCGGCCTCAGCGCCGGCGGCGCGCGGCGGCATCGGCCCGGTGCGCGGCTTGCCGGCGAGCGTGATCAGCGCAATCGAACATTTGCCGGCTGCTATCGCTTCGGCCGCGTGCCCGACGTGAATGAGATAGGAGCAGCCGCCGGTCTCGGTGGAATCGATGTGCCGAACCTTCAGGCCCAGATAATCGACCATCGGCCAGGCGCCGCCCGGCGCATCGCCGGCGCAGAAATAGCCGTCGACATCCTTGGCGCTGAGCCCGGCATCCTCCAGCGCGCCCTTGGCCACTTCGGCATGCAGCTGCGCGGTCGATTTGTCGGGTGCGTGCCGGGTCGGATGCTCATAGATCCCGGCAATGTAGGCCTTGCCCTTGATGGTCAATTCCGTCTCCGCTTCCTGTCGTTTCGTCCCGAATGGTTGGAGATTTTTTGGACCCTCGCACGAGCCTTGGCAAGCGCGGAAAATATTCCGCGCGGTGGAGATGAGCCGTGGTCTTGCCCTTCACTCCGCTGTCGTCCCAGGTCAAGCCCGGGACGACACCGGTGATGACGCGCGATCTTGCCCATATCGAACTACGCATGACCTCGCATTCCCGCGGCAGACACTGCCCGGGTCATGCTGCTCTCGCTCACCCTCATCAAGTCGGAGGGCGCAGGGAAGGCCAGGCGTCGGCTGACGCCTGCGGCCCGCCTGCTGAGAAAAAATGCAGGCGGCAGGTACCACAGGTGCAGCCGGAACAACCGGCCTTCCCTGCGCGACGGTCTTCACGCTTATACGCAGTCTGCCTGGTGCGCCGGCCTGTTGGCCACCATTCGCGACAATGCGCTTCAGCGCACTGCGCGGGACACCAGCATCGGGGTGTCGGCACGCTGCGACTTCACGTCCACGCCCAGCCGTTCGTCCGCGCATCCGTGTAGGACACGCTGCGGCTCGATCGCGGCCATCGCTCCCCGCCTCGCGTGTCGTGACGATCGCGCGCAACGCCCCTTCCGAGTGAGGCGGGATCGGCGCAGTAGAACACGATTTCTGTTTTTCGTAAAGCGCCATCTGCCCGACGGGCAGTTGGCTGCGCGACGCGACGCTGGCGTCAGTCAAGACTGGGCCCCGCGCTCCGCCGGCATGCGACGACCCGAAGTTGCAGAAATGGCCGACGTGTCTTTCTTCATGAACCCAATCCGGGCTCAGCCCGACAACTTGAGGCAGGCTGCCATACGAGCCGCCGACAGCCAAGACCGATCGCCGAACGGTGTTCGACGATGCCGCATCGTGCATGCCAGCTGCGCGACCGTCGGGTCGCTCAACGTCGAAAGTTCGAGCCCCGCCGCTCCGGCTCGATCTCATCTTCCGTTGCTGAAACACAGTTCCGGCCGATCACGTCATCTACCGACAGGAGAGAGCAATGCCGAGGACGATCCGCAAATTCTGGGGTCCGATGAAGGGCCGCGCGACGCTCAACTTCAACTGGCCACTTATCAACCACGATTCCGTCGTGCTGATCACGGCAGCCGAGTATCAGACGACAACGCCCCCCAGCAACGAGCACCGCTTCATCGGCGCCGCCAACATCACGGTCGAGAACATTGCCCCGCACGGACCACCCTTCGATCCCAACCATGGCGTGACCTTCGTGGTGAAGGTCGATTGGGGCAGCCCGCTGCCGATCGTCACCGACATCACCGTCCTCGACAATCCGCCCATCGAAGTGCAGCTGTAGTTTCTTGATCGAACCAGGAACAGGCACATGCCCCGTACGATTCGAAAATATTGGGGAGCGTTCCGTGGCCGCGAGACGCTCAATTTCAACTGGCCGGCGATCGACCACGACTCCGTCGTTCTGGTCACCGCCTCCGAATACAACGCCCAGCACGCCCGCTTCATCGGAGCGGCATCGATTACTGTATCGAACATCGCGCCTCACGGCCCGCCCTACGATCCGAACCACGGCGTCACTTTCGTGGTCAATGCCGACTGGGGCTCAGCCATCAACGTCGTCACCGACATCACCGTGCTCGACGCCAAGCCGCTGGAGGTCCAGACTTACCTGCCACCGCGACCTAACAATATGGGACTGCGCATGCAGTACCAGGAATCCAATGAGTGGTGCTGGATGGCCGTCGCGACCAGCATCAACCATTTCTATAATCCGGCAAGCACCTGGACGCAGTGCCAGATCATGACGGTGGTGGGGCATAACATCAACGGCTTCCCCTCCAACACGAGCGCATGCCCCAGCGCGCAGGTGCTCAGGGACCACCCGGCGCTCGCCAAGGCCCTCGCGAATCCCTACGACAAGGCAGTCGAGTTCATCCTCGACGACGCCGCCTATGGGATAGATCGCCGCTATCTGAAATCCGGCGGCGTGACCGATCCACTGAAGGTCACCGGCAATTTCGACAGCTATCACGGCGCCGACGTCAGCCTCCAGCAGATTGCGGCCCAGATCAATGCGGGCCGGCCGATCGCGGTCGACATCACCTGGCGTGACAACTCCGGCTCACACGTGGTGGCGATCGCCGGGGTGCTCGGGGACAGCCTGCTGATCCTCGACCCTGCCAATGGCGAATCCGTGGTCCGGTTCGGCGACTTCCCGGGGACCTACTTCAACGGCGCCAAGCTGGACGGCTACACGTTCACCAAACGATAGCGCGCCCAAGGTCGCAACGAGCGGCAGATAGGTCCGTGGCGTCCATCGATCGAGGACGTGCACTCATCGCACGTTCGATCGCATTGCTCCTGAGCAATGCGATCAGCACGACAATCCAGAGCTGCCCAAACTCTGGATTGCTTTGTCACGAAGTCCGCCCTCGAGGTTCGCCGATTGCGAGATCGGGGGATCCTCTCGATGCGGACGAACTGCCCTCGCAACACGGTCGATGTCGATGCAGTGATCAACCAGCTCAAACAGCGCAATTGAGCTTGCGAGTGTTGGCATCTCTCCTCCGTCCCGTGACCGAAATGTCCCGGACGTCACTCGGGTCACCCCGCGTCAGCTCAAATCGCGCAAGCGGCGTCACGGAACGAAGCGCGTGACCGGCCGTTGCCCCTGCGCTGCATCATTTCCCGGATCCTCCGGCTGTCATGCACGCCTTTCCATGAGGGCAGATCATGACCGCAGCCCGGACCACGGCACGTGCACTGGCAGCATCAACGCCGAGCCTCCTTGCCAGCCCAGTTCCATCCTTGAGGCCTCTGGCGCGTCGCGGCAAGTCGCTGTCCAAGACTCATCCCTTTCTGCTGGCAGCAGCAGCGACCACGGCCGCCTTGGTCGTCACCGCCCTGATCAATCGCCGGCTGGCCAAGTCCGCCGAACGGGCCAATCCGCCTGCCGGCCAGTTCATGGATGTCGACGGCGTCCGGCTGCATTATGTCGAGCGCGGCACCGGCATGCCGCTGGTGCTGCTGCATGGCAACGGCAGCATGATCCAGGACTTCGCCTCAAGCGGGCTGATCGACCTGGCTGCGCAGAACTACCGCGTGATCGCGTTCGATCGGCCGGGCTTCGGCCACAGCGACCGGCCGCGCAATGTCGTCTGGACGCCGACGGCGCAGGCCGGCTTGATCAAGAGCGCGCTCGACCGGTTGGGCGTGTCGGAGGCCTTCGTCCTCGGCCACTCCTGGGGCGCCTCCGTGGCGGTTGCGCTGGCCCTCGAACATCCCGCCATGGTCAAGGGCATGGTGCTCGCCTCCGGCTATTACTATCCGACCTTCCGTTCCGACGTGGTGGCAGGATCCGCTCCCGCCATTCCGCTGCTGGGCGACATTCTGCGCTACACGATCTCTCCCCTGATCAGCCGCATGATGTGGCCGCTGCTGATGGCCAAGCTGTTCGGTCCCCGGTCGGTGCCGGCCAAGTTTGCCGGTTTTCCGAAGGAACTGGCGGTCCGCCCGTCGCAGATCCGCGCCTCCGCCGCAGAAGCCGCCCTCATGATTCCCGATGCATTCCGCTTCAGGAAGGCCTACGGTGACTTGAAGATGCCGGTCGTGATCGTTGCCGGCGACCAGGACCGCCTGATCGATATCGACGCGCAATCCCGGCGTCTGCATCAGGCTATCAGCCACAGCACGTTTCGCCGGGTTCGCGGCGCTGGCCACATGGTTCATCAGACGGCGACCGAGGCCGTCATGTCCTCGATCGACGAGGTGGCCGCAGCGGCCTAGCCCGAAGGGCTGCCGCCGCACCGCGCGTCGCGGGCGCGGAGGCCGCGACGACAAGGGGGAGCGATTGTGATGCCCGCCGAGGGCGCGAGCATGCCAGTCTGGCACGAAAAGCATCTGCGCGCCGCAACCAAAGCGGCTGGCGTCGCCCTGTGGTCGTGGAACGTCGACACCGACGCCATCACGATGGATGAGCGTGCCTATGAGCTGTGGGAGGTGTCCAAAACCCACGGCCAGATCACGTTCGAGGTCCTGTCGCGGAACATCCATCCGGCCGATCTGGAGCGGGTGAGATCGGCGTTCTCCGCGACGCGATCCATCGTCGGCGCCTATGAGATCGATTTCCGCATTCTGGCTGATGGCGAGGTCCGCTGGATCTCAGCGCGCGGCCAAGGCGATGACGCCGACATCGCCGACCGGCTGATGTTCGGTATCTTCCTCGACGTGACCCAGCGCAAGCAGGCCGAAGAAGCCAACGAGCTGCTGGCGGGCGAGATGAGCCACCGGGTCAAGAACCTGCTGACGATCGCCACGGCACTGACGCAGATGACGTCGCGCACGGCGGCGACGAAGGAGGACATGGCCCATGATCTCGCCAGCCGGTTGATCGCGCTGGGCCGTGCGCAGGACCTGATCCATTCAAGGCCAGGCCGGACGAGCGCTGCGGCCCTGCTCGGCGATCTCGTCTCCGTGCTGCTTGCCCCTTACGACGAGAAAGGCGCCAGCGTCCGCATCCGCGTGTCGGTGCCCAAGATGAATGTCGGAGAACGCTCGAGCACGACATTGGCACTGGTCATCCACGAGCTCGCGACCAACTCGGCGAAATACGGCTCGCTGTCGGTTTCGAGCGGCACGCTGGACGTGTCGTGCAGCGCGCATGACGACGAAGTGGTGATCATGTGGACCGAGCGCGGCGGGCCGCCGAAGTCGGCCGACACCACCGAAGGCTTCGGCAGCAAACTGATCCATCGCAGCATGAGCGCCCAGCTCGGCGGCACCATCGCCTTCGACTGGTCCGCCGAAGGCCTCGTCGTGACGCTGCGCATGAGCCGGGAGCGGATGGCGAATTGATGCGTCTGGCGGGCTCGTGGCGCTTCGCTCATGCGGACGCCGACTCTCGGCGAGCGCAGCGAAGCGATCCAGGACGTCACGAGGACTCTGGATTGCTTCGTCGCTCCGCTCCTCGCAATGACGGAGAGGCCAAGCCCTACTCCGCCGCCATCTGCCGTGGCGCGGGCGGCGGGCTGGCGAGGTCGGCGGCGAGCTGGGCGTAGCGCGCCTTGGCGTCCTGCACCGCCTTGTCCTTGACCGGGCCGTAGCCGCGGATCTTGTCGGGCAGCGACAGGAATTCGGCCGCGATGTCGGCGTTGGCCGGCGACAGCAGGCTCAGCACGGTCGCGACGTCCTTCTCGTAGCCGGCGATCAGGTCGCGCTCCATCTTGCGCTCGGCGGAATAGCCGAAGATGTCGAGCGGCGTACCGCGCAGGCTCTTCAGCTTCGCCAGCAGCCGGAACATCTTCATCATGCCCGGGCCATAGCTTTTCTTCTTCGGACGGCCCTGCGGGTCCAGGCCGGAATTGAAGATCGGCGGCGCGAGGTTGAAAGAGATCTTGTAATCACCCTCGAAGGCGTCGTGCAGCTGCTTCTCGAAGGTGCCGTCCGAGAACAGCCGCGCCACCTCGTACTCGTCCTTGTAGGCGAGCAGTTTTGCGTAATTGATCGCGACCGCGCGCGGCAGCGCTTCGCCATAGCCACCCTTGTCGGCGGCGTCGCGAACCTGGTCGACCAGCTTGCGATAGCGCTTGGCGAGCCGTGCGTTCTGATACGCCGTGAGATAGGTCATGCGATGGGCGATGATCTCGTCCAGCGTCATGGCGTCGAGCGCTTTCGGCGGCACCGTCTCGTCCTGGCCGGTCATCATCGCGGCGACGCGCTCGGGATTGACGACCACCAGACGGCCGAGCCGGAACGCCTCGGTGTTCATCTTCACCGCAACGCCATTGATCGCGATCGCCTTCTCGATCGCCTCGGCCGAGAGCGGCAGCAGGCCCTTCTGATAGGCGTAGCCCATCATCATCATGTTGGTGGCGATGGAATCGCCGAGCAGCGCCTCGGCTGGCTTGGTGAAATCGAAGAATGTGGAGTCCTTGCGCAGCGCGGTCTCGAGCAGGCTCGTCACCTTGCGGTTCTGAAAGTTGAAGTCGCGATTGAGCACAAAGTCGGCAGTCGGTATCAGATGGCTGTTGATCACGCCATGGGTGCGTTCGGCATCGCACAGCGTGATCGTCTCCTTGGCGCCGGCCACCACCTCATCGGCGGCGATGACGAGATCGGCGGTGCCGGTGACGATGCGCGAGCAGGTCACGTCGGCGGTGTTCTGCGACAGGCGGACGTGGCTCAGCACCGCGCCGCCCTTCTGCGCGAGGCCCGACATGTCGAGGATCATCGAAGCCTTGCCCTCGATGTGCGCGGCCATACCGAGCAGCGCACCGATGGTCAGCACGCCGGTGCCGCCGACACCGCCGACCGCGACGTTGTAGGGCCGGTCCAGCGACGGCTTGGTCAGCGGCTCCGGCATCTCGCCGATGTCGCCGAGCTCGGCCGGCGCGCGCGAGCGCGGCTTGCCGCCGTCGATGGTGACGAAGGATGGGCAGAAGCCCTTCACGCAGGAATAGTCCTTGTTGCAGGAGGACTGATTGATGACGCGCTTGCGGCCGAGCTCGGTCTCCAGCGGCTCGACCGAGATGCAGTTCGACTGCACCGAGCAGTCCCCGCAGCCTTCGCAGACGGCCGGGTTGATGAACACGCGGCGCTGCGGATCCTCCATCGTGCCGCGCTTGCGGCGGCGGCGCTTCTCGGCCGCACAGGTCTGCACGAACACGATGGCCGAGGCGCCCTTGGTCTGGCGCAGCGTCTTCATGACGTTCTCGAGCTCGTCGCGATGCGCTGTTTTGACGCCCGGCGCGATGCTGTCCGCCGGATAAGCGTCGGGATTCTCCGAGACCAAATAGATCTCGCGGATGCCCTCGGCGTGCAGCTGGAAGGTGATCTGCTGCGGCGACAGGTCGCCGTCATGGCGCTGGCCGCCGGTCATCGCGACCGCGTCGTTGTAGAGGATCTTGTAGGTGATGTTGGCCTTGGAGGCGATCGCCTGGCGGATCGCGAGGCTGCCGGAATGGAAATAGGTGCCGTCGCCGAGATTGGCGAAGATGTGGTTCTCGTTCGTGAACGGCGCGATACCGACCCACGGCACGCCTTCGCCGCCCATATGGGTGAAGGTCTCGGTGTTGCGGTTCATCCACAACGACATGAAGTGACAGCCGATGCCGGCCAGCGCGCGGCTACCCTCGGGCACCTTGGTCGAGGTGTTGTGCGGACAGCCGGAACAGAAATACGGCGTGCGCGCGACCGGCGACACCAGTTGCATCTGCGACGCGTCGCGGCCGTTGAACCAGTCGGCCTTGGCGCGCAGCATGGCCTTGATCTCGGGGTTGAGATCGAGGCGGAGAAGACGCTCGGTCAGCGACGTGGCGAGCGAGGCGACGGAGAGCTCGGTGGCGAACGGCAGGAAACGCTTGTCGTGCTCGTCCATCTTGCCGACGATGCGGGGACGGACGTCGTCGCGCCAGTTGAACAGCTCCTGCTTCACCTGGTTCTCGACGATCTCGCGGCGCTCCTCGACGATGAAGATTTCCTCGAGGCCGACCGCGAATTGCCGCACACCCTCCGGCTCCAGCGGCCAGGGCATGCCGATCTTGTAGAGCCTGAGCCCAATCTTGGCGGCAACCTCCTCGGTGATACCGAGCTCGCGCAGCGCCTGGCGGATGTCCTCATAGCTCTTGCCCGACGCCATGATGCCGTAGCGGGCGTTCGGGCTATCCATCGTGACGCGGTTGACCTTGTTCGCGCGGGCGAAGGCGATCGCGGCAAAGCCCTTGTAGTCCTGTAGCCGGCGGTCCTGGTCGAAGCGGTCGTCGGGCCAGCGCAAATTGAGGCCACCCGGCGGCATCTCGAAATCGGTGGGAATGACGAAGGGTGTCATCTCGTCGTTGAGGTTGATCTCGGCGGTGGTCTCGACCGTCTCGGTGATCACCTTCATGCCGACCCAGCAGCCGGAATAGCGCGACATCGCAATGCCGAGCAGGCCCATCTCGATCATCTCATGGATCGACGACGGGTAGAGGTAGGGCATCAACGCCGACATGAAGGCATGGTCGGACTGATGCGGCACGGTCGAGGACTTGGCGCCGTGGTCGTCGCCGGCGAGGCACAGCACGCCACCGTTCTTGGCGGAGCCGGCGGCGTTGCCATGGCGGAACACGTCGCCGCAGCGGTCGACGCCGGGGCCCTTGCCGTACCAGATGCCGACCACGCCGTCATATTTGCCGCCGGGCGACAGATGCAGCTGCTGCGAGCCCCAGATCGCGGTGGCCGCGAGGTCCTCGTTCACACCCGGCTGGAACTTGATGTTGTACTGCTCGAGATGCTTGCGGGCCGAGAACAGCTGCTGATCGTAGCCGCCGAGCGGCGAGCCGCGATAACCGGAGATGAAGCCCGCAGTGTTGAGCCCGGCAGCGCGGTCGCGCCGGATCTGGGCCATCGGCAGCCGCACCAGGGCCTGGATGCCGGTCAGGAAAATATGGCCGGTATCAGCGGTGTATTTCTGGTCGAGATTGATCTCGCTCTCGTTGATGCCCATTCCGCCCTCTTGCCGTGCTTTATCGGGGTGCGCGGATGCCGCCGCCGGCGGAAGCGCGCGTTCTGCCAATCATTTATGTCGGCTTTTGCAGAATGCGCATTACAAATCTCGCGGACGCAGGGCAGCCAACCGAAATCGCAATTTCGTGGCGGGCGGTGCCACGGCTTTTGCGCTTTCTGTCGAAAACCACGGCCCGGACGAAATGGGATGATGCGCGCCATCGCTTTCCGGCCACCGGCGGACGGTTACCGAACCGTTTCAGCGCGGTGATTCCTGCGCTGCCCCGTTGTGCAACGCGAGATAATGGCTGCCGAGCCTCAGCGCTGCTCCTCGCCGGTGAAGACGAAGCGCGGCATGTTCCATTTGTAGCGGATCGCGAGCAGCCGAAACGCCAGCCCGAACGCAAAGCTCAGCGCCGTCAGGATGCCGCCTGCGAGTCCGAGGGAGAGCCCGCCCGCGTAAAGCAGGCCCGTCAGCAACGACACGCTGGCATAGAGCTCCGCGCGAAACAGCAGCGGCACGTCGTTGCACAGGATGTCGCGCAGCACCCCACCCGCGCAGCCCGTGATCATGCCGGCGACGATGACGATGCCGATCGGTACGTTCATCTGCCAGGCGATGTCGCAGCCGGCAATGGTGAAGACGACCAGGCCGATGGCGTCGAGGACAAGGAAGGCCATCGTCAGCCGATGCACCAGACGCGCCATTGCGATGGTGACAAAGGGGGCCAACACGGTCAGCAGCAGCAACGACGGCCGCTCGACCCAGGCGAGCGGATAATGTCCCAGTAATACGTCGCGCAAGGTGCCGCCGCCGAGCGCAGTGATCGCGCCGAGCAGGCAGACGCCCATCCAGTCCATGCTGCGACGACCGGCCGCCAGCGCCGCCGTCATCGCCTGTGCGGCCAGCGCCAGCCACGACAACAGATGCAGCACGCTATCGGCCGGCGGCAGGTTCCACATCGACAAGCTCCAAGAATCGCAAAGCGCGCGCAAGGAACCTTAGCGCGCAGCATGCGGCAGGCCAGCACGGGTTTTCGCAAGGTTTCGCGGAACGGACCCGGGGAGCCGCTGGTTGTCGAGGCACATCAAGAGGAGGATCACATGGCCAATGAACGGCTACCGAATGAGCGTTATCCTGATGGCATGAATCGCCCGGACATGGCGGGCCGGCCCGGCATGTCCAGAGCGGATCTGCCTGGAGCCGATATCACCGGCGCCGGCGTGACGGGTCCGGAGTATGAGCGTGCAGCGCGCATGGACAGCCGGCTGCAGCCGGATCCTGAACTGACCGAAGGCCGGTCGTCGACCGGCCGCATCGCGGCCTATGCCCTGGGCATCGCCATCCTGCTCGGCGCCGTGTTCTATGGCCTGAACAACATGTCAATGCATAGCGACCAGGCGAGCACCGCGCCGGCATCCCAATCGGCCTCGACCAGCAATGGCGGTGCCTCGAACAGTTCGCCGCGCGTCACGACCGGCGCAGCGGGTGACCGGACGACTCCGCCGCCAGCGCCGGCCGGCCAGACCAACAGCGGCAAGTAATCTCGCGGGCGGCCCTCAGCCGCCGGCCAACTGGGCGACGGGTGTCAAGCCACCCGCCGCCTCTTTTCCATGTCATCCCGTTCGGCAAGTTCCTTCCGATCCGAACCAACTAAAAGAACAGCTAGCAAGGATGAGGTGGAACGATCGGCAGTCACACCGATTGGCTCTGCGTCACCAGACTGGATTTGAACCGAGGAGGCATGTGATGAAGGCTCTCGCTCTCGCCGCCGCAGCAGGCACGCTCGTGATGACCGCCGCGTCCGCTGCTCCCGTCACTCCCGACGTTTCGATGCTTCCGCACAGGGAGACCCACAACGTCCGGATGATCTGCAATGAGGACGGCCGTTGCTGGCGCGAACGTCGCGAACGCCGCGTCATCATTCAGGACGAGGACCGCGATTCCTACGGCTATGCACCGCGCGAACGCTATATCGAGCGGCGCAGCTATGAGGACCGCGGCGGCATCGGCATTCGCGCCCCCGGCGTGAGCGTCGGTATCGGAACGGACCGCTATTAGCACAACGCCACTACGCGACGAACGGCAGACAGCGGGCGATGCTTCGCCCGCTGTCGTCGTTTTGGTCACGCCTTGAACATCGCGTCGAGATCACCCGTGTAGCGGTCGGCGAGCACAGCGAAGCTGCCCTGCTCCGCCATGTCCTTCGCGGCGCGCATCACGCCTGCCCAGGCCATCCGCGCGAGAGCGCCGCCGATGCTGATGCGGCGAACACCGAGCGCCTCGGCCTGCTGGAGGCTGAATGCGCCTCCACCGTTCAACAGATTGACCGGCTTCGGGCCCACCGCCTTCACGATCTCAGCAACGTCCTCAGGCGTAGTGATCCCGGGCGCATAGAGGCAATCGGCGCCGGCCTCCGCATAGGCGCGGAGACGGTCGATGACCAGCGCAAGATCCTTGCGTCCCCACAAATAGGCCTCGCAGCGCCCCGTCAGCAGCACGTCAGCGCCGGTCGCATCGATGGCCTGCCGCGCCGCACGGATTCGCTCCACCGCGAGCGCGCGCTCATACAGCGGATGCGACGCATCGCCCGTCGAATCCTCGATGGAGAGTCCCGCAATCCCGGTCGCCACCGCGCGCGTCACATTCGCCGCGACACCGTCCGGCGCGTCGGCGAAACCGCCTTCGAAATCGGCGTTCACGGGAATGTCGACGGCGGCGCTGAGCGAGGTGAGATGCGCGAGCATCTCCTCCAGTTCGACGCCCGTATCCGGCTTGCCGATCGACCATGCGAAGCCGGCGCTGGTCGAGGCGATCGCCTGGAAGCCGAGCTGCTGCAGCATCTTCGCCGTCCCGATGTCGAACGGGTTCGGCAGCATGAAGCAGCCCGCCTGATGCAGCCTGCGAAACGCCGCGCGCTTGTCTGCCGTGGTCACCGCCATGTCGTCCTCCCTGCGTCGTCGTTGCCCCAGGATAATACCGCACTCATGGCACTGCCACGACATTGCGCAGAAATGTTCGTTCTTCGCCCAGAATGAGCTTGTGCTCCTCAGCCAGCGCGAAATTCGCCCGGCCCTCGGCATCGCCGCGAAGCGCTGTCCGGTAGCGCTCGTAAGCTGCGAGGCTGTCGAAGGAAATCAGCCCGTAGGCGATGTTGTTGGTGCCTTCATGCGGCATGAAATAGCCGATCAGATCGCCGCCGCAGCGCGGGATGATCGACAGCCACTGCTTTGCGTAGATTTCGAAGACATCGCGCTTGAACGGGTCGATGCGATAGCGGATGAAGACGGTGATGGACATGACAACCTCGGGTGTGTTCTGCGGCATCGACACTATCTGCTTGCCCGACGACGATGCTTCGGTTAGCATCGAACTATGAAATCAGGACCTGACATCGCGATGGTGGCTGCGCTGGTCGGCGACCCCGCCCGCGCCAACATGCTGACCGCCCTGCTGTCGGGTCGCGCCCTGACCGCGACCGAGCTCGCGCAGGAAGCCGGCGTCACGCCGCAGACCGCGAGCTCGCACCTCGCCAAGCTCGAGAGCGGCGGCCTGATCGAGCCTGAGAAGCAGGGCCGCCACCGCTACTACCGGCTTGCCGACCCTGACGTCGCCGACGTGCTGGAGAAGCTGGCCGGACTTGCCGCGCGCGCCGGTCACATGCGGGTGCGCACCGGACCGAAGGAGCCGGAGCTGCGCCGCGCCCGCATCTGCTACGACCATCTCGCGGGCGACCTCGGCGTGCAGATGCTCGAAAGCATGGTCAGCCAGAAGCTGGTGCGACGGCGCAAGCAGGAGATCGTCCTGACCGAGGACGGAGAGCAATTCCTGACGCGCCATTTGCGGATCTCCCCGGAGATGCTGGCGCACCCGCGCCGGCCGGTCTGCAAGGCCTGCCTCGACTGGAGCGCAAGGCGGCATCATCTGGCCGGAACGCTCGGTGCGGCGCTGATGAAGCGCTTCACCGAGTTGAAATGGGCGGCGCGCGATCCGACGCCGGGCAGCCGGGTGGTGAATTTCAGCCGCGCCGGCGAAAAGCATTTCGCGGCGCTGTTCGGGCCGACCGGCGACTGACGATCACGCGCTGTTTATCGCCAGCGGCCCGCGACGACTTGCGCCTGGCGCGAACGCGGGCCACCGCGGAGTGGCTGATCATGCCGTCGCCATCCGTCCTGGAGTCCACATGTCCCGTTTCGCCGTCGCGCTCTGCGCTGCCCTGCTCGCCTTCTTGCCTGCCATCGCTCCGGCTGCGGAAGGCCCGCGCGAGCCCTATGGCATCAATCTCGAAGGGTTCCCCTATCCCTTTCCCGTCAACCTGCTGCCGCTGGTCAATGACGGTGAGCAATTGCGCATGGCCTATATGGATGTCGCCCCCGCGCAGCCGAACGGGCGCACCGCGCTGCTGCTGCACGGTCGCAATTTTCCGTCGAGCTATTGGGCCCCGGTGATCAAGACGCTGACCGAGCAGGGCTTCCGGGTCGTTGTGCCCGACCAGGTCGGGTTCGGGAAATCAACCAAACCATCCGGCGAGCTGCATTTCGACACGCTGGCGCGCAACACGGTGGCCCTGCTCGATCATCTCGGCATCGCCAAGGTGGATATCGTGGCGCATTCGATGGGCGGAATGCTGGCGGTGCGCATCGCACGCGCCTTTCCCGACCGGGTCGCGCATCTCGTGCTCACGGCGCCGATCGGGCTTGAAGACTACCGCCTCTACGTGCCGCCGATCGCGTCAGAGAAGATCATGGAGACCGAGGACCGCCTCACCGCCGAAGGCTATCGCAAGCAGTTGGAGAGCAACTATGCGCTGAAACTTTCGCCCGAGCAGGTCACGCCCTTCATCGATGCCCGCTTCAACCTCAAGGGCAGCGCCGACTATCCGCGCTGGCTGAAGAGCTTTGTCAGCTCCTATCAGATGATCTACCGCGAGCCCGTCGTGCACGAGATCCCGCTGATCGGACAGCCGACTCTTTTCATCATGGGGGCCGACGATCACAACGCGCCGGGTCGGCCGAACGCGCCGGAAAATCTGCGCGCCCAGATGGGCCAGAACGCCGAATTGGCGAAGAGCCTGGCGGGCCGGATGCGCGATGCACGCGCCGAGGTGATCGCCAATGCAGGCCACCTCGTGTTTCTGGATGCGTCGGACAAATACGATACGCTGCTCAAGGACTTCCTGAGCCGATAGCGGGCAGCTGCTGCAGATCACCTCCCCGGAGCGCTTGTCGGCTGCGCGGCCCTCCGCGCCGCTCAGGCGGGGACCGTCTGCGCCAGCACGAAGCTCTCGCGCGTCCTTGTGACGTCCGGCCAATCGCGGTTGAAATCCGCGATCAGCCGCTGCATCTCCGCGCCGCTCACGGCGCGCTCCATCGCGGCGACATCGTCGAACTGATACATCGCCTGGTGCACCGCCGGATCGGACAGGCTCCAGACCCGCCACGCCTTGGCGACGCCGAAGCTCCTGATCGCATCGGGCAGATGCACGTCGCGATACCAGCGATCGAACTCATCGCGCTTGGCAGGATCTGGCACGGTGGCGCGGACGACGAAGATGGCGGAGGGCATTGTTTCCTCTGGATATGATATGATTGGTGCTGTCGCCGAAGCCTGGCCGCAATCAGCTGCTCAACGAAACCCTGCGGCCAGCGAGACCACCTGACCATCGAGCCCGTTGAAGCCGTGATGCCCCCGGGCCTGGCACGGATCGCCCTCTTCCGCACCGCCCGACAACCATTTCGCCCGGGCGCGGCCGCCGGACCATTTGATGAAGGGATCGACACCGGCCGGCAAGGTGACCTTGCAGCCGTCGCTGGTGTGGTGGATGACAAGCGTACGCGGCAGCGCCGATGGCGAGCCGAGGATCGACATCACATTCGATGAGCTGCCCGATTCCGGGCTGAGAAAGCCGGAGGTCAGCACCAGCGCATCCGGCCGGGCGCCGCGGGCGATCCCCTCCGCCGCGCGCAAGGTGCCGCGGCTGGTGCCGATCACCGTCACCGGTCGTTTGATCGCGGCCATGTAGTCGACGGCGGCCTTGAGATCCGTGTTGGCGTCCGCAACCATGACGGCGAGTCCGCGCGCCGCATAGGCGTTGCGCGTGCGTACCAGCTGATTGCCGAGCAGGCCATGAATGTCGCCGCGATCACCGACATTGATGGCGCCGTCGCCGCCGGGCAGCAGGATGACGCTGGCGCGCACCGCCTTCGGCCTGATCAGCGCCACGCGCGAGCCGCCGATCGTCACAGTCTCGTCGGCGCGCGCCGCCGCGCCGACTGCCAGCGACACCGTCAGCGCCAGACAGATACGCACGATCACACGACACGGCTGGCTTGTCAGCCTGACCATCGCAGCCTCCCTCCGACTCGCGCGGATGGAAAGAGACTAGCAGAAAACAACGAGGCCCGGAGTGCCTAGGAGTCCGGGCCTCGTCACCTCGCGACCTCGCGCGAGCGAAGCCGGTCGGTATTCGTTGGAAGCTATTGCGCCATCACCTGCCCTGCCTTGAGCTAGCTCAAGACGTCAGTAACAGCGGGTGATCGTGACGCTGTGATCGCCGCCGTGCCGTCCCGGCACGGTCACGGTCTGCATCGGGCAGCTCGATACATAAGGGCGATCGGACGGCACGACATTCGGCGGGTAGCGGTGCGCCCAATCCCACGGGACGTCGTAGGTATAAGTGTAACGCACGTCGGCCGATGTGTGCTCGGGGATCTGCTGCGGTGCCGGCCCGCCATCACCGCCATAGGCGAAGGCGCCGGCCGCCGGCAGATAGGCGCGGTAGCCGCGAGGGTGATGATGACGGATCGCGGGCCCGGGGCCCGGCGCCGGCGGGGTGACCTGGCTCGGCGCAGCGGGGGGCGCGGCAGTCGGCGCGGCCACCGCAGCGCCGGAACGGGCCGATGCGGCCTCGGAGGAGAACATCAGCGCGGCCGCGCAAGCCCCGAGGAAAAGAACTCTCAACTTCCGAAACGCCGATGTTCTATCAGCCATGATACGCAAACCCTACTCTTCTGACCCACCAGCGATCCGCCAAGGCTCGTCGCCCAGGCTGGCCAGCAAGCTAGGCCAGCGGCCCAGTTCCCGCAAACCCATCGTTAAAGCTTAGTTAAGCCGCAAGCTTAACGCCAGGGCCGCCAGAGGCGCCAGATTGCCGCGTCGCCCCGCTGGCGGCGCGTCGCGATCGCCGAGCGTGTCAAAAACCAGGCCGTCAAAACAGAGGGCGGCCCAGCCGGGACGCCGGCGAGCCGCCCTCTCCATCATCTCCGACCAGCGCTTACAGTGGCAGATTGTCGTGCTTCTTCGCCGGCATTTCCATCTTCTTGTCCCTGAGCATCGCGAGCGCACGGGCGATGCGGCGGCGGGTGGAGTGCGGCATGATCACGTCGTCGATATAGCCGCGCTCGGCGGCGATGAACGGCGACAGGAAGCGGTCCTCATATTCCTTGGTGCGCGCGGCAATCTTCTCCGGGTCCGCCATATCGGCGCGGAAGATGATCTCGACCGCGCCCTTGGCGCCCATCACCGCGATCTGCGCCGTCGGCCAAGCGTAGTTCATGTCGGCGCCGATCTCCTTGGAGGCCATGACGTCGAAGGCGCCGCCATAGGCCTTGCGGGTGATGACCGTGACCAGCGGCACCGTGCACTGCGAATAGGCGAACAGCAGCTTCGCGCCATGCTTGATCAGGCCGCCATATTCCTGCGCGGTGCCAGGCAGGAAGCCCGGCACGTCAACGAAGGTGACGATCGGGATGTTGAAGGCATCGCAGAAGCGGACGAAGCGCGCGGCCTTGCGCGAGGCGTCCGAGTCGAGCACGCCCGCCAGCACCATCGGCTGGTTGGCGACGAAGCCGACCGTGCGGCCGGCGATGCGACCGAAGCCGGTGACGATGTTCTTGGCGAAGCCCTCGGCAATCTCGAAGAAATCGCCCTCGTCGACGACCTTCAGGATCAGCTCCTTCATGTCATAGGGCTTGTTCGGATTGTCGGGGATCAGCGTATCCAGCGACATGTCGACGCGCTCGATGTCGTCGAAGCTCGGCCATTCCGGCACGCCGTCGGTGTTGTTCGACGGCAGGAAGTCGATCAGACGGCGCATCTGCAGCAGCGTCTCGACGTCATTGTCGAAGGCGCCGTCGGCGATCGAAGAGCGCGTCGCATGCACGGAGGCACCGCCGAGCTCTTCCGCCGTGACCACCTCATTGGTGACGGTCTTCACGACGTCGGGCCCGGTGACAAACATATAGCTGGTGTTCTTCACCATGAAGATGAAGTCGGTCATGGCCGGCGAATAGACGTCGCCGCCGGCGCAGGGACCCATGATGACCGAGATCTGCGGGATCACGCCGGACGCCAGCACGTTGCGGCGGAACACATAGGAATAGCCCGCGAGCGCCGCGACGCCCTCCTGGATGCGGGCGCCGCCGGCATCATAGAGGCCGATGATCGGCGCGCGCGCCTTCATCGCCATGTCCTGCAGCTTGGTGATCTTGAGCGCATGGGTCTCGGACAGCGAGCCGCCGAACACGGTGAAATCCTTGGCAAAGACGAAGGTCTTGCGGCCGTTGACGGTGCCCCAGCCGGTGACGACCCCGTCGCCGGGGACCTTGGTCTTCTCCATGCCGAACTCGGTCGAACGGTGCTCGACGAACATGTCGAACTCCTCGAAGGAGCCCTTGTCGAGCAGGAGCTCGATGCGCTCGCGGGCCGTCAGCTTGCCGCGCGCATGCTGCGCCTCAATGCGCTTCTCGCCGCCGCCCAGCCGCGCGCCCGCGCGCCGCGTTTCGAGGGTGTCCAGGATGTCCTTCATGCGCTTCCCGCCCGTTCCCGATGTCGTGAGTGTTGGCGGCCTTCTAACACGGCTATTTCGGAGGCGAAAAGCAGCTTTCGGCAGCACCGCTGATCCTCCCGCAGTTCGGAATTGGAAGCAGAATCATGGATATGACCATCAATACGGATGCTGTGATTGAGGCTGGAGGCCCGTCCCGGGACGCCGCCTCGGGCGGCGTCCGCACGCTGCTGCGGCTCGAAGGGCTGGTGCTGGCGGCCGGCGCGACCGCCTTTTATGCCCATCAGGGCGGATCATGGTGGCTGTTCGCCGCCCTCTTCCTGGCGCCCGACATCAGCTTCGCCGCCTATCTCGCTGGACCGCGTGTCGGCGCCGCGGTCTACAATGCTGTGCACAGCACGCTGGCCCCCGCCGTTTTGCTCGCGATCGGGCTTTGGGCCGGACCGCCGCTGGTCACCGGCCTTGCCACCATCTGGCTCGCCCATGTCGGCGTCGACCGACTGGCCGGCTATGGGCTGAAATATGCCGACGGCTTTGGCTTCACTCATCTCGGCCGGATCGGACGGGCGGCGGCCTGAGCGCAGGCGCGCCGCGGCGGATTCCCAGCGGGCTGGTCGGCGACGTTGTCCACCGCCCTGCACGCGCACAGCTCAGCTCATGGTTTGACACAACCAGGCAGCGCCGTTCTACTCGCATTCAAAGCTGCAAAATAAGCAGCGATGCAGGAGGATGGCCATGGAGCGACGCGTCAGTGGCACGCCGACGATGTTTGGCACGTGCAGGAATCGCGCTGCCAGTTGTGCAAGGTGGCGCGTCCGTCCGCGATCCCGACGCGCGATCGCGATGGCGGCCGTTGCGGTGCTCGCAGCCCTTGGCCTCACGCTCGCCAACAGCGCGAGCGCGCAGGGCATCACCAAGGATGTGCCGGCGCGGGTCGAGATGTATCCGATCGCCTCGGTAACTTTGTCCGATCGGCAATTCCTCTCCGGCGACGAGGGCGGCACTCCGGTCACCGTGGTCGGCGAACTGCGCGTGGCGCAGGGCAGCGGCCGGCTGCCGGTGGTGGTGCTGATGCATGGGTCCGGCGGCGTCGGCGGCAACATCGCGGCCTGGAGCCGCACCTTCAACGCGATGGGGATCTCGACCTTCGTCATCGACGGCTTCAGCGGTCGCGGCATCACCGCGACCAGCACCAACCAGGCGCAGCTCGGCCGGCTCAACCTGATCATGGACATCTATCACGGGCTCGAGGTGCTCGCGAAACATCCGCGCGTCGATCCCGAGCGCATCGTATTGATGGGATTCTCGCGCGGCGGACAGGCGGCGCTCTATGCGAGCCTCGAGCGCTTCCACAAGCGCTGGAACAGATCCGGGCTGCAATTCGCCGCCTATCTCCCGTTCTATCCCGACTGCTCGACGACCTATCGCGGCGACACCGAACTGGTGGCGCGGCCGATCCGGATCTTCCACGGCGGACCGGACGACTACAATCCGGTGCGGACCTGCAAGGCCTTCGTCGAGCGGCTCAAGGCGGCCGGCCGCGACGTCGAGCTGACGGAATATCCGGACTCGCCGCACGGCTTCGATATCGGCCTGCTCGGCGCCAACTTGCTGGCGATTTCGCCCAAGGCGCAGACCGTGCGCAATTGCCGGATCACCGAAGGCGAAGGCGGCCTGCTGATGAACGCCGAGACGCAGCAGCCTTTCACCTATCAGGATGCCTGTGTCGAGTTCGATCCGCATGTCGGAGGCAATCCGGCGACCGCGGAGGCGGCGCGCCAAGCCGTGACGGACTTCCTGCGCACGCTGTTCAAACTGTCGTGAGTAAAAATAGAACGATTTGGATCAATTTTTGAAGTGACAGATCGAACGTATTGGGTGTTCCTGCGTTGTCGCTCGCTTTTCGACGATGAAACGGAGCCCGATGATGCGCGCCTCTCGCCTTGCGATTCCCACCTTGCTGACGGCCCTCGCCTGGGGCGTCGCGGCCCATGCGGCGCCCGCCTCGCCATTCCGGGCACTGGAAGGCTCGTGGAGCGGCGGCGGCGTGATCAGCATGTCCGACGGCAACCAGGAGCGGCTGCGCTGCCGCGCCGCCTACGACGTCGGCGGCGCCGGCGAGCAGCTCAGGCTCAACATCCGCTGTGCCAGCGACAGCTACAATATCGATCTCTCGAGCGACGTCGCCTATCGCGGCGGTGAGATTTCCGGGCAATGGACCGAGTCGAGCCACAATGCGTCCGGCACGATCGAGGGGCGCGCCGTCGGCAATCGCATCGAGGCCCAGGCGCGCGGCCAGACCTTCTCGGCCGGGCTGGCGCTGACGACCAGCGGCAAGCGGCAGACGGTGTCGATCCGGCCCGCGGGCGCGGAGATCACCGCGGTTGATCTCCAATTGTCGCGGCGCTGATCCAGCAGCGCTCTTCACCATCAAGGCAGCGTGCGCCGCTGCCGATGATGGACCGTCACACGCTCACAACGCGCCGATATCCTTCAGGCAGGCCTGGGTCAGCGTCATCCGCGCTTCGACATGGCGTGGCTCGGGGCAATCCATGTTGAGCGCAAACACGGTCGGCTGGTCACCCTTCTCGACCCAGCCGACCATCCAACCGAGCGAGCCCTGCTCCTTGCCGAGCAGGCCGGATTTGGCGTGGATGACGGCATCACCGACCTTGGTCACGGGGATGATATCGCGCGTCAGATCCTGGCTGCGCTTGGAGACCGGCAGCGCACCACGCCTGAGGCGGTCGATGAAGTCGACCTGCTCCACCGGATCGATACGAAGCGCGCCGGTCAGCCAGAACTGATCGATGCCGCCGCCGATGTCGTGATTGCCGTAATCGAGCTCCTCGAGATATTTCTGCATCCGCTCGGGGCCGATGCGCCGCGCGATCTCCTGAAACACCGGCACCGCCGACACCGCGATCGCGCTGCGCAGCGTATGATCCTTGTTCCAGGCCTCGATCGATCGCGTGACGCCGTCCCATTTGAACACGTCGGTGTCGGGATCGGCGACGACGCCGGTCTCCAGCGCGATCAGCGCGTTCGCGATCTTGAAGGTCGAGGCCGGCAGCTTCGCCGCGCCCGAGCGCTCGGTGTCGCTGGCAATGATCAGATACTCCTCGACCTTATAGGCGAAGAACGTGCCCTGGGTGCCCATGTCGGTGAAGCGTTGAGCGAGCCCGGCGCGGATCTCGTTGCGGGGCGGCGCGACATGGGCGGATGCGCGCGCCGGCACCAGGCTGGCGCCGGCCATCAAAGCGAGCGCATGGCGGCGGCTGATCAGGGGCATGGCAGGTCTCTCCGTCGACAGTCGGCCCTGCCTATCACAGGGCGTTGGCGATCGAAGCAGGACGGAGATCACAATTGTTGCGGCGCGTGGCGGATCAGCGCACCGGCCGCGACAGGTTGAGCACGAACACCAGGACCTCGGCGACCGCCTTGTAGAGCTCCTCGGGGATCTCGTCGCCGAGCTCGACATTGGAGAGCGCGCCGGCCAGCACCTCGTTTTCCTCGATCGGAATGTCGTGTGCGCGCGCGACCTCGATGATCTTGGCGCCGATCGTGCCCTTGCCCTTGGCGACCACGCGGGGCGCGCCGCCCTGCCCCTTGTCGTAATGCAGCGCGACCGCGAGCTGGGTCTTGGCTGGAATCTTGGTTGCGGCCTTCACGTCGATGCTCATAGCGCGCGATCCAGGAAATGGCCGGCCTTGGGCGGCATCACCGCTGGCGGCGCGCCGTCCTGCACCACGAGATCGCCCGGGGACAGATCGGCGCGGATCAGCGCCTGGCCCAGATCCGACAGACCGGCGTGCAGGCGCGCGGCGGTGGCCGGACGCTCGGCCCACATCCGCACCGAAGTGCGCTCGGCATTGAACGAGACCAGCGCATGCACCGGACCAGCCGGCTCGACATCGAGCGAGAAGCGCGCGCGCCAGACGCGCTTGGACGTCTCAGGCGCCTGGGTGCCGCCGTCGCGCGAGATCTCGAACTGCGCCATCGCGGTGCCCTGCGGCGTCGCGAACGGGATTTCGAAGTTCCAGCGCGGCAGCGTGGGATCGGTGCGCGCCGTCGATGCGTCGGGACGGTCAGGCAGCGACGCGACCTGCAGCAAGGCTTGCCGCGACAGCGCCTGGTCGGTCTCGTCGAGCAGCCGATGCGCGATCGCCGGCAGCGGCGCATCCGGGCCGAGCGTCGGCGTCGCCACGGCCTGCGGCATCGGAGCACCGCCGCGGAACGGCGGCGGCGGCGTGTTGGTGCGGGCGACGTCGCCATTGGCGTTGCGTCCGGGAACCAGGCCCGCGGCCCGCGGGATCTGTTGCTGGGCTTCCTGCAGCACGGCCAGCACCGCGCCCGGCGTCATCGATTGCGCCTTGGCCTGGCTCAGGGTCTCGATCAGCGCCGAGCCGGTGAAGCCCGCGGATGCCGCATCCGGCCGGCCTGCTCCCATCACCCAGGGCTGCGGCGGCAGCTCGATCTCGATGTCCGGAACCAATGAGGGGGCCGCGTTCTGCTGCGCGGCCGCGGCACGGCCGGCCTCGGACAGCACCGAGGCGTAGGATGCGCCCGGCGGCGGTGAGGTTGACGCCGTCGTGCCGGGATCGACGGTCTGCAATACCGTCGCCAGCGTCTGGCGCAGCACGATCAGGGCCGCCTTCAGATCCGACGGAGCCGATGCGGTGCTGCCCTTGGCAAGCGATGCTTCCAGGAACAGGCCGGAATTCTGCACGGCATTGCGGATGTCTTCGCCCGTCAGCCCAGGCGACAGCGCCGTCTGCTGGGCCAGGACCTGCGCCACCGCGGCCCGCAGAGCGGGCGGCAAATTGGGTGAATCGGCGACCGCCTGGAGATCGGCGAATAATTGCCCCTGGCTGCCCTGCCGGGTCGCGGCGTCCTCGCTGGCGATCGACAGCGCGAGACGCTCCAGGCCGGTGAGGGGATCAGCCGGCGGGGCCAGCGTGGGTGCGAGCCGACCGGTGACGTCGACAACGGTGGCAGCCGGCGTGCTGGTGCCGGATGTGCCCGCGGCGGCGCCGTTGCCAGGACCGACGATCGCGAGCTGCAGGCCCTGCCCGGTCTGCGAGACCGCGACCTGCACGGTCTGGCCAGCCTGCAGCGGCAGCTCGCTGGCGAGCTCCATCGACAGATTTCCGATCGCGACCTGGACCAGGTTCTCGGCGAGCACCTGCTGCACCCGGGCGCTGAGCAGCGCACCGGCCTGCAGGGTGGCAGCGGCCTGCGGGGCGTTTCCGGCCGGCGAGCTGCCGACGCCACGGACGGCGCTGACGGAAGGCGACGGCGTGATACTCTGGACCATACGCGTACTCGGGTTACGCGCAGAGCCTAGACCTTTGCCCTAAACCCAGCGTTAACCGGCCTCAGCTGGCGGGGCCGACGTCCTGGAGGATGCGGACGGCAGCCTGGTAGTCGATCTCCTTGGCGGCGCGGCGGCGCACCGCTTCCTCGTCCGCGCCCCATTGCTCGACATTCCAGTCCTCGTCGACATGGGCCGCCGCCCAGACCTGGTCGGCGTCGCGCACACGCTGCGCCAGCGCCAGCGCCAGCAGCGCCGAGCCGGTGACGGTCGTCACCACATGCGCGGCCGCCACCGCCCAGGGGCCGGTCGGCAGCGCATTGCGCGCCGCCTGCACCGCGGCGTCGGGCTGGGTCACATGCATGATGCCCTCGGACAGGATGAAATGCGCGCCAAGCGTATCGCGCGCCCAGTCCAGCACCGGGTCCCAATGCGTGGCCTCGCGGGCGACCAGCCCTTCGGGATGGCCGGCGCGGTAGAACAACAGGTCCGACTGCAGGTATTTGGCCATGTCCTCGCGGACGTCATCGGTGCGGTCGATCACCGACTGCACCACGCTGTTGGCGAAGCGCGTCAGCGGCATCGTGGCGGGATCGATGATCTCGCCTTGCGCCTGCCACTCGGCGGCCACCGCCTCCGCCAGCGCCTGCACGGGAACGACAACAACGCGGCCCGAGGGCGTGCGGATCGGCCGTCCATCGAGCGTCACGTGATAGCCGCCATCGACTGCGGCTGTGCCGACGTCCTTGTAGAAGCGCTTGCGCTGGGGCGCGCGCATCGCCTGGCGCGCCGCCTCCTGCGGATCGGGCTTCCCCTGGCCGACAACCTCGTCGAACAATTCACGCATCGAATTCCGGTCCTCTCGCGGGATGATCACACAGGATCCGTGGTTGCGCGCTAGATAAGGCCGATCCGCCCGAAATGCGAGCTGCCGATGCGCGTCCTGCTGTCCGTCCTCGCCTTGCTCTGGAGCCCGCTCCCGGCCGCGGCCGGCTTCGGCTCACCGGAATCGCTGGTGCGCAATGTCTATGCGCATTATGGCCAGGGCCAGCCGGACCTCTCCGCGGGCCTGCCGCGGACCGCCGAGGCGGCGCGGCAATTCTTCGACCCGAGCCTCGCCAAGGCGTGGGCGGCGCCGCGGCGCGAGCCCTACGACTTCCTGGTGCAGAGCCCGCGCTGGAAGCTCGGTCCGGTCGCGATCTCGATCATGCGCAAGCAGTTCGACAAGACCTACGTCGCGGCCGCCTTCGACAATCAGGGCCGGCGCGTAACCATGAACTTCATCGTCGTGAAGGGACCGGACGGCTGGGTCATCCTCGACGTCGAGACCCCGCACGATTCGCTGCGGCTGTTCCTGGAGCAGTTCCGGAACTGAGGCGGCCTGGCATCCGATTCGTCTTCCCTTGGGTAGATGCGCCCAATTTCAGCAGGAGAAGACCATGCTCGTGTCGGAGATCATTCGCCGGGCCATCGCGATGAGCGAGCCGGATGGCGAGATCAGCTTCGACGAATTGAACGCGCTGTGCGGATCGGACATGCCGCCCGAGGACATCGAAGACATCTTCTGCGCCTTGCGGGATGCAGGCATTCAGCTCGTCGAACAGAGAGGCTGAGCGCCGGACGGCTCACTCCTCCGGCGCGTTCTCGATCGGGTCGAAGCGGTCGTGCTCGAGGCCGAGCAGGTTCCAAGATTGCAGCATATGCGGCGGCAGCGGCGCGGTCGCGTCGATGACACCGCCGCGCGGATGCGGGATGACGATGCGGCGGGCTAAGAGATGCAGCCGGTTCTGCAGGCCGCCGGGCAGCGCCCAGTTCTCGATGTTGAAATATTTGGGGTCGCCGACGATGGGATGGCCGATATGTGCCATATGCGCGCGCAGCTGATGCGTGCGGCCGGTCACCGGCTTCAGCGACACCCAGGCGAGCTTGTTGGCCGAGGCCTCGACGACCGCATAATAGGTCACGGCGTGGCTGGCGCCCTCGTCGCCATGGGCGGCGACTCGCATGATGGTGTCGTCCTCGCCCTCGTCCTTGGCGAGATAGGTCGAGATGCGGCCCTGCTTCGGCTTGGGCACGCCGGCCACCAGCGCCCAATAGATCTTGCGCGCCGAACGGCTGCGGAAGGCGCCGGTCAGATGCGTCGCGGCGAAGCGGGTCTTGGCGATCAGGAGACAGCCCGAGGTCTCGCGGTCGATGCGGTGCACGAGCCGCGGCTTCTGGCCCTTGGCGTCGCGCATCACCTCCAGCATCTGGTCGATATGGCGCGTCATGCCGGAGCCGCCTTGCACCGCAAGCCCGACCGGCTTGTTGAGGACGAGCACGTCGTCGTCCTCGTACAGCGTCATCGCCTTGAGGCTCTCGAGCGTCTTGCGCTCCGCCTCGGAGAGGCCGGCACGCTCCTTCGGCGCGTCGAGCTTCAGCGGCGGAATGCGGACGGTCTGGCCCTCCTCCAGACGATCCTTGCTGTCGGCGCGCTTGCCGTCGACGCGCAACTCGCCTTTACGGACGATGCGCTGGATGTGGGAGAATGACAGGCCGGGAAAGCGCGCCTCGAGGAAGCGGTCGACGCGCATGTTGTTCTCGTCCGCCGTCACCACGACGGTCTGCACCTTGGTCGGCAGCACCGGCGTCTCGGGCTCGGCCTTCTGCGGTGGCGGTGCGGCGACGGGCTTGCGTTCGGCCCGCTCGGCGCCGAACCGCACGGGCTTGCCGGCGGCGACGCGCTTGCCACGCGGCTCGAACGTCTCCCGACGCTCGTCGCGCTCGGCACGGGGCGGACGTGCCTTGCCGCGCCCGAACTCGCTGCGCGACGCGGCCTCGCGTTCCCCGCCAAGACGCTCGCGCCGCGGACGGTCGCTCTCCGGGCGCTTGCTCGCCTCACGCTTCGGCGAATCGCGCTTGGCAGGCGCGCTCCGCACGGCTTCGGCCTTCGGCCGCTCGCTTTTGCGGCGGTCGGTCGGTCGGTCGGATCGGGTCTGGGTTCGCTTGATGCGGCGGCTCATGCGAGGTGCCTATCGCAAAAGCCCCTGCCAGTCACGGCGAAATCACGATAAATCGGCCCGGCGAGGCGCTGGCCCTCGCGAATCGGACGTGATCGGAGCTGACCTGATGATGCTGACGAGACTGGCCCTGACGATCCTCGCGACCGCGCTGACGCTGAGCGCTGGGCAGGCGCAGCAGAGCCCGATGCCCGACGACATCGCCTGGAAGCTGATCGAGATCGGCCGCGCGATCGACCCGCCGAAGACGGCTGCCATCTACGCGCCCCTGCAGGCCAGGGAGCCTTACGCCGGCGTCAAGGTGCAGCGCGATATCCGCTACGGCACGGCCGAGCGCAATCTGCTCGATGTGTTCACACCCGATATGGCGGCCGAGCCGCGCCCGGTCCTGATCTTCGTGCATGGCGGCGCCTTCATCGGCGGCAACAAGCGCACCACGCCGGACAGCCCGTTCTACGACAACATCATGCTCTGGGCCGCGAAGAGCGGCTTCGTCGGCGTCAACATCACCTATCGCCTGGCGCCGAAATTCCCCTGGCCCGCGGGCGTCGAGGACGTCGCCAGCGCGGTGCAATGGGTCGTCGCCCACGCGGCCGAGAACGGCGGAGATCCCGCGCGCATCTACCTGATGGGCCATTCCGCCGGCGCCGTTCATGTCGCGACCTATGTGGCGCATCCCGAATTCCACAAGATCGGCGGCGGTGGACTGGCCGGCGCGATCATGCTGTCCGGCATCTACGACCTCACCGCGACGCCGCTCGGCGACCAGGAGATGGCCTATTTCGGCACCGATCCCTCGCGCTTCAAGGAGCGCTCGTCCTTATCAGGTTTGCAGGCCTCGTCCCTGCCGCTGATGATCGCCTCCGCCGAGCTCGACCCGCCGCGCTTTGTCGAGCAGTTCGACCTGTTGAAGCAGGCCGCCTGCAAACGCCCATCCGGCTGCGCGCGAAGCGTGATGCTGCCGCAGCACAGCCATATGTCGGAAGTGTATTCCATCAACACCGAAGACGACCGGTTGACGCGGGAGATCGCGGAGTTCGTGACCACCCGCAAATAGTCATCTAATTCAGACATCGCGACGCAGCAAAGACAGCGAGGTTCCGCGACTGAGAAGGGCGATCAATCTGCCGGAGACAGACCGGCCTTGATACAGGTCAAGACCTCTCCTTGAGGCTGATCGATAGTCCGGACTGGTTGGGCGCATGCGGTGACGACACTCCTGTCAGGAGGGTGACATGCTCTTCCGTGGCTGCACTTGTGGTCCCTCGCCCTCATCAGCGACAAGACGCGGACGGTTCCATGTCGACGACGGCTCCGTTCAGGATCGTTCGAGCGCCGGCCTCGACCGGCGCGATGCGCTTTGCGGCATGGGCGCTGCCGCGCTCTGGGCCACCATCGCGAGCCTGGCGGGCGGCGCAGAACCTGCCCGGGCGCAGAAGCTGACCACGTCGATGCCGGAGGTCGACTCGCTCTCCATTCGCGTCATCACGGACAGTTTTCAGCAGGTCTTCGCGGCGCCGGCCCGCATGGGCAATGTTGAGGTGCAGCCGTTTTCGCTCGGGCTCACGGACAAGCCTCCACGCAATGTCCTGGAAAGCGAATGGGGCGTCTCGGCGCTGCTTCAAACGCAGTCCGGGACCGCGCAGCGTGCCGTGCTCGTCGACTTCGGATACACGCCGGAAACGCTAATCAACAACATGGCCATCCTGCAGATTCGACCCGAGATGCTCGATGCCATGTTGCTGACGCATGGTCATTTCGATCATTTCGGAGGAATGGCGGGGTTCCTCGGGGCGAGCAAAGGGCGATTCAAGCCGAGCATTGCGCTCTATCTGGGCGGCGAAGAGGCGTTCTGTACCCGCGAGATCGTCGTGCCGGCGACGCCTCCGCAATCCTACAACTTTGGTGCGCTGGACCGGAACGCTCTGCAGAGCGCAGGCGTGAAGGTCGTGTTGGCCGATCAACCGGCGCTCATTGCCGATCATGTCGTGGCGACAGGCCCGATCGGGGAGCGAAGCTTTGAGCATGTGACCGCGCCCACCCGCATGAGTGTCGGCCTCAAGGATGGCTACGGTTGCTTCCCGGAGCAGATGCCGGAGGCGAAGCGCACCGCAAGGTCAATCCCCGATGACTTCAGCCATGAGATTGCGCCCTGCGTCAACCTGAGAGGGCACGGCCTCGTCGTGTTTACGGGCTGCGGCCACCGCGGCATCGTCAACACACTGAAGCAAGCCATGGCTGCCACGGGCGTCGACCGGATCCATGCCGTCATGGGGGGCTTCCATCTTGCCCCGGAAAAGGACGAGTACGTTCAGGAGACGGTAGCGGCGATCAAGCAAATCAATCCCGACTTTGTCTTGCCCATGCATTGCACCGGCGAGTTGTTCACGAGGCTCGTTGAACATGACATGCCGGGCAAGCTCATTCGGATCAACACCGGGACGCGCGTCGTCTTCAAAGCCTGACCTCGTCCTCGCCAATTCGTGCAGGAGCGGCTTGCGACGTCACCTCTGCTGCGCTACCCGCCCCGCTCCTTCCTGAGCTTGGCCCAATAATCCAGCCGCTTGCGGATCTCGCGCTCGAAGCCGCGTTCGGGCGGATCGTAGAAGTGCTGGCGTCCCAAGGCTTCGGGGAAGTAGTCCTGGCCGGAGAAGGCGTCCGGCGCATCGTGGTCGTACTGATAGCCGGTGCCGTAGCCCTCGCCCTGCATCAGCTTGGTCGGGGCATTGAGGATGTGCTTCGGCGGCAGCAGCGAACCGCCCTCTTTCGCCACGCGCTTGGCGGCGCCGAAGGCCTTGTAGGCGGCATTGGATTTCGGTGCGGTCGCGACATAGATCACGGCCTGCGCGATCGCGAGCTCGCCTTCAGGCGAGCCGAGGAAATCATAGGCGTCCTTGGCGGCGTTGGCGATCACCAGCGCCTGAGGGTCAGCAAGGCCGATGTCCTCGACCGCCATGCGCACGATGCGACGGGCCAGAAACAGCGGATCCTCGCCGGCGTCGAGCATGCGCGCGAAGTAGTACAGCGCCGCGTCGGGATCGGAGCCGCGTACCGATTTGTGCATCGCCGAGATGAGATTGTAGTGGCCGTCGGCCGATTTGTCGTAGATCGGCGCGCGGCGCTGCAGGATCTCCTGCAATTGCACGGCGTTGAAGATCTCGTCCTTGCGCGCCGAGCGCCAGACTTCTTCCGCCAGCGTCAGCGCGGCGCGGCCGTCGCCATCGGCCATGCGGATCAGCACCGCGCGCGCCTCGTCATCGAGCGGCAGCTTGCGGCCTTCGACGGCTTCGGCGTTGCTGTAGAGCCGCTCGATCGCAGCCGCATCCAGCGAGTGGAACACCAGCACGCGCGAGCGCGACAGCAAAGCGGCGTTGAGCTCGAACGAGGGATTTTCCGTCGTCGCGCCGACCAGCACGACCGTGCCGTCCTCCATCACCGGGAGGAAGGAATCCTGTTGCGCGCGGTTGAAGCGATGCACCTCGTCGACGAACAGCAGCGTGCCCTGCCCGGTCTCGCGCCGGGCGCGCGCGGCGTCGAACACCTTCTTCAAATCGGCGACGCCGGAAAACACCGCCGAGATCTGCTCGAAATGCAGCTCGGTGGCGTCAGCCAGCAGTCGCGCCACGGTGGTCTTGCCGGTGCCCGGCGGGCCCCAGAAGATCAGCGAGCCCAGCGTGCGCGTCTCCAGCATGCGCGTCAGCGCGCCGTCGGGGCCGAGGATGTGATCCTGGCCGACGACGTCGGACAGCTTATGCGGGCGCAACCGCTCCGGCAGTGGCCGCGGCGCATCGTGCTCCATCCCCGCCGCGGCGAAGAGGCTCGGGCCTCCCGGCTGGGGACGCTTCGGACTCATCCGCCGAGCGTGACGTTGATCTGCTGGCCACCGCGCAGCACGGTGATACGCCAGATGCGCGCAGACTCGCGCGAGGCCTTGTCGAGATCGGCGGTCTTGGCAATCTTCTGGTTGTTGACGGCCATGATCACGTCGCCCTTCTGGAAGCCGACATTGGCCGCCGTGGTGCCGTCGCCCGGCTCGAGCACGACGACGCCTTCGGTGTCGGCGTCGAGATGCAGCTCATCGGCCACCGCGGGCGAGATGTTGGCCACCTTGGCGCCCTGGAACGGCGAGCGGCCGTTGATGACCATCTCGTTGCGCCCGGTGTCAGGCGCCGTCTCCAGCGCCACCGCGACCTTCACCGGCTTGCCACTCCGCTGCACCTCGATCTGCGCGTTGCCGCCGAGCGGACGGGTCGCGAAGCGATAGTCGAAGGCGTTCGGATCATCGACGGTCTGGCCGTCGATCGACACGATCAGGTCCGACGATTTGATGCCCGCTTTCGCCGCCGGGCTGTTCGGAACGACGGAGGCGACCAGCGCGCCGGTGGGTGAGCGCAGACCCAGGCTCTCGGCGATCTCCGGCGTCACCGCCTGCAGCCGCGCGCCGAGCCACGGACGCTTCACCGCCTTGCCGCCACTCTTGGCCGAGGCCACGACGACGCGCACCATGTTGGCGGGAATCGCGAAGCCGATTCCCTGCGAACCGCCGGACTTGGAATAGATCGCCGTGTTGATACCGACCAGACGGCCGGTCATGTCGACCAGCGCGCCACCGGAATTGCCGGGATTGATCGCGGCATCGGTCTGGATGAAGAATTGATAGTCGGTGATGCCGACCTGGGTGCGCGCCAGCGCCGAGACGATGCCATGCGTGACGGTCTGGCCGACGCCGAACGGATTGCCGATTGCGAGCACGACGTCGCCGACCAGGAGGTCATCGGAATTGGCGAGGTCGAGCGTCGGAAAGGTCTCGCGCGTGCCTTTGAGCCTGAGCACGGCAAGATCGGTACGGCTGTCCTTCAGCACGATCTCGGCCTCGAACTCGCGCTTGTCCGACAGCGACACCTTCACCTCGTCGGCGCCCTCGATGACGTGCACGTTGGTGACCACCAGGCCCGACGCATCGACCATCACGCCCGAGCCGAGCGAGCGCTGCATCTGCTCCTGCGGCCCGCCCTGCAGGCCGAAGAAGCGGCGGAAGATCGGATCGTCGAGGAACGGATTGCGGTTCTGCACCACCTTGGCGGCGTAGACGTTGACGACCGCCGGCTGCACGCGCTGCACGATCGGCGCATAGGACAGCCGCAGCTCGGCCGGGGATTGCGGTACGCGCCGCTCCTGCGCCGCGAGCGGAGTGGCGGCCAGCAGCGACAGCAGCAGAACCACGGTGGAGCGAATCAACGTCATGCGAACAATCCTGGAAAATGACGCCATGCATATAGGCGGAACGGCAGGTCGGGCCAAGCTCAGGCGGCCTGATGCGGCGTTTTGATGGTGTCTGCAACGGGGCCGCAGGACAGCCGTTCGTGGTGGCGCTCGCCCCAGCTGCGCAGGACCTCGATCACCGGCCGCAGGCTCTCGCCGATCTCCGACAGGCTGTAATCCACCCGCGGCGGCACCTCGGCATAGACCTTGCGCACCACCAGCCCATCCTCCTCCAGCGCGCGCAGCTGCTTGGTCAGCATGCGCTGGGTGATGCCGGGCATCAGCCGGCGCAGCTCGCCGAAGCGCTGGCTGCCGCCCTGCAGGTGGTAGAGGATCACGCCCTTCCACTTGCCGTCGATCAGGTCGAGCGTGGCTTCGACCGCGCAGCCCGGGCGGCGGGCGAAATTCTTCCGTTTCATCGGCTTTCGGTCCAATAGTATCCAAACGGGGACTAGTTCCCTGTTTTTACAGTACTTGCGAACATGACGCCAGCAGGACAAGTAGGCCCTATTCGGAAATTCCAGCCAGGAGGTTGTCATGAAGGCCGTCGGTTACCAGCAGTCGCTGCCCATCACGGAGGAGCGCGCGCTGTTCGATTTCGAAACCGCCAAACCCGAGCCCACCGGGCGCGACATCCGGGTCGCGGTGAAGGCGGTGTCGGTCAATCCGGTCGACACCAAGGTGCGCAAGCGCGCCGCGCCGCCGGCGGGCGAAACCAAGATCCTCGGCTATGACGCCGCCGGCGTGGTCGAGGCGGTCGGCCCCGAGGTGACGCTGTTCAAGGCCGGCGACGAGGTGTTCTATGCCGGCTCGATCCTGCGCCAGGGCACCAATGCCGAATTCCACCTCGTCGATGAGCGCATCGTCGGCCGCAAGCCGAAGACCCTGTCCTTCGCCGAAGCCGCCGCTTTGCCGCTGACCTCGATCACCGCCTGGGAGCTGCTGTTCGACCGGCTCGGCGCCGTGCCCGGCAAGAGCCTCGACGATCGCACCCTGCTGATCACAGGCGCGGCTGGCGGCGTCGGCTCGATCCTGATCCAGCTGGCGCGCCGCCTCACCGGGCTCACGGTGCTCGCCACCGCGACGCGGCCGGAATCGCGCGACTGGTGCCTGTCGCTCGGCGCCCATGCCGTCGTCGATCACGGCAAGCCGATCAAGGAGCAGATCGAGGCGCTGAAGCTGCCGCCGGTCGGCCTCGTCGCCAGCCTGACCCACAGCGACCAGCACTACAAGGCCATCGTCGAGGTCATGGCGCCGCAAAGCAAGTTCGGCCTGATCGACGATCCCGCCGAGTTCTCGATCGCCGCCTTCAAGGGCAAGGCGATATCGATCCATTGGGAATCGATGTTCACGCGCTCGATGTTCACGACGCCTGATATCATCGCCCAGCACAATCTGCTCAACGATGTCGCCGACCTGATCGACAAGGGCGTCGTCCGCACCACGCTCGGCGATCACTACGGCTCCATCAACGCGGCCAACCTCAAGCGCGCGCATGCCTTGATCGAGAGCAACACATCCCGCGGCAAGATCGTGCTCGAGGGGTGGGGCTGATAGCCGTCTCTCACAGGTGGACAAACGCGCAGCCGCAGTCTCTCCACGTCCGGGATCGCGGTGCGCCGTGCCCACCCCGTGCCGTGCGCGTACCGGCGCATAGTGGGCACGCTGCCGCGAGCTGATGAAGGTCAGCCGGCAGCGGCCACCGGCGGCGGCTCGCGCGTGCTCGCCTTGTTGGCTTCGGCTCTGGCCACGAAGCCCTTGGCGAGCGCGTGGTAGAGACCCTCCTCGCAGACCAGCTTCGAGGTCCCATAGGCGATCAGCGAGGCCATCATCAGCGGCACCACCATCGCGTGATTGTCGGTCATCTCCGTCACGATGACGAAGGCGGTGATCGGCGCCTGCACCACGCCCGCGAAATACGCGACCATGCCGAGCAGCATAATCGGCGCCAATGGCGTCTCATGAAACAGGCTTGCGATATTGGCGCCGATGCCGGCCCCGACAGCGAGCGACGGCGCGAAAATGCCGCCGGGCATGCCGCTGATCGCGGCGAAGGTGGTGGCGAGGAACTTGAGCACGCTGAAATTCTGCGGCAGTGGCGTGCCGGTCTCCAGCGCCGCCTTCACCTGCGCATAGCCGGTCCCGTAGATCGTGTCGCCCGAGGCGAGGCCGCACAGCGCAACCGCAAATCCGCAGGCCAGCGCGAACAGCAGCGGCTGCCGCCTGATGGCGCCACCGACGGCGCCTGGCAGCCCGCGGGCCATCGCGATCAGGATCCGGCTGAACAGGCCGCCAGCGGCGCCGCCGATGATGCCGCAAAGCGGCACTGCGAGCCAATCGATGCCCTTGCCGAGCGCAATCGGAGTCGTGCCGAAATAGGCGTAGTTGCCCATCAGCGCGAGCGAGGTCAGACCGGCAGCGATCACGGTGGCGATGACGAGGCTGGAGGTGCGCGTCTCGTAGGTGCGACTCATCTCCTCGATGCCGAACACGATGCCGGCAAGCGGCGTGTTGAAGGCGGCGGCGACGCCAGCTGCGGCGCCGGCCAGGATCAATCCGGGCTGGCGTCGTGGCGACAGCCGGCCCAGCGCAAACATGATCGAGGCGCCGATCTGCACCGTCGGCCCTTCGCGGCCGACCGAGCCGCCGCACAACAGGCCGAGCAAGGTCAGCACGATCTTGCCGATGGCGATGCGGATCGAGACCAGCGGACTCCGCGACCGCGGATCCGTCAGGTGCCGCGCGGCGATCGCCTGCGGGATGCCGCTCCCTTGCGCGTTGGGAAAGTAGCGCTGGGTCAGATAGACCGACAGCGCGAAGCCGGCGGGCGTGACGATCAGCGACGCGTAGCGCGACCTCGACAACAGCCAATTAAAGGCAAGCTGGGCCTGATCGGCGAGCACCGCCAGCGCCACCGCCGCCGCGCCCACGACCAGCCCGCCTGCAACGAACAGGACCCGCCGCTGCCACCTCGCCGAGGTCAGCTTCAGCCAACGCTTGCGGCGGGGTGTGATTGTCAGCATCGGGGCGCCAGTCCGGTCTTTACGCAGGTGCAGCACCCTCGACGAAAATCAACCGGCGGTCCAGCGCGTTCCAGCGCTCGTTCAAGGCTACGGCATATTCGGCCGATGCATACCATTCGCGCAGCCGGGCCATCGACGGGAACTCGACGATGATCAGGGTCTTGGCCGGCGGGCCGCCCTCGACCGTTTCGGCCGGCCCGCCGCGCACCAGGTAGCGCCCGCCATAGAGCGCGATCGAGCGCGCCGCACAGTTGCGGTAGCGCTCCATGGAATCGAGGTCGCGCACCTCGACCTCGGAGATGACGTAAGCGGCCATGGCCCGGCCTCAGGCGATGGTGTCGATGATCCCGCCCTCGACGCGCAGCGCGGCTCCGTTGGTGGCGGAGGCCTGCGGAGAGGCGACGTAGACGACCATGTTGGCGACCTCGTCGACTGCAGCAAAGCGCTGCAGCAGCGAGCCCGGCCGGTGCTGCTTGACGAAGGACGACGCGGCCTCCTGCTCCGACTGGCGGTTCTGGCGCGCCAGATCCTTGACGAAGGTCTCGACGCCTTCCGACAGCGTCGGCCCCGGCAACACCGCATTGACGGTGACTCCGGTGCCGCGCGTCAGCTTCGCGAGGCCGCGCGAAATCGCAAGCTGAGCCGTCTTGGTCATGCCGTAGTGGATCATCTCGGTCGGGATGTTGAGCGCCGATTCCGAAGAGATGAAGATGATGCGTCCCCAATTGCGCTTCAGCATGCCCTGCAGATAGGCGCGCGACATGCGCACGCCGGACATGACATTGATCTCGAAGAAACGGTCCCAATCCTCGTCGCCGATCTCGAAAAAGTCCTTCGGCTCGAAGATGCCGGCATTGTTGACGAGAATGTCGACCTCGGGAAGCGCTCTGACCACGGCGTTACCGCCGTCGATCTGAGCGACATCGCCGGCGATACCGTGCAGCCTGGCTGCGGGAACTGCCTGCTGCAGACGGATGAGAGCGGCGTCGACGCGGTCCTGAGCGCGACCGTTGAGCACGACCTCGGCACCCGAGGCGGCCAATCCCTTGGCGATGGCAAAGCCGATGCCGGCGATCGATCCGGTGACGAGAGCAGTCTTGCCGGAAAGGTCGATGTGCATGCGAAAGCTCCTTCGTGAGATCCTGGACAGCTCGGCAACGCACGCGGCTGCGGCAAGCCGCCATCACTCAGGCGTGACCGTGATGACCCGCTGGGTCGCCCGCGGGCCAGTCATCGCCGCGTTGCACAACCCCTGAGATGTAGAGCGCAGATAATCACCTATCCGACTGATTAATTTGAAAAATTTGCGTATTCCGGCGGTCGATCTGTCACGAAAGGTTCAAGACGAAAGAGGTAATTACGTAGTCACGCTGGTGGAGAGGCGCCCATGCACGCAGCCTTGCGTGCGATGCCCCCGCTCGCCTCGACCGACCTGACAGGAACGCAGTAATCGATGTTTGCGCCCATGACCGCCCTCCGCGCCTTGCTTTCGCGGCGGCTGCGTCCACGCCTTGCCACTCAGATCGCAACCTTCGGCACGGCCGGCGTGGTCGTGGTCGGCACACTCTGCCTTGGCGGGCTCGATCATGCCGCGCGGGTCCAGCACATCTCCGATGAGGGCATGCGGTTCCGCATGGACATTGCCGTGCTCTCGCAAGGCTTCCTCGAGACGCAATGGCTCGCGACCCGCTTCCTGCACAGCCACGACGAACGCCTCATCACCCAGCACGCCGATCGCGTCGCGCAGGAGCTGCAGGTGCTCGACGCCGTCGAAGCCTATGCCGTGACCGCGGCGGATAACGATCCGATCAGGCAGGTCGGGTCGCTGCGCACCGGCATCAATCTCTATGCCACACGGTTCCAGAATATCGTCGGCGCGCAGCGCGTGCTCGGCCTGCGCGAGGGCGACGGGCTGCAGGGCAGATTGCGGGATGCCGCCCGCGGCTTCGAGAGTGCGGTCACGGCGGCCGGCGAGCCCGGGCTCACGCTGCTGATGCAGGCCATGCGCCGGCTGGAGCACGAGTTCATGCTGCGCGGCGAGGAGAGGATCGGCGATCGGTTCGACGAGACCGAGAGCAGATTCGAGACGGTGTTGGCCGGCGCGGCGCTCGCAGCTCCGACCCGATCGGAGCTCCTGTCGCTGGCACGCGCCTACAAGCAGGCGTTTGCAGGGGTCGCGGTGTCGCGTCAGGCGCTGGACGAGCAGGTCGAGGACCTCGAACAGATCTTCGATCGCATCCACCCTGCTCTGGTCCAGGCGGCCGCCGCCGCCCAGTTGCGCGGCGAGGCCGCTGAACGCAGGGCGGCCGAGGTGCGGCGGATGCTGAGCTGGATCACCGGAGCGACCGCGATCGCGCTGGCACTCGCCGCGGTGCTGTTCGGACGCCGCGTGGCGCGGCTGATCCGGGGCATGAGCGCCGCCATGCACGAGCTGTCGGCCGGCAGGTTCGACGTCGTGCTCCCCGGCCTGGGGCGCAATGATGAGATCGGCGAGATGGCGCAGGCCGTCGAAGCCTTCAAGCTCACCGCCAGGCGGCGTGCCGAGACCGAGCTCGAAAGCCGCCGCGAGGAGGATCGCCGCGCCGCCGAGCGCCATCGTGCAGAGCTGGCGCGGCTCGCCGAGTCGTTCGAGGCCACGGCCGGCCACGTCATCATGTCGGTGTCGTCGGCCTCGCAGGAGCTCACCCAGTCGGCGCATGGCCTGACCGAGACCGCCCACCATACCCAAGCGCTGTCGGCGGCAGTGGCCGCAGCCTCCCAGGAAGCCTCGCTGAATGTGCAGCGGGTCGCGGCCGCGACCGACGAGATGATGGCATCGGCTGCGGAGATCGGACGGCAGGTCGACATCTCAGCAGGGATCGCCCGCGACGCCGTCGATCAGGCCAGGCAGACCGACGAACGGATGGCGCTGCTGGCAGCCGCGGCCGACCGCATCGGCAGCGTCATCCAACTGATCGCCACGATCGCGCAGCAGACCAATTTGCTGGCGCTGAATGCGACGATCGAGGCGGCACGGGCCGGCGAATCCGGCGCCGGCTTCGCCGTCGTCGCCCAGGAGGTCAAGACGCTCGCCAAGCAGACCGCCGACGCCACCGAGGACATCCGAGAGCAGATCGCCGGCATCCAGACCGCGACGCGGGAATCGGTCGGTGCGATTGGCGCGATCGTCGCCATCATCGGCCGCATCTCGGATATCGCCTCGGGCGTCGCAACCGCCATCGAAGGCCAGGGCCACGCCACGCGTGACATCGCCCGCAACATCCAAAGCGCGTCCGAGCGCACCGCCCAGGTCGCGCACAGCATCGGCGAGGTGACGAACGGCGCCTCCATCACCGGCGTGGCCTCGTCCCAGGTCCTCAATGCGGCCCGGCTGCTGACCGATGGCAATGATCGCCTGCGCCAGGAGCTCGACGATTTCGTCCGCACCATCCGCGCGGGGTGAGTGCGCACGCCTGGATCATGGCGCGTTTGCACGAGCCCGCATCATGATCTCTCCTGTTGGTCTGAGCACGATACTGTCCGGGCGACGGGACCATGAAACGAAAACGGCGTCCAAAACGAAAAACGGCGCCCGAAGGCGCCGCTCTGTAACCCTATCTCGGATGCCTGCTTACGCGGCTTCCGAGGTTTCCTGCACCGGGCCGGAATCCTGGCCCTTGGCATCGACGTCGCGATCGACGAACTCGATCACGGCCATCGCCGCGTTGTCGCCGTAGCGGAAGCCGGCCTTGATGATGCGGGTGTAGCCGCCATTGCGGTCCTTGTAGCGAGGCGCCAGCACGTCGAACAGCTTCTTGACCTGGTCGACGTCGCGCATTTCGGCGATCGCCTGACGGCGCAGCGCCAGACCGCCCTTCTTGCCGAGCGTGACCAGCTTCTCGACGATCGGCCGGAGTTCCTTGGCCTTCGGCAGCGTGGTGACGATCTGCTCGTGCTTGATCAGCGCGGCGCACATGTTGGCGAACATCGCCTTGCGATGCTCGGCAGTGCGGTTGAGCTTCCGATGAACCTTGCCGTGACGCATTGTCTTAGTCCTTCATTTCAATCTGCCGCGACGGTTCGTCGGACATGTTGCTCAGGTGGGCTGCCTGCGTTCGCCCGGTAGAATAGCGAGTGGCGAATAGCGAATGGCGAGGAGTGTTTCTTCCCTATTCGCCACTCCCTACCCGCCATTCGCTCAGTAGTGATCCTCGAAGCGCTTGGCCAGTTCGTCGATATTCTCCGGCGGCCAGCCAGGCACTTCCATGCCGAGATGCAGACCCATCTGAGCCAGCACTTCCTTGATCTCGTTCAGCGACTTGCGGCCGAAGTTCGGGGTGCGCAGCATCTCCGCTTCCGACTTCTGCACGAGGTCGCCGATATAGACGATGTTGTCGTTCTTCAGGCAGTTCGCCGAACGCACCGACAGCTCGAGTTCGTCCACCTTCTTGAGGAAGGCCGGGTTGAAGGCGAGATCCGGAATGATCTCCTGGGCGACTTCCTTGCGCGGCTCTTCGAAGTTGACGAAGACGTTGAGCTGATCCTGCAGGATGCGGGCGGCGTAGGCCACCGCGTCCTCCGGCGAGATCGCGCCGTTGGTCTCGATCGTCATGGTCAGCTTGTCGTAGTCGAGGATCTGGCCCTCGCGGGTGTTCTCGACCTTGTAGGAGACCTTGCGGACCGGCGAGAACAGGCTGTCGATCGGGATCAGGCCGATCGGCGCGTCCTCAGGACGGTTGCGCTCGGCCGGCACGTAGCCCTTGCCGGTCGCGACCGTGAACTCCATGCGGATCTCGGCGCCCTCGTCCAGGGTGCAGAGCTGCAGGTCGGGATTGAGCACGACGATGTCGCCGACGGTCTGGATATCGCCGGCGGTGACGGCGCCCGGACCCTGCTTCTTCACGACCATCCGCTTCGGGCCTTCGCCCTGCATCTTGATCGAGATATCCTTGATGTTCAGCACGATGTCGGTGACGTCCTCACGGACGCCCGCTATCGAGGAGAACTCGTGCAGCACGCCATCGATGTGCACCGACTGCACCGCGGCGCCCTGCAGCGACGATAGCAGGATGCGGCGGAGCGCATTGCCCAGCGTCTGGCCGAAACCGCGCTCCAGCGGCTCGGCAACCACGGTGGCGAAACGGGTCGCGTCGGAGCCCGGCGTGACCTGGAGCTTGTTCGGCCGAATCAATTCTTGCCAATTCTTCTGGATCGTCACTGTTTCACCCATGGGCCAGTCCGTCGGCTGCGACTGACTGGCGTTGGAGAACCGCGCATCGGATCGCGGCAATCGAAATGGTTCAAAAGCAAGACGAGGCGGACATGCTGCCCGCCTCCTTCAGATCAAACGCGACGACGCTTCCGCGGACGGCAACCATTGTGCGGGATCGTCGTCACGTCGCGGATCGAGGTGACGGTGAAGCCCGCGGCCTGCAGCGCGCGCAGCGCCGATTCACGTCCGGAGCCCGGACCGGCGACCTCGACCTCGAGGGTGCGCATGCCGTGCTCCTGGGCCTTCTTGGACACGTCCTCCGCCGCGACCTGTGCCGCGTATGGGGTCGACTTGCGCGATCCCTTGAAGCCCATCGTGCCAGCCGACGACCAGGCGATGGTGTTGCCCTGCGCATCGGTGATGGTGATGGTGGTGTTGTTGAACGACGAGTTCACATGGGCGACGCCGGAGGCGATGTTCTTGCGCTCACGACGGCGGACACGTGTGGCTTCCTTGGCCATATAGGTACCTTTCTTGAGATCTCAACGCCGCCGTAGTGCCAGCGGCTACACCGAAGATGCGAATGGTGAATAGCGAGTAGCGAATAGGGATCGCCCCTACTCGCCACCCGCTACTCGCAATTCACCAGATTACTTCTTCTTGCCGGCGATCGCCTTGGCAGGACCCTTGCGCGTGCGCGCATTGGTATGCGTGCGCTGACCGCGAACCGGCAGGCCACGGCGATGACGCAGGCCGCGGTAGCAGCCGAGGTCCATCAGCCGCTTGATGTTGATGCCGGTCTCGCGCCGCAGGTCGCCCTCGACGACGTAGTCGCGGTCGATGATTTCGCGGATCTGCAGGACTTCCTGGTCGCTCAGCTGGTTGACACGGCGATCCTCGGCGATCTTGACCTTTTCAATGATCTCGCTCGCGATCTTCGGGCCAATGCCATGGATGTACTGGAGCGCGATCAGGACGCGCTTGTTGGTCGGGATATTGACACCGGCAATACGGGCCACGGACTTCTCTCCTGTCGCCGATCCCAGGACGGACCGGCCTTCATTCTCGCTATCTCGGGCAGGTGTCCGCAAACGCGAACAAGACGCCCACCCCTCGATTCGTGGGGCCCGGCATCTTTCGAAAACTATCCGACTTGGATGCGGGCTTATTAATGGATTCACACGGCGGTCGTCAACCGCTCCTAGAAGATTCGGTCACCTCGTTGCGCGCTTTTTTGCGGCTTTCGCCGAGGTTTTCCGGGTCCCCTTGGTGGCCTTGGCTGCGGATTTGCTAGCCTTGGCGGCGGGCTTGCGTGCCTTGGCAGGAGCTCTGGCCACCTTTTTGGGAGCCTTGGCCGGCGCTTTCTTGGCGGCCTTTTTCACGGTCTTGGCGGCCTTTTTGGCGGTTTTGCCGGCCTTTTTGGCCGCGGCTGCCGATTTCGTGGCTGTCTTGGCCGATGTCTTGGCGGCCTTCGTGGGGAGCTTGGCACTGCGCTTGGCGGGGCTGGCATTCTTGGCCGCCCGACTCGTACCGCCCTTCCCGACCGCGGCCAGGATCCGGCCGATCTCCGCGGTCACCTGCTCGATCGGCATCATGCCGTCGACCGTCGCGAGCATCCGGTGGTCGGAATAATAGTGGATCAGGGGCTCGGTCTGGTCGCGATAACTGGCCAGCCGCTTGGTCAGGACCTCCGGCGTATCGTCGGCCCGCACCGGCTCGCCCCGCGCGCGGGTCTCGGCCGCCCGGCGCTCGACCCGCTCGAGCAGCACACCCTCATTGACCTTGAGCTCGATGACCGCGTCCAGCGTCATCTGCTTCTGCTTCAACAGCGCATCCAGCGCCTCGGCCTGCGGAACCGTGCGCGGGAAGCCGTCGAGGATGAAGCCGTTGGCGGCGTCGGGCTGCTCGATCCGGTCGGCGATAATGCCGACCACGACCTCGTCCGGCACCAGACCGCCGGCGGCCATGATGTCCTTGGCCTTCAGCCCGATCGGGGTCTGCGCCGCCACGGCTGCGCGCAGCATGTCGCCGGTCGACAGCTGCACGATGCCATATTGCTGCACCAGGCGCTGCGCCTGCGTTCCCTTGCCCGAGCCGGGCGGTCCCAGAAGAATGAGTCTCATTGAATGTCCGCCCCCCGGCACACGGTGAGCGATCCTCCCGCGCACCTTGTTCTTGGCTTTTGGCTCCCGGGCCGCGATCCGCCGCTAGCCGCGGCGGCGCCCCCGCAATTTCGACTTCCTGATCAACCCTTCATACTGATGGGCGAGCAGATAACCCTGAACCTGCGCCACGGTATCCATCGTAACGCTGACCACGATCAGAAGCGAAGTGCCACCAAAGTAGAACGGGACGGAAGCGTAGGAAATCAGAATTTCCGGGATCAGACACACGATCGCCAGATAGATGGCGCCGAGCACGGTGATCCGGGACAGCACGTAATCGATATATTCCGCGGTGCGCTCACCCGGCCGGATCCCGGGGATGAAGCCGCCATGCTTCTTCAGATTGTCCGCCGTCTCGGTCGGGTTGAACACGATGGCAGTGTAGAAGAAGGCGAAGAACAGGATCAGCGCCAGATACAGCACCAGGAACAGCGGCCGGCCGTGGCCGAGCTGGGTGGTGATCCACTGGAACCATTCCGGGCCCTTGCCGGCGTTGAAATTGGCGACGGTGGTCGGCAGCAGCAGCAGCGACGAGGCGAAGATCGGCGGGATCACGCCCGAGGTGTTCAGCTTCAGCGGCAGATGCGAGGACTGGCCCTCGAACATCTTGTTGCCGACCTGGCGCTTCGGATACTGGATCAGGAGCCGGCGCTGGGCGCGCTCCATGAACACGATGAAGGCGATCACGGCAACCGCCATCACGATGACGATCAGGATCAAGCCGGTCGACAGCGCGCCCTGACGTCCCAGCTCGAGCATGTTGGCGAGCGCCGAGGGCAGCTCCGCCACGATGCCGGACAGGATGATCAGCGAGATGCCGTTGCCGATGCCGCGCGAGGTGATCTGCTCACCCAGCCACATCAGGAACATGGTGCCGCCGGTCAGCGTGATCGCGGTGGACAGGCGGAAGAACAGGCCGGGATCGGCGACCACATTGCCGGCGCCTTCGAGCCCCACCGCAATGCCGTAGGACTGGACGGCGGCCAGAATCACCGTGAGATAGCGGGTGTACTGGTTCAGCATCTTGCGGCCCGCCTCGCCCTCTTTCTTGAGGGCTTCGAGCTGCGGCGAGACCGTGGTCAGGAGCTGGATGATGATCGATGCCGAGATGTACGGCATGATGTTCAGCGCGAAGATCGCCATGCGGTGGATGCCGCCGCCGGCGAACATGTTGAACATGCCGAGAATGCCGCCGGCCTGGGTGCGGAACACCGAATCCCAGATGTTCGGATCGATGCCGGGCAGCGGGATGTAGGTACCGAGGCGGTAGACCAGCAGCGCGCCGAGGGTGAACCAGATGCGCTTCTTGAGCTCATCGGCCTTCGCAAACGCGCCGAAATTGAGGTTTGCCGCCAGTTGTTCCGCTGCTGAGGCCATATCTGACTTTCTCCCGCCGCCCTTTTGACCACATCAGCCCCGCGAGGGCTCGCGGGGCTTGGGCAGACGTTCGGATATTATCTGGTGCGCCGACGCATTCTGTCCATCGCCCTCCCCCGCCAAGCTGACGCCTGCGGCGGGGCGATGACGCAGAAGTTACGCCGCTTCGCCTTCGTCCTTGGCTGGCGCCAGGAGCTTGACGGTGCCGCCGGCCTTCTCGACCGCCGCAATCGCCGACTTCGAAGCGCCATGCACCTCAATGTTGACCTTCGCGGTGATCTCGCCGCGGCCGAGCAGACGCACGCCGTCCTTGGCGCGACGCAGCGCGCCCGACTTCACCAGCGCCTCGGCGTTGATCACGCTGCCGGCATCCAGCTTCTTGGCATCGATCGCCTGCTGGATCCGGTCGAGATTGATCTCGACGAAATCGAGCGCGAAGATGTTGTTGAAGCCGCGCTTCGGCAGACGGCGATGCATCGGCATCTGGCCGCCCTCGAAGCCCTTGATGCGCACGCCGGAACGTGCGGTCTGGCCCTTGCCGCCACGGCCGGAGGTCTTGCCCTTGCCGGAGCCGATGCCACGGCCGACGCGCATGCGCTTCTTGCGCGCACCGGCATTGTCGGCGATATCGCTGAGCTTCATCGCCCTTCTCCTTACTTCTCGTCGACGATGCGGACGAGATGATGAACCTTGGTGATCATGCCGCGGACCGCCGGCGTATCAGGCAGTTCGGTCACGCGGCCGATCTTGTTGAGCTTCAACCCGATCAGCGTCTCGCGCTGCGAGTGATGCCGGCGGATCGGGCTGCCGATCTGCTCGATCTTGATCGTCTTGGCGTCAGCCATTGTCCTCACTCCGAGATGCGCCAGCCAGAGGCGGCGCGCGTTCGTTAGTCGGCAGCTGCTTCGGCATCGCCACCGACGCGGCGGGCCTGCAGGGTCGACACCTTGATGTTGCGGCGCGCGGCGACCGAGCGCGGGCTGTCCTGGTGCTTCAGCGCGTTGAAGGTCGCGCGCACCATGTTGTACGGGTTGGACGACCCGATCGACTTCGCCACCACGTCCTGGATGCCCAGCGTCTCGAACACGGCACGCATCGGGCCGCCGGCGATGATGCCGGTACCGGCTGGCGCTGCACGCAGATAGACGCGGCCCGCACCGTGACGACCGAAAATGTCGTGGTGCAGGGTCCGGCCCTCGCGCAGCGCGACGCGGGTCAGGTTACGCTTGGCGGAGTCGGTCGCCTTGCGGATCGCCTCCGGAACCTCGCGCGCCTTGCCGTGGCCGAAGCCGACCCGGCCCTTCTGATCGCCGATCACGACGAGCGCCGCAAAGCCGAAGCGCTTACCGCCCTTCACGACCTTCGCGACTCGGTTGATGTGGACGAGCTTGTCGACGAACTCGCTGTCGCGCTCCTCACGCTCCTTGCGATCGCGACCGCCTCGTTCCCGTTCACCTGCCATGGTGCTATCCAATCTTCTGAGGGGCTCTGACGCCCAAATCCAATGATGTTAGAAGCTCAGCCCGCTCTCGCGCGCCGCGTCGGCCAGAGCCTTGACGCGACCGTGATAGAGATAGCCGCCGCGATCGAACACGACTTCCTTGATCCCCGCCTTCACCGCGCGCTCGGCGAGCAGCTTGCCCACCGCCTTGGCCGCATCGATATCGGCGCCGGTGTTGCCGGACGAGCGCATCTCCTTCTCCATCGACGATGCAGAGGCGAGCGTCTCGCCCTTCTGATCGTCGATGACCTGAGCGTAGATGTGCTTCGACGAGCGGAACACCGACAGACGCGGACGGCCGCCGGCGGAGCGGCGCAGCGACAGCCTCACGCGCTGCTTGCGCCGGGCATTCGTAACCTTGGCTCTCGACATGTCCGGCTCCGTTACTTCTTCTTGCCTTCCTTGCGGAAGATGAATTCACCCGCGTACTTCACACCCTTGCCCTTATAGGGCTCCGGCGGCCGGTAGGCGCGGATCTCGGCGGCCACCTGGCCGACGCGCTGCGGGTCGATGCCCGTGACGGTGATCTCGGTCGGCTTCGGCACGGCGATCGTGATGCCTTCCGGGATCTGGTAGACGACGTCGTGGCTGTAGCCGAGCGCGAGCTGCAGGTTCTTGCCCTGCATCGCGGCGCGGTAGCCGACGCCGGTGATCTCGAGCTTCTTCTCGAAGCCCTTGGTGACGCCTTCAACCAGATTCGCGATCTGGGCGCGCGCGGTGCCGTACAGCGACCGGGCGCGCTTGGTCTCGCTGCGCGGGGCAACCCTGACCTGGCCGTTCTCGAACTTCACGTCCACGTCGTCATGGACGATAAACTGAAGCTGCCCCTTCGGCCCCTTCATCTTGACGGTCTGGCCGTCGACGGTTGCGGTCACACCGGACGGCACCGTCACAGGCTTCTTGCCAATACGTGACATGGCTCAATCCTTCTTAGAACACCGTGAAGAGAACTTCACCGCCGACATTCGCGTCACGCGCGCTATGGTCGGCCATGATTCCCTTCGGCGTCGACAAAACAGAAATTCCGAGCCCGTTGTTCACGCGCGGCAGGTTCTTCACCGAGGTGTAGACGCGCCGGCCGGGCTTGGAGACGCGCTCGATCTCGCGGATCACGGGCTCGCCGTCGAAATATTTCAGCTCGATCTCGATCTCGCTGCGGCCGGACGGATGCTCCAGCGTGGCATAGCCACGGATGTAGCCTTCCGACTTCAGCACCTCGAGCACGCTGGCGCGCATCTTCGAGCCGGGGGTCGTGACCTTCGACTTCGAGCGCATCTGCGCGTTGCGGATGCGGGTGATCAGATCGCTGATGGGATCGTGCGTTGACATGTTCGACCCTCCTTACCAGCTCGACTTCACGAGGCCCGGAACCAGGCCCTTGGATCCGAGCTCGCGCAGCGCGATGCGGCTCAGCTTGTTCTTGCGGTAGTTCGACCGCGGACGGCCCGTCAGCTCGCACCGGTTGCGGATGCGGGTCGCCGACGAGTTGCGCGGCATTTCGGCCAGCTTCAGGGTCGCGGCAAAGCGCTCCTCCATCGGCTTGGTCTTGTCGGCGATGATCGCCTTCAACCGGGCGCGCTTCGGGGCGGCGTTCTTCGCCATCCGCTTGCGCCGGTTGTTCTTCTCGACTGAACTCTTCTTTGCCATGCTTGGCTCCTGGGTATCCGCGTTTGAGAAGCTGGTCAGCTGCTCACTGCCGGAACGGGAAATTGAATGCGGTCAGAAGGGCACGGGCCTCGTCATCGGTCGCCGCGGTGGTGCACACCGTGATGTCCATGCCCCAGCTCTCCCCGGCCTTGTCGAAGTCGATCTCGGGGAAAATGATGTGCTCCTTGATGCCGAGCGAGTAGTTGCCGCGGCCGTCGAAGCTCTTCGGGTTCAGGCCGCGGAAGTCGCGGACGCGCGGCAGCGCGACGTTGATCAGGCGGTCGATGAACTCGTACATCTTGGCCTTGCGCAGCGTGACCTTGCAGCCGATCGGCTGGTTCTCACGCAGCTTGAAGGTCGCGATGGCGACGCGCGAATAGGTCACGACCGCCTTCTGGCCGGCAATCAGCGACAGATCGGCCGCCGCCGTCTCCGCCTTCTTGCGGTCGTTGACGGCCTCGCCGATGCCCATGTTCAGCACGACCTTGTCGAGCCGCGGCACCTGCATGACGTTGGCATAGCCGAACTTCTCGGTCAGCGCGCTCTTGATCTTGCGATCATATTCCGTGCGGAGGCGCGGGGTGTAAGCGGTCTCAGCCATCGATCTCAACTCCCGAGCTCTTGGCAACGCGGACCTTCTTGCCGTCCGCCTGAACTTTGAATCCGATGCGCGTCGGCTTGCCGTCCTTGCCGACATAAGCGACGTTGGACAGGTGGATCGGCGCTTCCTTGGTGATGATGCCGCCCTCCTGGTTCTGCGTCTGCTTCTGGTGACGCTTGACCAGGTTGATGCCGCGCACCAGCGCGGTCCCGGCATCGGGACGCACTTCGAACACCTCGCCGGTGCGACCCTTGTCGCGACCGGTCAGGACGATCACCTTGTCGCCCTTGCGGATCTTGGCAGCCATCACAGCACCTCCGGGGCCAGCGAAATGATCTTCATGTGGTTCTTGGCGCGCAGCTCGCGCGGCACCGGCCCGAAGATACGGGTGCCGACCGGCTCCGACTGGTTGTTGATCAGAACGGCCGCGTTGCGGTCGAAGCGGATCACCGAGCCGTCGGCGCGGCGGATGTCCTTGCGGACGCGCACCACGACGGCCTTCATGACGTCGCCCTTCTTCACCTTGCCACGCGGAATGGCTTCCTTGATCGACACCACGATGATGTCGCCAACGGTGGCATAGCGGCGCTTCGAGCCGCCCAGCACCTTGATACACATGACACGGCGTGCGCCGGAATTATCGGCCACGTCGAGGTTGGTCTGCATCTGAATCATTGATGCACCTCGTCCTCTTCATCTGCTGCGCAGGAAAGCTGCGCCTTGTTTGGTCCCGAAAGCGAAACCGGCCCCTTGGGAGGGCCGCGTTCCGCGCCTCAGGCGGTTTTCTTGTGCTCGCCCCGGACCACGGTCCAGCGCTTCAGCTTCGAGATCGGCTTGCTCTCCTCGATCCACACCATGTCGCCCGGCTTGAACTCGTTGCTCTCGTCGTGGGCGTGGTAGTTCTTCGAGCGGCGGATGGTCTTCTTGTAGATCGGGTGGGTGAAGCGCCGGTCGACGCGCACGACCACGGTCTTGGCCTGCTTGTCGCTGACGACAACGCCCTGGAGGGTCCGTTTCGGCATGTCGAGCCTCTTACTTCGTCTTGGCGCGCTGCTGCGCGGCGATGGTCTTGATACGGGCGATGTCGCGGCGCGCCTCACGCAGGCGAGCGGTGTTCTCCAGCTGCCCGGTGGCGCGCTGGAAGCGCAGGTTGAAGCGCTCCTTCTTCAGATTGACGATCGCATCGTCCATCTGGTCCGGGCTCATCGCGCGAATGTCGGCAATCTTCATCTCGGCCATGACCATTACTCCGCAATGCGTTCGACGAAGCGCGTCTTGATCGGCAGCTTGGCGGCCGCCAGCAGCAGCGCCTCGCGCGCGATCTGGTTGCTCACGCCGTCGATCTCGAACATCACCCGGCCCGGCTTGACGCGGGCCACCCACAATTCCGGCGAGCCCTTGCCGGAGCCCATGCGGACTTCGGCCGGCTTCTTCGACACCGGAAGGTCTGGGAACACGCGGATCCAGACGCGGCCGGCGCGCTTCATGTGACGGGTCAGGGCACGACGGGCAGCCTCGATCTGGCGTGCGGTGACGCGATCCGGCTCCATCGCCTTCAGCCCGAACTGGCCGAAGGCCAGCGTCGCGCCCGAGGACGCAACGCCGTGGATACGGCCCTTATGCGCCTTTCGGAACTTGGTCTTCTTTGGTTGCATCATGGCTTTGAGCCCTCAAACCTGTCTTGTCGCGGCTGATCGATCAGGCCGCGTCGCGGCGCGAGCGCGGCTGCGAGCTCTCGCCGCCGCCTTCGTTCATCCGCTTGTCCTGTGCCATCGGATCGTGCTCGAGGATCTCGCCCTTGAAGATCCAGACCTTCACGCCGCAAGTGCCGAAGGTGGTGAACGCAGTGGCCACACCGTAGTCGATGTCGGCGCGCAGCGTGTGCAGCGGCACCCGGCCCTCGCGGTACCATTCCATGCGGGCGATTTCCGCGCCGCCCAGACGACCCGAGCAGTTGATGCGGATGCCCTCGGCGCCCAGACGCATCGCCGACTGCACAGCGCGCTTCATGGCGCGGCGGAACGCGACGCGGCGCTCGAGCTGCTGGGCGATCGATTCGGCGACCAGCGTGGCATCGAGCTCCGGCTTGCGGATCTCGACGATGTTGATGACGACGTCCGACGAGGTGATGTCAGCGACCCGCTTGCGCAGCTTGTCGATGTCGGCGCCCTTCTTGCCGATCACGACGCCAGGACGCGCCGAGTGGATCGTCACGCGGCACTTCTTGTGCGGACGCTCGATCACGATGCGGGCGACGGCCGCCTGCTTGAGCTCCTTGTGCAGGATCTCGCGGATCTTGACGTCTTCATGCAGCAGCTTGCCGTATTCGGCCTTGCCGGCGAACCAGCGCGAATCCCAGGTCCGGTTGATGCCGAGACGCAGACCGATCGGATTGATCTTTTGACCCATCGTATTCTCCTAGCGCTCTTTAAGCGCTCGCCTCGACCTGACGAACAATGATCGTCAGCTGCGAAAACGGTTTGAAAACCCGGCCCGAACGGCCACGACCGCGCGGCGAGAAACGCTTCATCACGATTCCCTTGCCGACGAAAGCCTGCGAGACGACGAGATCGTCGACCTCGAGCTCGTGGTTGTTCTCGGCATTGGCGATCGCCGATTCCAGGCACTTCTTCACGTCGACCGCAATCCGCTTGCGCGAGAACTGCAGGTCGGCGAGGGCTGCCGACGCCTTGCGGCCGCGGATCATCTGCGCCACCAGGTTCAGCTTCTGCGGGCTCACCCGAAGCATCCGGGCCACAGCCTTGGCCTCGTTGTCGGGGAGGCTCCGTTCGCGCTTTGGTTTGCTCATCGCTTAATCCTCAAGCCTTCTTGGCTTTCTTATCGCCCGAATGGCCGTGGAAGGTGCGGGTCGGCGAGAACTCGCCGAACTTGTGGCCAACCATTTCCTCGTTGACCGCGACCGGCACGTGCTTCTGGCCGTTGTAGACGCCGAACGTCAGGCCGACGAACTGCGGCAGGATGGTCGAGCGGCGGCTCCAGATCTTGATGACGTCGTGACGGCCGGACGCGCGCGCCGCATCTGCCTTCTTGAGCAGCGACGCCTCGACGAACGGGCCTTTCCAGACTGAACGAACCATGTCCGTCGTTCCTTACTTCTTCCGCTTGTGGCGGCTCAAGAGAATGAATTTGTCGGTCGACTTGTTGGTGCGGGTCTTCTTGCCCTTGGTGGGCTTGCCCCACGGAGTGACCGGGTGACGACCGCCCGAGGTACGGCCTTCGCCGCCGCCGTGCGGATGGTCGATCGGGTTCATCGCGACACCGCGGTTGTGCGGGCGACGGCCCATCCAACGCTTGCGGCCGGCCTTGCCGATCGAGGTGTTCATGTGGTCGGGGTTCGACACCGCACCGATGGTGCCGCGGCAACGGCCATGCACCAGGCGCTGCTCGCCCGAGTTCAGGCGGACGATCACGTAGTCCTGGTCGCGACCGACGATCTGGGCGTAGGTGCCGGCCGAACGCGCCAGCTGACCGCCCTTCCCGATCTTCACCTCGATATTGTGCACGATCGTGCCGACCGGCATGTTGCCGAGCGGCATGACATTGCCCGGCTTCACGTCGACATAGTTGCCGGCGACGATGGTGTCGCCGACCGCCAGGCGCTGCGGCGCCAGGATGTAGGCGAGCTCGCCGTCCTGATACTTGACCAGGGCGATGAAGGCGGTGCGGTTCGGATCATACTCCAGGCGCTCGACGGTCGCGGGAACGTCGACCTTGTCGCGCTTGAAGTCGACCATGCGGTACGACTGCTTGTGACCGCCGCCGAGGAAGCGAACCGTGATGCGGCCGGTGTTGTTGCGACCGCCGCTCGACAGCTTGCCTTCGGTCAGCGCCTTGACCGGCTTGCCCTTGTACAGGGCCGAACGATCGACCATGACCAGCTGGCGCTGGCCCGGCGTCGTGGGGTTGAATGTCTTCAATGCCATGGCAGCTGAGCCTTACAGTCCGGTGGTGACGTCGATCCGGTGGCCCTCTTCGAGGGTCACGATCGCCCGCTTGCTGTCCGATTGCGAACCGAAATGGCCGCGGAACACCTTGGTCTTGCCCTTGCGGACGAGCGTGTTCACGCTCTTGACCTTGACGTCGAACAGCTTCTCGATCGCCTCTTTGATCTGCGGCTTGGTCGCCTTGGCGGCCACCTTGAACAGAACCTTGTTGTGCTCGGAGGCGAAAGTCGCTTTCTCGGTCACGACCGGCGCGAGGATGATGTCGTAGTGGCGCGGATCGATGGTCTTCATTTGAAGCGCGCCTCCAGCGCATCGATCGCCGCCTTGGTCAGAACGAGCTTCTGGCGGCGGAGAATGTCATAGACGTTGATGCCCTGGATCGGCAGCACGTCAAGGTTCGGGATGTTCCGGGCCGCAGCGGCGAAGCCGTTGTGCAGCTCGGCGCCGTCGATGATCAGCGCGTTGGTCAGGCCGAGACCCGAGAAGTGGCCGATCAGCGCCTTGGTCTTCGCCGCCTCGAGGGTGGCGTTCTCCAGCACGACCAGATCACCGTCCTTGGCCTTGGCCGACAACGCATGCTTCAGCGCCAGCGCGCGCACCTTCTTCGGCAGGTCGGTCGCATGCGAGCGCACGACCGGACCGAAGGCACGACCACCGCCGCGGAACTGCGGCACGCGCGCCGAGCCGTGACGGGCGCCGCCGGTACCCTTCTGCTTGTACATCTTCTTGCCGGTGCGCCAGATCTCGGCGCGGCCCTTGGCCTTGTGCGTGCCGGCCTGACGCTTGTTCAGCTGCCACTGAACACAGCGCTGGATGATGTCGACGCGCGGCTCAAGACCGAAGATGGCGTCGGACAGCTGGACAGAGCCAGCGTCCTTGCCCTCAAGCGTGGTGACTTTCAGTTCCATTTATGCGCCCTCCTGCACGGCCGGCGCTTCGGCAGCCTGCTCACCCGCGACCTTGAACTTGCCGGGCTTCGGCGCTTCCTTCGGCAGCGGCTTCTTCACGGCGTCGCGCACCGAGATCCAGCCACCCTTGGAGCCGGGCACCGCGCCTTCAACCAGGATCAGGCCGCGCTCGACATCCGTCTGCACCACCCGCAGGTTCAGCGTGGTGACGCGATCGACGCCCATATGACCGGGCATCTTCTTGTTCTTCCAGGTCTTGCCGGGGTCCTGACGGCCACCGGTCGAACCGATCGAACGGTGCGAGATCGACACACCGTGCGTGGCGCGCAGACCGCCGAAGTTCCAACGCTTCATACCGCCGGCGAAGCCCTTACCGACCGTGGTGCCGGTGACGTCGACGAACTGGCCGACGACGAAATGGTCGGCGAGGATCTCGGCGCCGACCGGGATCAGCGAATCCTCGCTGACGCGGAACTCGGCGACCTTGCGCTTCGGCTCGACCTTGGCGACCGCGAACTGGCCGCGCTCGGCCTTCGGCATGTAGACCGTCTTGCGGCTGCCGCTGCCGAGCTGCAGCGCGACATAGCCGTTCTTCTCGGTGGTGCGGTGACCGACCACCTGGCAATTGCCGAGCTTCAGCACGGTCACGGGGATATGTTCGCCGGTCTCCGTGAAGACCCGCGTCATCCCGACCTTTTGTGCGATCACTCCGGAGCGCATCGGCGTGCTTCCTGTTCTTCTCTATGTCCGCGATGAGGCGGACGTGAATCCAAAAACTTAGAGCTTGATCTCGACGTCGACGCCGGCCGCCAGATCGAGCTTCATGAGAGCATCGACGGTCTGCGGGGTCGGATCGACGATGTCGAGCAGGCGCTTGTGGGTGCGCATCTCGAACTGCTCGCGGCTCTTCTTGTCGACGTGCGGCGAACGGTTCACGGTGAACTTCTCGATGCGGGTCGGCAGCGGAATGGGTCCGCGAACCTGCGCGCCCGTCCGTTTCGCCGTGTTGACGATCTCGCGCGTCGACGTATCGAGGATTCGATGGTCGAACGCCTTGAGACGGATGCGGATATTCTGGCCGTTCATTGCCGTATCTTTCTTTGAGTAGTGAGTGGCGAGTAGCGAACGGCGAATGGAGATCTCCATTCGCCACCCGCCATTCCCTATTCGCTTTGTTACTCGATGATCGAGGCGACGACGCCAGCGCCGACGGTGCGGCCGCCTTCACGGATGGCGAAGCGCAGCTTCTCTTCCATCGCGATCGGCACGATCAGGTGCACTTCCATCGCGATGTTGTCGCCCGGCATCACCATCTCGGTGCCTTCCGGCAGGTGAACGACGCCGGTCACGTCGGTCGTGCGGAAGTAGAACTGCGGACGGTAGTTGGTGAAGAACGGCGTGTGACGGCCGCCCTCTTCCTTGGTGAGGATGTAAGCCTCAGCCTTGAACTTGGTGTGCGGCTTGACCGAACCCGGCTTGCACAGCACCTGGCCGCGCTCGACGTCCTCGCGCTTGGTGCCGCGGAGCAGCGCACCGATGTTGTCGCCAGCCTGGCCCTGATCGAGCAGCTTGCGGAACATTTCGACGCCGGTGACGGTGGTCTTCTGGGTCGGACGGATACCGACGATCTCGATTTCCTCACCGACCTTGATGACGCCGCGCTCGACACGGCCGGTCACCACGGTGCCGCGGCCCGAGATCGAGAACACGTCTTCGACCGGCATCAGGAAGGGCTGGTCGATCGGACGCTCCGGCTGCGGAATGTACTCGTCGACATTGCGCATCAGCTCGAGGATGGCGTCGTGGCCGAGCTTCTTGTCGGAATCTTCCAGAGCGGCCAGCGCCGAACCCTTGATGATCGGGATCTTGTCGCCCGGGAATTCGTACTTCGAGAGCAGCTCGCGGACCTCGAGCTCGACGAGCTCGAGCAGCTCCGGATCGTCGACCATGTCGCACTTGTTGAGGAACACGACCAGCGCCGGAACGCCGACCTGGCGGGCGAGCAGGATGTGCTCGCGGGTCTGCGGCATCGGGCCGTCAGCGGCCGACACGACCAGGATCGCACCGTCCATCTGGGCGGCGCCGGTGATCATGTTCTTCACGTAGTCGGCGTGGCCGGGGCAGTCGACGTGCGCATAGTGGCGGTTCTGCGTCTCGTACTCGACGTGGGCGGTCGAGATGGTGATGCCGCGAGCCTTCTCTTCCGGCGCCTTGTCGATCTGATCGTAGGCAGTGAACGTCGCACCGCCGGTCTCGGCCAGGATCTTGGTGATGGCAGCCGTCAGCGACGTCTTGCCATGGTCGACGTGACCGATGGTGCCGATGTTGCAGTGGGGCTTGTTACGTTCAAATTTAGCTTTGGCCATTTGACTCTCCGTTCAGTCGCTAAGCTGAGCTAACGACAATCAGGCAAACTTCTTCTGGACTTCGGCCGACACGTTGGCCGGCGCTTCAGCGTAGTGCGAGAACTGCATCGTGAAGGTTGCGCGGCCCTGGCTCATCGAGCGCAGGTTATTCACGTAACCGAACATGTTCATGAGCGGCACCATCGCGTTGATGACGTTGGCATTGCCGCGCATGTCCTGGCCCTGGATCTGGCCACGACGCGAGTTCAGGTCGCCGATGACCGAGCCGGTGTAGTCTTCCGGCGTGACCACTTCGACCTTCATGATCGGCTCGAGCAGAACCGACTTGCCCTTCTGCAGCGCCTCGCGGAAGGCCGCGCGGGAAGCGATTTCGAAGGCCAATGCCGACGAGTCGACGTCGTGATACTTGCCGTCGACCAGCGCGACCTTGACGTCGACCACCGGGAAGCCGGCGACCACGCCAGCGCCGAGCACGCTCTCGATGCCCTTCTCGACGCCGGGGATGTATTCCTTCGGAACCGCACCGCCGACGATCTTGGACTCGAACACGTAGCCACCACCCGGCTCGTTCGGCTCGACCACGAGGCTCACGGCCGCGAACTGGCCGGTACCGCCGGTCTGCTTCTTGTGAGTGTAGTCCACATTGGCCGGCTTGGTGATGCGCTCACGGAACGCCACCTGCGGCGCGCCGATATTCGCATCGACCTTGTAGGTGCGCTTCAGGATGTCGACCTTGATGTCGAGATGGAGCTCGCCCATGCCCTTGAGGATGGTCTGGCCCGACTCGTGATCGGTCGACACGCGGAAGGACGGATCCTCGGCGGCGAGCTTCGCCAGCGCGATGCCCAGCTTCTCCTGGTCGGCCTTCGACTTCGGCTCGATCGCGATCTCGATGACCGGCTCGGGGAATTCCATCTTTTCCAGGATCACCTGGTTGTTCGGATCGCACAGCGTGTCACCGGTGCGGGCTTCCTTGAGGCCGGCGAGAGCGACGATGTCGCCCGCATAGGCTTCCTTGATGTCCTCGCGGTTGTTCGCATGCATCAACAGCATGCGTCCGATGCGCTCCTTCTTCTCGCGGGTCGAGTTCACGACGCCGGTGCCCGAGGTCAGGATGCCCGAATAGATGCGGCAGAAGGTGATGGTGCCGACGAACGGATCGTCCATGATCTTGAACGCGAGCAGCGACAGCGGCTCCTTGTCGTCCGCCTTGCGCACGACCTCGTTGCCCTTGTCGTCGGTACCCTTGATCGCGGGCACGTCGAGCGGTGACGGCAGATAATCGACGACGGCGTCGAGCAAGGGCTGCACGCCCTTGTTCTTGAAGGCGGATCCGCACAGCACCGGATAGAACGCGCCGGACAGCACGGCCTTGCGGATCAGCCGCTTCAGCGTCGCCTCGTCCGGCTCGGTGCCTTCGAGATAGGCCGACATGGCGTCGTCGTCGAGCTCGACGGCGGCTTCCACCAGCTTCTCGCGATATTCCTTGGCCTGGTCGGCGAGCTCAGCCGGGATCTCGACATGGTCGAACTTCGCGCCGAGCGACTCGTCGTTCCAGACGATCGCCTTCATCGTGACGAGGTCGATACAGCCCTTGAAGTTGTTCTCCGCGCCGATCGGCAGCTGGATGGCAACCGGCTTCGCGCCCAGGCGGTCGACGATGTCGGCCAAGCACTTGAAGAAGTCGGCACCGGTCTTGTCCATCTTGTTGGCGAAGACGATGCGCGGCACCTTGTACTTGTCACCCTGACGCCAGACCGTCTCGGTCTGCGGCTCGACGCCCTGGTTGGAGTCGAGCACGCACACGGCGCCGTCGAGCACGCGCAGCGACCGCTCGACTTCGATCGTGAAGTCGACGTGGCCGGGAGTGTCGATGATGTTCAGGCGCTTGCCGTTCCAGAACGCGGTGGTGGCAGCGGAGGTGATCGTGATGCCACGCTCCTGCTCCTGCTCCATCCAGTCCATCGTCGCGGCACCTTCGTGCACTTCGCCGATCTTGTGGCTCTTGCCGGTGTAATACAGGATGCGCTCGGTCGTCGTGGTCTTACCGGCGTCGATATGCGCCATGATGCCGAAGTTACGATAGTCTTCGATGGCGTGTTGGCGGGGCATGGATCTGTTCCCTGATTTCCGTTCGGGCCGCTGTTACCAGCGGTAGTGCGAGAAGGCGCGGTTGGCTTCAGCCATCCGGTGCACGTCTTCGCGCTTCTTCACGGCGTTCCCCCGGTTGTTCGAGGCGTCGAGCAGCTCCGCCGAAAGCCGCTCGGTCATCGTCTTTTCGTTGCGGTCGCGCGCCGCCGAGATCAGCCAGCGAATGCCCAGCGCCTGCCGGCGGGTCGAGCGAACCTCGACCGGCACCTGGTAGGTCGCGCCGCCGACGCGGCGGGAGCGGACCTCGATGGTCGGCATGACGTTGTCGAGCGCCTGCTCGAACACCGTCAGCGGGTTCTGCTTGGTCTTGCTCTCGATGATGCCGAAGGCGCCATAGACGATGCTCTCGGCGACCGACTTCTTGCCGGCATACATCACGGAGTTCATGAACTTGGTGACGATGATGTTCCCGAACTTCGGATCCGGCAGAACTTCACGCTTTTCGGCAGAATGACGACGCGACATCTGGGTTGTCTCTTCTTGCTCGTGATGGCGAGGATCACCCCGACCACCTCCGATTAAATCCTTCGTTTGATATCCCCGGGCCCGACCCGGGAACGATCTTCGCTCCGCTCAGATCACTTCGGACGCTTGGCGCCGTACTTCGAGCGGCGCTGCTTACGGTTCTTGACGCCCTGCGTATCCAGCACACCGCGCAGGATGTGATAGCGCACGCCCGGCAAGTCCTTGACGCGGCCGCCGCGGATCATAACCACCGAGTGCTCCTGCAGGTTATGGCCCTCACCCGGGATGTAGCCGATCACCTCGAAGCCGTTGGTCAGGCGCACCTTGGCGACCTTACGAAGCGCCGAGTTCGGCTTCTTCGGAGTCGTGGTGTAGACGCGCGTACAAACACCACGCTTCTGCGGCGACTGCTGCAGCGCCGGCACCTTCTTGCGCGACTTCTGCACTTCGCGCGGATTTGCGATCAGCTGGTTGATCGTCGGCATCTTGGCCTTCACCCTTCTCAACGTTCGCACGGAAACCGCGATGGATTTCCGCAAATTCTGTTCGAGGCTCCCCGCCTCACCGGTCCGCCCAGCGCGACGAAAATCCGCGCAAAACGAAAGCGCGCCAACCGTTCATCGCTGAACGGAAAGCGCTCGACGCCACAGAGGACCGCGATCACCACCATCAAGCTTGCGCTGACGGCGGCCTACCGAGGTCATGCATCCGAAATTGGTCTCAAGAGAACGCGCTCGAGAGATCTAAAATCGTTCTGGCATTGCCTAGCTATGATCGACAGCGTTTGAGCGGCATTCGTCGAGGTTGGTGCCCGTTCTGCCCTGTTGAGGGCGGTCCGGGTGATCCGTACCGACGCTGGCGAAGCTCACCGCCTGTCGTTGAGTGCGCGCCTTTTATAAGCGGTAAATATCCAAGTCAAGCAAAACGACGCCGCAGGCTGCGCAAACAGGGCATCGCCGCTTCGCCGCGTCTCAGCCGGTCCCCAGCTCAGCGGGCCGTGAGGTATCCAGGGACCCGCTTCGCGCCGGTCAGATCGCCTCAAGCAGCCTCGGTAATGATCGGAAACAATGAAGATAAGGCTTTTTTCGGGTTTCAGCGCCAAGGATGGCCCCGACGAGGCGCCAGATGACCCGATACACCGACATTGCGATCATTGGCGGCGGCCTGGCCGGCTCGATTGCCGCTGGCATGCTCGGGAGGGCTGGAATCGCCGCGATTCTGGTCGATCCCCACACCGTCTACCCGCCCGACTTCCGAATCGAGAAGATTTCCGGCGCTGAGCAGATCGCGCGATTCCGGCGCACCGGAGTCGCCGACAAGGCCCTGCGCCAGGCGACGCTGGCGTTGGAAAACTGGATCGCCCGATTTGGCTACGTCCTGGACCGGGCGCCGGTCCCGCAATACGGCATCATGTACGACGCGCTGGTGGCCGCGGTGCGGGAGGAGATTCCCGATTCCGTGACGCGAATCGTCGCCAAGGCGGTCGCAATCACCGCGAGCGAGGAGCGGCAGGAGGTCACCCTCTCCGACGGGCAGACGGTGTCGGCGCGACTGGTCGTGCTCGCCAACGGGCTGAATGTCGGGCTGCGACATATGCTGGGAATCACCCGCAAGATCACCAGCCCATCCCATTCGATCTCGGTCGGCTTCGATCTCGCGCCCGTCGGGCGCCCCGCCTTCGCCTTTCCCGCGATGACCTATTTCCAGGAGCGGGCCAGCGCGCGCGTTCCCTACATCACGTTGTTCCCGATCGGCGAGCGGATGCGCGCCAATCTGTTCGCCTATCGCGAAGCCGATGATCCCTGGGTGCGGGCGATCCGGCGTAACCCGGCTGAGACGCTGGACGCCGCCCTGCCTGGCCTGCGGCGGATCACCGGCGATTACGCTGTCACCGGCGAGGTCAAGGTTCGGCCGGCCGACCTCATGGTCAACAGCGGCGTCCGCATGCCGGGCGTGGTGCTGATCGGGGATGCCTTCTGCACCACCTGCCCCGTCACGGGCACCGGCTCCGACAAGGTGTTCACCGACGTCGAGCGGCTCTGCAACGTCCACATCCCGCGCTGGCTCGCGACCGACGGCATGGGCGAGGGCAAGATCGCCGCGTTCTATGACGATCCGGTCAAGACGGCCTGCGATGCGTGGTCGCTGCAGAAGGCCTGGCGGTACCGCGACATCTCGACAGGCACCGGCCCCTATTGGCTGGCGCAGCGCTGGGCTCGCTTCGCAGTGTCACTCGGCCGCGGCGTGCGGCACCGGCTGGCGACGAGCGGCGGACCGCTGAACGCCTATTCCTCGTCGTCATCCTCCTCGTCATCGTCGTCATCATCGTCGTCGTCATCATCATCGTCATCGCTGTCGTCGTCGGCTTGATCCTGCCGGCTCGGCTGGTGGCTCTGGTCGTCCCACAGCTTGCGATAGACGCCGTTCTTAGCCAGCAGCTCAGCGTGGCTGCCGCGCTCGATGGCGCGGCCCCCGGAAATGACGATGATTTCGTCCATCTCGACCACCGAGGTCAGACGGTGGGTCGACCAGATCATGGTGCGGCCCTTGGCGACCTTCAGCAGCGTGCGGTTGATCGCGGCCTCCGTGGTCTGGTCGAGCGCCGAGGTCGCCTCGTCGAGCAGCAGCACCGAGGGGTTGCGGATGATGGCGCGGGCGATGGCGATGCGCTGGCGCTGGCCGCCGGACAGCGTGTCGCCGCGCTCGCCGACGATGGTGTCGTATTTCTGCGGCAGGCTCATGATGTAGCGATGGATCTCGGCCTTCTTGGCCGCCTCCTCCACCTCGGCATCGGTAGCGCCTTCCTTGCCGAGGCGGATGTTCTCCCGCAGCGACATGTTGAACAGCATGTTGTCCTGGAACACGACCGCCATGCTGCCGCGCAGCGAATCGCGCGTGACCTTGCGGATGTCGACGCCATCGATGGTGACGCGGCCCTCATCGGGCACGTAGAGCCGCAGGATCAGGTTCAGCAGCGTGCTCTTGCCGGAGCCTGACGGGCCGACGATGGCGATCCGCTTGCCGACGTCGAGCTTGAGGCTGAGATTGTCGAGCACCGGCGTCTCGCTGCCCTCATACTGGAAGCTGACGCGCTCGAAGGTGATGTCGTGGCTGATGCGCGGCAGGTCCGGCGCGCCCGGCCGGTCGGCGCCGCGGGTCGGCTCGTCCAGCAGCTCCTGCATGTGGCGGATCGCGGCCGCCGAGGAGATCGACACCGGGAGGAAGTGCATGACGTGGGCGATGTTGTAGGACACCTCCCAGAACGCGCTCTCGAAGGTGACGAAGGTGCCGACCGTGATCTGGCCCTTGGTGGCGAGATAGGCGCCGATCGCGAGCACGACCAGGTGCAGCAGCAGCACCGCGATCGTCACAGTGCGCTCGACCATGGTCGAGAGGAACATCGCGTCCGCGATCTTCCGCCGGGCCTCGTCGTTGCGGAAGCTGAACCAGCCGAACACCTTGCGGTGCAGGCTGAACGCCTTGATCACCGCCTGGGCAGCGATGTTCTCCTGGATCACGCCGAGCAGCGAGGCTTCGTTGAGCTTCTGCTCGTAATTGGCCTGCACCGCCTTGGGCGTCAGGATGCGCGGGCCGATCAGCGTGATCGGGAACACCAACAGCGCGATTGCGGCGAGCTGCCAGTTGAGGAACAGCATCAGGATGATGCCGGCGATGAGCTCGAGCAGCGGCAACGCAGCGCTGTTGGCGAAGGTCTTGACCACGCCTTCGAAGGCCGACATGTCGACCGAGAAGCGCGACAGGATCTCGCCGCGCTTGGTGCGCTGAAAATAGGCCGCCGGCAGGTTCTGCACGTGATCGAACAGACGGGTGCGGACGTCTGAGATGATGCCAGCTGCCAGGCGCGCATCCCAGCGCTCATAGAGCACCGCGACGATCGAGGTGAAGATGCCGGCCACCGCCAGTACGCCGAGGATGCGATAGAGCGCCTCGAAATCCTCCTCGCCGAGCGCGTCGTCGATCAGGAACTTCAGGCTGAGCGGCATGATGACGTTGAACAGCGTCTCGATCAGGACGCCGATCGTCACGAAGGCCAGCATCTTCTTGTATTTGGCGAGCAGCGGCGAGACGAAGCCATAGATCGTGGCGAGCGCACCGGCGGCCTCGCGCGCGGTATAGACGACGAGCTCCTCGTCGTCGTCATCATCGTCGAGCTCGAGGCCGGCCGTATCGCCGTCCTCCTCGTCGTCATCCTCGTCCTCGACGAGCGGCGGCTTGTCGCTCGGCAACGTCTTTGCCGTTCCGGTTTTGGGAACCACGGGGACGGCTGCAGCCGTCGCCCCCGGTTTGTCCGGGGTGTCGGCCGGATCAGCGGCCGGCCTTGATTTCTGATTTTCCGGCGGTGAAGATTTGGGCGCCATTCAACGAACCGATCCTGCACGGCCATAGGACCGTAACGGATAAAAGCGGTCCGGCTTTAACACCTGTGTCCGCCGGCCGCCAGCGTTCTCGCAACACGGTGCCGCAGCCGCGGCCGAGCCGGCGGCTGTCACGCAACCAGCGACCGCCGCCGTTCGGAGACAAGGCCCGCAGCCTTACCCCAGGATGACGGGACGTCAGACGACAAGCCCTAGTCCTCGTCGTCCTCGACCTTGTCGAAGAAGGAGTAGCGCAGGCTGTCAGCGTCCGCGTACCACTGGCCCGGGCCCTTGTTGGCAGCGAGCGTCGCGGCCCACACCTCGTCGGTGCAGTCGCGGCGGTGCATCGCGAGGTCGAAGCCATTGCCGAAGAAAAGCTCGGACCATTCCCACCAGGTGCCGAGCTTCTTGACGCCGCGCAGCAGGTCGTAGCGGTCGACCAGCGCCGGCGCCATGTCCGAGGTGATCGACCCGAAGACCAGGCCGGTCTTGACCACGCGGTTCAGTTCGCGGATCGCCCGCGCCACCTGCTTGTCGCCGAGATGACAGAGGCTGGTCTCGAACACGAAATCGAACTCACCTGCCTTGAACGGCAGGTCGGTGATCGTGCCGAGCTTGTTGTACTTCTTCAGCGCCTTCGGCGTCTTGCCGTGGATATAGCGGTTGTTCTCGATGCCCCAGGCATCGATGCCGCGGTCGCGCAGCGCACCGACCAGCTCGCCACTGGCAGAGCCTGCGACGAGAAGCTTGTAGCCTTTGCCCTTGCCCTTGTTCCAGACGATCTTGATCAGGCTGGTCAGATAGTCCGGATCGGTGAACTGCGACCAGGCTTCGCTGTACGGCCCCTGCCCGCGGTAATTGTCGAAATAGTCGCGGTCGATCTTGTCCGACAGCGGCTTCTCCGCCTGCGCGCGGGCGCGGCGCAACCGCATCATCTCGGTCAGGATGATGTCGGTGGCGGCATCCGACGAATCGAGCAGGCCATTGAGCGTCGAATCGAACAGATAGTCGCCGACCACGACGATGCCGGGATGCTCCTTCGGCTCTGGCCGGTGATTCGTCATGACGTCGCGCACCGGCAGGCCGCCCGGCAACGCGTTCACCGACGACAGCCAGCGATGGATCTTGCCTTCCATGAAATGCGCCCGCGCATCGCCGAGCGCCGCCGGCAGCGATTTCAGCGCGGCGTCGATCAGCTCCTGATCGGACAGATTGGCGAAGGCCAGCGCATCGGAGCCGGCGATCAGCCAGTTCAGCACGCCGTGCTTGCCGACGTCGTGGCGCGAGCCTTCATTGTAGATGCAGCAGCCGCCGAACGCCTCGGACATGAACCAGGAGCCCGGGATCTTGTCGCCCCAGAACGGCGAATCGAACAGGATCGAGACGCGCAGGTAATGCGCGGGACGGTCGAAATAGGCGATGTGCTTGACCATCGACCGGCGCAGCTTCTCGCCTTCCCAGCCGACCGTCGACAGCCAGGAATGCGGCAGGCACACCAGCACGAGATCGAACTCGCGGGTCTCCGGGCCCTTGCCGTTCATCATGTTGAGCCGGTAGCGGCCCTGCTCGGTCTTGCCGATGCGCAGCACACGATGATTGAGCTGGATGTCGGCGTCGACCTCCGAGCGCAGGCACTCGATCAGCTGCTCATTGCCGTTCTGGATGGAATACAGACCGATATAGTCGTCGATATCCATCACGAAGTTCTTGAGCGCGTTGAGGCCGTTGGTGTTGTGGGCCTCGGTTGCGATGTCGGAGCGCGACATCACCTTGAAGAAGCGCTTGGCGGTGGGATCCTCGACCTCCTCGTCGAGCAGCTCCTCGCAGGTCTTGTAGGCCCAGGGGTGCTCGTTGTCGTGCGCGCCGACGCCCTCGTAATACTCGACCGGCGACATCACCTCGGAGCAGCGCTTGCGGAACGCCTCGACGGCGGCTGCCGTCTTCGGCCCGTATTTGCGGCGCAGGCCCGGCACGTCGTCGAGCAGCTCGCCGTCGAGCTGCACCTGAAGCGCGTCCATCGGAATCGTCTGCAGGCCGAAATGCTGGATCAGCTCGCGCAGCGGATCGGGCCCGGTCATCGAGTAGTCGTAGATCTCAGCGACACCCGCTTCATACATCGCCGGCGCCGTATCGAATTTTCGCGTCACGATCTTGCCGCCGAGCCGGTCGGAGGCTTCGAAAATCGTGACCTTGCAGAGATCGCCAAGCTTCCGTCTCAAGTACCAGGCGCTCATCAGGCCGCCCGGACCGCCACCAACAATCGCAAGGTCAAGCATCGAAGTTCCGCCATCTCCGGCTGTCAACGACATCGCCGGTCGTCCGTATCACGGGTCCCGCCACCCTTGGGGCTCGATCGGCCATAGCGCGCCCGAGCCGCTCGGAGTTTGCGCCTGAGCAAATCGGCGCATCGCCACGACGGACAAGGACATCAGCCTAGCGGATCTGATGCTCCCAGAAGCGCCTTTGTGCCTGAAGGATAGATGAACAACCGGGCAGCAGCGCGGCAACGGGAGAAGATAATGTCAAAAAAAGGCCGGCAACCGCCGGCCTTTTCTATCGTCGATGAACGAACGGCAGCACCTGACACCTCAGCTGCTGCCGCTCCGCTCGATTTACTCCGCCGGCGGCAGCGCCAGCGGCTGCGGCTCGGGCTGCGACGGCACGATCGCCGCCTGCTTCTCGCGCTCGTCGAGAATCAGCTTGTCGCGCTTCAGCGCAACCTCGCGGATGCGGGCCATGGAGGCGCCGGTGCCGGCCGGAATCAGGCGGCCGACGATGACGTTCTCCTTGAGACCCTCAAGCGGGTCGATCTTGCCATTGACCGCCGCCTCGGTGAGGACGCGGGTGGTCTCCTGGAACGAGGCCGCCGAGAAGAACGACCGGGTCTGCAGGCTCGCCTTGGTGATGCCGAGCAGAACCGGATTGCCGGTGGCGGGCTTCTTGCCCTCCTCCACGGCCTTCGCGTTCAGCGCGTCGAACTCGATCTTGTCGACCTGCTCGCCGGCGATCATGTCGGTGTCGCCCTGATCGGTGACCTCGATCTTCTGCAGCATCTGACGGACAATCACCTCGATGTGCTTGTCGTTGATGAGCACGCCCTGCAGCCGGTAGACCTCCTGGATCTCGTTGACCAGATAGGCCGCGAGTTCCTCGATGCCCTTGATCGCCAGGATGTCGTGCGGCGCCGGGTTGCCTTCGACGATGAAGTCACCCTTCTCGACGATGTCGCCATCCTGCAGATGGATGTGCTTGCCCTTCGGGATCAGGTACTCACGCGGCTCCTCGGTCTTGTCGACCGGCTCGATCGAGATGCGACGCTTGTTCTTGTAGTCCCGCCCGAACCGGATGGTGCCGGCGATCTCAGCGATGATCGCGGCATCCTTCGGCTTGCGCGCTTCGAACAACTCCGCCACCCGCGGCAGACCGCCGGTGATGTCGCGCGTCTTGGCGCTCTCGGTCGAGATACGCGCCAGGATGTCACCCGGCTTCACCGTCGTTCCGACGTCGACCGACAGAATCGCGTCGACCGACAGCATGTAGCGGGCATCGCCACCGCGGGCGAGCTTGAGCACCTTGCCATCCTTGCCCTTGATCACGATCGCCGGACGCAGATCCGCGCCACCGCGCGTTCCACGCCAGTCGATGACCACGCGCTTGGCGATACCGGTGGACTCGTCGAGCGTTTCGGAGATCGACAGACCTTCGGTCAGATCCTCGAACCCGATCGTTCCCTCCGCCTCGGTGAGGATCGGACGGGTGTACGGATCCCACTCGGCGATACGCTGGCCGCGCTTGATCATGTCGCCGTCGTCGACATGCATGCGCGCACCGTACTGGATGCGGTGCGTCGCACGTTCCGAACCGTCGGGGTCGACGATGGTCACGACCATGTTGCGGACCATCGCGATCAGGTGACCCTCGCTGTTGCGGGCGATCGCCTTGTTCTTGATGACCACCCTGCCTTCGAAGTTCGACTCGACGAAGGACTGCTCGTTCAGCTGCGCCGCGCCGCCGATGTGGAAGGTGCGCATCGTCAACTGGGTGCCGGGCTCACCGATCGACTGCGCGGCGATGACGCCGACAGCCTCACCATGGTTGACCGGCGTACCGCGCGCGAGGTCGCGGCCGTAGCACATCTTGCAGATGCCGTTGACCAGCTCGCAGGTCAGCGCCGAGCGGATCTTCACCTCCTGCACGCCAGCCTGCTGGATGGCGTCGATGTGGCTCTCCTCCATCAGCGTGCCGGCCTTGACCAGCACCGCATTGGTCGCGGGATCGCGCACGTCGTCGCAGGGCACGCGGCCCAGGATGCGCGAGCCGAGCGATGCCACCACCGTACCGGCATCGACGATGGCGCGCATCTTGATGCCGAGATGGGTGCCGCAATCGTCCTGCGTGATGATGCAGTCCTGCGCGACGTCGACCAGACGACGGGTCAGGTAACCCGAGTTCGCGGTCTTCAACGCGGTGTCCGCGAGGCCCTTGCGGGCGCCGTGGGTCGAGTTGAAGTACTCGAGAACCGAGAGACCTTCCTTGAAGTTCGAGATGATCGGCGTCTCGATGATCTCACCCGACGGCTTGGCCATCAGGCCGCGCATGCCGGCGAGCTGACGCATCTGGGCCGGCGAACCGCGGGCACCGGAATGCGACATCATGTAGATCGAGTTGATGTCGGCATCTGCTCCCGTCGCCGTCTTCTTGGTGACGGAGATCTCCTTCATCATCTCCTTGGCGATCTCTTCCGAGGCCTTCGACCAGGCGTCGACGACCTTGTTGTACTTCTCGCCATGGGTGATCAGGCCGTCATTGTACTGCTGCTCGAAATCCTTCGCCAGCGTACGGGTGGTGTCGACGATCTTCCACTTGCCCGCCGGCACGACCATGTCGTCCTTGCCGAACGAGATGCCCGCCTTGAAGGCGTTGTAGAAGCCGAGCGCCATGATGCGGTCGCAGAAGATCACCGTCTCCTTCTGGCCGCAGTGACGGTAGACCTGGTCGATCACGCCGGAGATTTCGCGCTTGGTCATCAGCTTGTTGATGATCTCGTACGAAATGCGCGGATGACGCGGCAGCACGTTGCCGAGCATGACGCGGCCGGCGGTGGTCTCGATCCAGCGCTTGGAGATCTTGCCGGTCTCGTCCATGCCCTCCCAGCGGTACTTGATCTTGCTGTGGAGATGGATCGCCTTGGCATGCAGCGCGTGCTCGAGCTCGGCCATGTTGCCGAACGTCATGCCCTGGCCGTTCATGCCCTCGCGCATGATCGAGAGATAATACAGGCCGAGCACGATGTCCTGCGACGGCACGATGATCGGCTGACCATTGGCCGGATGCAGGATGTTGTTGGTCGACATCATCAGGACGCGCGCTTCCAGCTGCGCTTCGAGCGACAGCGGGACGTGCACGGCCATCTGGTCGCCGTCGAAGTCGGCGTTGAACGCCGAGCAGACCAGCGGATGCAGCTGGATCGCCTTGCCCTCGATCAGCACCGGCTCGAACGCCTGAATGCCGAGACGATGCAGGGTCGGGGCGCGGTTCAGCAGCACCGGATGCTCGCGGATGACCTCGTCCAGGATGTCCCAGACCTCCGGACGCTCCTTCTCGACCAGCTTCTTGGCCTGCTTGACCGTGGTCGACAGACCCTTGGCGTCGAGCCGCGAATAGATGAAAGGCTTGAACAGCTCGAGCGCCATCTTCTTCGGCAGGCCGCACTGGTGCAGGCGCAGTTCCGGACCGACCACGATGACCGAACGGCCCGAATAGTCGACGCGCTTGCCAAGCAGGTTCTGACGGAAGCGGCCCTGCTTGCCCTTGAGCATGTCGGCGAGCGACTTCAACGGACGCTTGTTGGCGCCGGTGATGACGCGGCCGCGGCGGCCGTTGTCGAACAGCGCATCCACCGCTTCCTGAAGCATGCGCTTCTCGTTGCGGATGATGATGTCGGGCGCGCGCAGCTCCATCAGCCGCTTCAGGCGGTTGTTGCGGTTGATGACGCGGCGGTAGAGATCGTTGAGGTCGGAGGTCGCGAAGCGGCCACCGTCGAGCGGCACCAGCGGCCGCAGATCCGGCGGGATCACCGGCACGACGGTCATGATCATCCATTCCGGCTTGTTGCCGGAGTGGCGGAACGCCTCGACGATCTTCAGGCGCTTGGCGAGCTTCTTGTGCTTGATGTCGGAGTCGGTCTCCTGCATTTCGGCACGCAGCGTCTGCTCGAGCTTCTCCAGCTCGAGGCCGCGCAGCAGCTCACGGATGGCTTCCGCGCCGATCATGGCGGTGAAGCTGTCCTGGCCATACTCGTCCTGCGCCTTGAGGTACTCGTCCTCGGACAGGAGCTGACGGTCCTTGAGCGCGGTGAGACCCGGCTCGAGGACGACGTAATATTCGAAATACAGGATCCGCTCGAGATCCTTCAGCGTCATGTCGAGCAGCAGGCCGATGCGCGACGGCAGCGACTTCAGGAACCAGATGTGCGCGACGGGGGCGGCGAGCTCGATATGGCCCATGCGCTCGCGCCGGACGCGCGACAGGGTCACCTCGACCGAGCACTTCTCGCAGATGATGCCCTTGTACTTCATCCGCTTGTACTTGCCGCACAAGCACTCATAGTCCTTGATCGGCCCGAAGATGCGGGCGCAGAACAGGCCGTCGCGCTCGGGCTTGAAGGTCCGGTAGTTGATCGTTTCCGGCTTCTTGATCTCGCCGTAGGACCAGGACAGAATCTTCTCAGGGCTCGCGATCGAGATCCGGATCTGGTCGAAGACCTGAGCCGGGGTCGTCGGATTGAAGAGATTCATAATTTCTTGGTTCATCGTATTCTCCTCGCGTGCCGATCGGGGGTCGGCCGCAAATTCGAAAATCTCTTGCAGAGGGCGCCCTGTCCTGACCCGTGGGACAAGGGCGCCGGCACCCGGCCGTCAAAGACGGCCAGGCCGGATCTCTTGAACTACTCGGCGGCTTCCGACGTCGGCGCCGGTCCGAGCTTGGAGTTGTGCAGGTCGACGTTCAGGCCGAGCGAGCGCATTTCCTTGACCAGCACGTTGAACGATTCCGGAATACCGGCCTCGAACGTGTCGTCGCCGCGCACGATCGCCTCATAGACCTTGGTGCGGCCGGCGACGTCGTCCGACTTCACCGTCAGCATCTCCTGCAGCGTGTAGGCCGCGCCATAGGCTTCGAGCGCCCACACCTCCATTTCGCCGAAGCGCTGGCCGCCGAACTGGGCCTTGCCGCCCAGCGGCTGCTGGGTGACCAGCGAGTACGGGCCGATCGAACGCGCATGGATCTTGTCGTCGACCAGATGGTGCAGCTTGAGCATATAGATGTAGCCCACCGTGACCTTGCGATCGAACGGATCGCCGGTGCGGCCGTCATAGACGGTCGACTGGCCGGACGCGTCCATGCCGGCGAGCTTCAGCATCTCCTCGATGTCGGCCTCCTTGGCACCGTCGAACACCGGGGTGGCGATCGGCACGCCGCGGCTCAGATTGTGACCGAGCTCGAGCAGCTCATTGTCGTTGAGCGACTTGATGGTCTCGTCCTCGCCGTAGATCCGCTTCAGGGTTTCCTTCAGCGGCTTGACGTCCTGCTTCGACAGATAGGCATCGACCGTCTGGGCGATGCGCTTACCCAGGCCGGCGCAGGCCCAGCCGAGATGCGTCTCGAGGATCTGACCGACATTCATGCGCGAGGGCACGCCCAGCGGGTTCAGCACGATGTCCGCATGGGTGCCGTCCTCGAGGAACGGCATGTCCTCGATCGGAACGATCTTGGACACGACGCCCTTGTTGCCGTGACGGCCGGCCATCTTGTCGCCCGGCTGGATCTTGCGCTTCACGGCGACGAAGACCTTGACCATCTTCATCACGCCCGGCGGCAGCTCGTCGCCGCGCTGCAGCTTCTCGACCTTGTCGAGGAAGCGCTGTTCAAGTCCCTTCTTCGACTCGTCGTACTGCTTCCGCATGGCCTCGATCTCGGCCATCAGCTTGTCGTTCGCCGAGGCGAACAGCCACCATTGCGACTTCGGATACTCGTCGAGCACCGCGCGGGTGATCTTGGTGTCCTTCTTGAAGCCCTTCGGACCGGAGATGCCCTGGCGGCCGTCCAGCATGTCGGCAAGACGGCTGTAGACGTTGCGGTCCAGGATCGCCTGCTCGTCGTCGCGGTCCTTCGCCAGACGCTCGATCTCTTCCCGCTCGATCGCCAGCGCACGCTCGTCCTTGTCGACGCCGTGGCGGTTGAACACGCGGACCTCGACGATCGTGCCCTGCACGCCCGGCGGCACCCGCAGCGAGGTGTCACGCACGTCCGAGGCTTTCTCGCCGAAGATGGCGCGGAGCAGCTTCTCTTCCGGCGTCATCGGGCTCTCGCCCTTCGGCGTGATCTTGCCGACCAGGATGTCGCCGGCGCGCACTTCCGCGCCGATATAGACGATGCCGGCTTCGTCGAGGTTCTTCAGCGCCTCTTCCGACACGTTCGGAATGTCGCGCGTGATTTCCTCCGGCCCCAGCTTGGTGTCGCGGGCCATCACCTCGAACTCCTCGATATGGATCGAGGTGAAGACGTCCTCCTTCACGATCCGCTCGGAGAGCAGGATCGAGTCTTCGAAGTTGTAGCCGTTCCACGGCATGAACGCGACCAGCACGTTGCGGCCGAGCGCGAGCTCGCCGAGATCGGTCGACGGACCGTCGGCGATGATGTCGCCCTTCTTGACGATGTCGCCGACCTTCACCAGCGGACGCTGGTTGATGCAGGTCGACTGGTTGGAGCGCTGGAACTTCATCAGCCGGTAGATGTCGACGCCCGACTTGGTCGGATCGAGATCCTCGGTGGCGCGGATGACGACGCGGGTGGCGTCGATCTGGTCGACCACGCCCGAGCGGCGCGCCGCGATCGCAGCACCCGAGTCACGCGCGACGACGCCCTCCATGCCGGTGCCGACGAACGGCGCCTCGGCGCGAACCAGCGGCACCGCCTGGCGCTGCATGTTCGAGCCCATCAGCGCGCGGTTGGCGTCGTCGTTCTCCAGGAACGGGATCAGCGCTGCGGCGACCGAAACCAGCTGCTTCGGCGACACGTCCATGTAGTCGACCTTGTCCGGCGTCATCGGCACGACTTCGCCGGCATGACGGCAGACCACGAGGTCCTCGGTGAAGCGGCCCTTGGCATCGAGCGGCACGTTGGCCTGCGCGACGCGATAACGCCCCTCCTCCATGGCCGACAGATAGACCACCTCGTCGGTGACCCGGCCGTCCCTGACCTTGCGGTACGGCGTCTCGACGAAGCCATACTTGTTGACGCGCGCAAACGTCGCGAGCGAGTTGATCAGGCCGATGTTCGGACCTTCCGGCGTCTCGATCGGGCAGATGCGGCCGTAATGCGTCGGATGCACGTCGCGCACCTCGAAGCCGGCGCGCTCGCGGGTCAGACCGCCCGGTCCGAGCGCCGACAGGCGGCGCTTGTGGGTGATCTCCGACAGCGGGTTGGTCTGGTCCATGAACTGCGACAGCTGCGACGAGCCGAAGAACTCGCGCACCGCGGCCGCGGCCGGCTTGGCGTTGATCAGGTCCTGCGGCATCACGGTGTCGATGTCGACGCTCGACATGCGCTCCTTGATGGCGCGCTCCATGCGGAGCAGACCGATGCGGTACTGGTTCTCCATCAGCTCGCCGACCGAGCGGACGCGGCGGTTGCCGAGATGGTCGATGTCGTCGATCTCGCCCTTGCCGTCGCGCAGGTCGACCAGGGTCTTGATGACCGCGAGGATGTCCTCCTTGCGCAGGGTGCGCTGGGTGTCCGGCGCATCGAGCTCGAGACGCATGTTCATCTTGACGCGGCCGACCGCGGAGAGGTCGTAGCGCTCGGCATCGAAGAACAGCGACTGGAACATCGCCTGCGCGGAATCCAGCGTCGGCGGCTCGCCCGGACGCATCACGCGGTAGATGTCGAACAGCGCGTCCTCACGCGTCATGTTCTTGTCGGCCGACAGCGTGTTGCGGATGTAGGGGCCGACATTGACGTGGTCGATGTCGAGCAGCGGCAGATCCTTGTAGCCCTGCTCGTTCAGCACCTTGAACAGCTTGTCGGTGATCTCCTCGCCGGCCTCGGCGTAGATCTCGCCGGTCTTCGGGTTGACGAGATCCTCGGCGATGTAATTGCCGAGCAGCTCCTCGTCCGACATGCGCAGCGCCTTCAGCCCCTTCTCCTGGAGCTGGCGCGCGGTGCGGACGGTGAGCTTCTTGCCGGCCTCGAGCACGACCTTGCCGGTGTCGGCATCGATCAGATCGTTGACCGTCGAATAGCCGCGGAAACGGTTGGCGTCGAACGGAACGCGCCAGCCTTCCTTGATGCGCTTGTAGATCAGCTTCTTGTAGAAGGTCGACAGGATCTGCTCGCCATCCAGGCCGAGCGCGAACATCAGCGACGTCACCGGGATCTTGCGGCGACGGTCGATGCGCGCGAACACGATGTCCTTGGCATCGAACTCGATGTCGAGCCAGGAGCCGCGATAGGGGATGACGCGGGCGGCGAACAGCAGCTTGCCCGACGAATGGGTCTTGCCCTTGTCGTGGTCGAAGAACACGCCCGGCGAGCGATGCATCTGCGAGACGATGACGCGCTCGGTGCCGTTGACGATGAAGGTGCCGTTCATGGTCATGAGCGGAATATCGCCCATGTACACGTCCTGCTCCTTGATGTCCTTGACCGACTTGGCGCCGGTCTCCTCGTCGATATCGAACACGATGAGGCGCAGCGTCACCTTGAGCGGCGCGGCAAAGGTCATGCCGCGCTGGCGGCACTCGTCCACGTCATATTTCGGCGGCTCGAACTCGTAGCGGACGAATTCCAGCATCGAGGTGCCCGAGAAATCGGAGATCGGGAACACCGAGCGGAACACCGCCTGCAATCCCTCATCCGGCCGCCCACCCGTGGGTTCGTCGACCATCAGGAACTGGTCGTAGGACGCCTTCTGAACCTCGATGAGGTTCGGCATTTCCGCGACTTCCTTGATGTGTCCAAAGAACTTGCGAACGCGTTTGCGACCGGTGAATGTCTGCTGCGCCATCGTGGCCTCTCATTTCGTCGCCCGGAGGGGCGAACCTTCCGAAACAGCGGCTGCCGCCGCCCTTCCGGGTTGAATTTCGATCCATTTCGAGGATCTGAGCCCAGGGCCCGGAACGGAAACGTCCCAGATCTGTTCTTCAGACCAGCAAAACGCAAAACGACGCGCGAGGCGCGAGGACGCACCCGCTCGTCACAACCATCTCGTCACGGACTGCAAAAGCCCGAAATTGCCTATCTCCCAACGGCTTACGACGGAGACGCCACTCCACCGCTAAAACCGGCTTTTCGTGCTGCCGACCCAATATGGGTTGACAATAGCCGAGATTCGAGAACGAAGCCCCCAAATCTCTACACTTTTCCGTGTACGGCCCACAGCGGACGATTCCGTTGCACGCCTCTTGCAGTGATTCCGGCCGATCCCGACACCCCCGCAAATATCTTGGCCTTCAAGGTAACCGGGCGATGTTACCGCCCGGTCACCAAAATCGTCCGGAGAGCCCCGCCTCTGCCAGCAGATGACGGGACGCTCCACAGGCGATCGCCGATTACTTGAGCTCGACCTTGGCGCCAGCCTTCTCGAGCTGACCCTTGATCTTCTCGGCCTCGTCCTTGTTGACGCCTTCCTTGACCGGCTTCGGCGCACCCTCGACGAGGTCCTTGGCTTCCTTCAGGCCCAGGCCGGTGATGGCGCGAACTTCCTTGATGACCTCGATCTTCTTGTCGCCGGCCGAAGCCAGGACAACGGTGAACTCGGTCTTCTCTTCCGCCGGAGCGGCAGCGGCGCCACCAGCGCCCGGAGCGGCGACGGCCACGGCAGCCGCGGCGGACACGCCCCACTTCTCTTCCAGGAGCTTGGCGAGCTCAGCGGCCTCGAGAACGGTGAGGGCCGAGAGGTCGTCGACGATCTTCTGCAGGTCAGCCATTGATGTAGTTCCTTGATTTGGTTCGGTTCGAAACCAGGTTGTGAGTGTTTGCGAAGGGCGTCAGGCCGCTTCGCCCTTTGAGGCATGAGCCTGAATGACGCGCGCGACCTTGGCCGCGGGAGCGTTGGCGAGCTGGGCCAGCTTGGTCGCCGGGGCCTGGATCAGGCCGACGAGCTTGCCGCGCAGTTCGTCCAGCGACGGCAGCGAGGCCAGAGCCTTCACGCTGTCGACATTCAGGACGGTTGAGCCCATCGAGCCGCCGAGGATGACGAACTTTTCGTTCGCCTTGGCGAATTCGATGGCAACCTTGGGCGCCGCGACAGGATCGTTCGAAGTTGCGATCACGGTCGGCCCCTTCAACAGGGGACCGATGCCGACGACGTCCGTGCCTTCAAGAGCAATTTTGGCGAGACGGTTCTTCGAGACCTTCACCGACGCGCCAGCCTGCTTCATCTGCTTGCGCAGGTTCTGCATCTGGGCCACGGTGAGGCCGGAATAGTGAGCGACGACGGCAACGCCCGTGGTCTTGAAGACCTCGTGCAGCTGCTCGACCGCCTCTTTCTTTGCCGCTCGTTCCACAGCAAGCTCTCTCCGGTTGGCGGCCTTCGCCCAAGACCTTAGCCCAAGGGCGGGACCGCCGGGTTGCACCCGCCGCCCCACCACACCTGACCTCCGGACGGATAACCCCGAGGACACGCAAGGCAAGACGGCGACGATTAGCCTGCCCTTCCGAAAGCCTAGGCAAAGCCCATGAGCTCGCGGAGTGTCGAGGTTCGAACCAAACCTGCATGCCACCGCGATCCGCAGTGAACATGCCGAAATCCGGTCTTCACCCGTCTATGCAGGCCATACGATTAAGCCATTGAGGAAATTGCATTTCCGCGCTGGCGCCTGCAGTCTCGGACAGGATCGGGGTGATCGGCGGACCGACCTCCCCTGCGGCATTTCGAGAGCAGAAGATCCGTCTTCCTTCCGAGTCATCCTGACGGATATCCTCAAAAGGAATTCTGGCCCTCTCCAAGTCTTTCGGAATGCACGCACAGGCGCGCCAGCAACAGCCGGCCCGCCTGGAAGACGGTTCTTTAACGGGTCGATGGCGACTTGCCAAGACCCTGGGAGCAAATTTCGCACCAGTTTCGTGGGTTCACAGGGGACTCGGCCCTGCCCCAGCCCTCAGATGCGATCGCGACTGCCCCGCGCCCCGTTGATCGCCCGGGGCAGGACTTGACCCGGCCCACTTACGACTTCACCTGATATGGCAGCTTCTCGCCGGCGAAAAACGCCGCAAGATTAGCGACGACGCAGGCCTGCATCGCAACATGCGCCTCGCGGGTGTTGCCGCCAATATGAGGTGTCACCACCAGGTTCGGCTGCGCGGTCAGTTCATCCGGCACATGAGGTTCGGCCTCGAACACGTCCAGGCCGGCCCCCGCGATACTGCCGTCCTTGAGCGCCGACAGCAGCGCGGCCTGGTCGATGACCGAGCCGCGCGAGATGTTGACGACATGACCGTCCGGACCGAGCTTCTTCAGAAGGTCGGCGTTGACCGCATGGGTGGTTTCGGCGCCAGCGCGGACCGCGATCATCAGCACGGTGCACCATTCCGCGAGCGCATCGAGGCTTTGGAAATATCGGTACGGCAGGTCATCGTAGCGGGTGCGGCTGAAATAGCCGATGTCGGTCTCGAACGCGGCGACACGGGCGGCGATCTTGCGGCCGATCGCGCCCATGCCATAGACGCCGACCTTACAGCCGCCGAGGCTCGGCGGCGGCTTCATCAGCGGCGACGGCTTGGCCTCAGCCCAACTGCCGTCGCGGACATAGCGATCGGCGACCACCAGCCGCCGCGTGGTCGCCAGCATCAGCATGACCGCGACGTCGGCGACCGCCGCAGCATTGGCGCCCGGGCTGTGGCCGACTGCGATGTTGCGGGCAGCCGCGGCCTTGAGATCGACCCCGTCATAGCCGGTGCCGTAGCAGACGATGGCCCCCAACGACGGCAACCGGTCCATGTCGGCCGCCCCGAGCGGCGTGCCACCAGCCGTGATCAGCGCCCGGATCTGCGCCATCTCTTCAGCCGGAAACACCTCGTGCGCAGGTCGGCCGCCGCTGTCGAGCAGGTCGAAGCGGTCGGCGAAGCGCTGGGTCATTGACTTCGGCAGGCGGGAATAGATCAGGACCTTGTCGGGCATGTCGTTGGGTACCACCAAATGCGAAGGGCGGGACCGATGAACGATCCCGCCCTGCTTATCTGCCAGTGTCCGTCGGCTTACGCCAGCACGGTGCCCGGCTCGACCTTGACGCCCGGGCCCATCGTCGACGACACGGCGACGCGCTGGACATAGGTGCCCTTGGCGCCTGCCGGCTTGGCCTTCACGACCGCGTCCGCCAGCGCCTTGATGTTCTCGACCAGCTTGTCCTCGGCGAACGAGGCCTTGCCGACGCCGGCCTGGATGATGCCGGCCTTCTCGACGCGGAACTCGACCGAACCGCCCTTGGCCCCCTTGACGGCGCCGGCGACGTCCATGGTCACGGTACCGATCTTCGGGTTCGGCATCATGCCGCGCGGACCGAGCACCTTACCGAGACGGCCGACCAGCGGCATCATATCGGGGGTGGCGATGCAGCGGTCGAAATCGATATTGCCGTTCTGCACCTTCTCGACCAGGTCCTCAGCGCCGACCACGTCGGCACCAGCGGCCTTGGCTTCCTCGGCCTTCGCGCCGCGGGCGAACACGCCGACGCGGAGCGTACGGCCGGTGCCGTTCGGCAGCATCACGACGCCACGGACCATCTGGTCGGCGTGACGCGGATCGACGCCGAGATTGATCGCGACCTCGATGGTCTCGTCGAACTTCGACACCGCGCGCTCTTTGATCATCTTGATCGCGTCAGCAAGCGGATACAGCTTGGTGCGGTCGATGCCCTCGCGGGCCTTCTTCAAACGCTTTCCGATCGCCATGGCGCTTACCCCGCAACTTCCAGACCCATCGAGCGGGCAGAGCCCTCGACCATCTTCATGGCCGACTCGATCGAGTCGCAATTCAGGTCCTTCATCTTCTTCTCGGCGATCTCGCGCACCTGCGCCTTGGTCACCTTGCCGGCCTTGTCGCGACCCGGGGCCTTGGAGCCCGACTGGATCTTTGCAGCCTGCTTGAGGAAGTAGGACATCGGAGGGGTCTTCATCTCGAAGGTGAAGGACCGGTCCGCATAAATGGTGATGACCACCGGGATCGGGGTGTTCTTCTCTTCCTTCTGGGTCTGGGCGTTGAACGCCTTGCAGAACTCCATGATGTTGAGACCGCGCTGACCCAGCGCGGGGCCGATCGGCGGCGACGGGTTGGCCGCGCCGGCCGGAACCTGAAGCTTCAGGTAACCGGTTACTTTCTTTGCCATTATGACTCTCCAACGCGTTCGCGATTCTGCCTGATGCGAACGCACCGCCGCCGGGCGACAAAACCCGAAAGCGAGGTTTGGGACCGTGGTCCGGCGCGCTGGATCCAGCTGGCAAAGCCGGTCACGCCTCCCACGAACGAAATCGCCCCCCATTCGGGGAGCGAAGCGCGCCCGATACACGAGATCGGACGAAAAGGAAAGGGTTGAGGGCTGAACATCCTCTTCCCGTCATTTGAGGCGCCCGCAAGGGCGAGCCCGGAATCCATAGCCACGGAGCGTGGTTCGAGGCACGCCGGAGGTGGCACTTCGCCGTCCAATCCCCGCCTTGGGGTATGGGTTCCGGGCTCAGCCCTTCGGGCTGCCCCGGAATGACGGCGAGAGCTGATGGCCGGCGTCAGCCGACGATCTTCTCGACCTGGTTGAATTCGAGCTCGACCGGGGTGGCGCGGCCGAAGATCGACACGGCGACCTTGACCCGCGAGCGGGCCTCGTCGATTTCCTCGACCACGCCGGAGAACGAGGCGAACGGGCCATCGGCGACGCGCACATTCTCGCCGATCTCGAACGACACCGAGGATTTCGGCCGCTCCACGCCTTCCTGCATCTGATTCAGGATGCGCATCGCCTCGCTCTCGGAGATCGGCATCGGCTTGTTCTCGGCGCCGAGGAAGCCGGTCACCTTGGGCGTGTTCTTGATCAGGTGAAACGCCTCGTCGGTCAGCTTCATCTTCACCAGCACATAGCCGGGGAAGAACTTGCGCTCGGCGTCGATCTTGCGGCCGCGGCGCACTTCGGTGACCTTCTCGAGCGGCACCAGGACCTGCTCGAACAGGTCCTCGAGGTTGCGCTGCTTGGCCTGCTCGCGGATCGACTCGGCGACCTTCTTCTCGAAGTTCGAATAGGCGTGGACGATGTACCAGCGCTTGTCGGACGAATGCGTTGCGGTTGCCATCAGTGAATGCCCAGCACGAGGGTGATGAGGTAGCGGATGATCTGATCGGCGGCGAAGAAGAAGATCGAAGCCAGCGCCACCATCACGAACACCATGATCGTGGTGATCGTGACCTCGCGGCGGCTCGGCCAGGTGACCTTGGCGGTCTCCGAGCGCACTTCCTGCAGAAATTTGAACGGGCTGATAGCCATCGTCAGGGGTCCGCGTCCGTCATCAGACGATTGAAGAGTTTACAGGGAAAACCGAACAGCCGTCCTTAGCCCACCCTCTTGTCGGAGAGATGAGCCGATACACGGGCTCGCTTGTTCGGGGAGTGAAAAAGCCGCGCCGGATATCCGCGTTCCACGGGCCGGCTGCAGGTGCACAACATCTACTGTCGGACCGGCCAAAGGTCAAGATATGGGCAGCCCCGGCCTGCACATCCCCTCCATGGCAGGCCCCGTCTGTCCCGCCTCACGCCGGTTTTTCGTGTCGTGGGGCGCCATTTCCGCAGGGCGGCAGGTTGAGCAGGTGCCGCGACGAAATGCCCGTGGCGGAGCAGTTCCGGCTCTTGCCGGACCTGCGCCACCCGCTCATGCTCATCGGCACAAGAATAATCAGGAGGAAACAAATGACCTTTGCCCCGCGCAAGGGACGGACGCATCTTGCCGCCGTCAGTCTTGCTGGTCTCAGCCTCGCCGCTCTCAGCCTTGCCGCGCTCGCCCTCACCGCCGCCCCTGCCCGCGCCCAGGCGCCCCTCAAGATCGGCGTCCTCAGCGACTTCTCATCGGTCTATTCGGACATCGGCGGCCAAGGCAATCTGGAGGCGACCAAGCTCGCCGTCGAGGAGTTCGGCGGCACCATGTTCGGCAAGCCGATCGAGGTGATCAGCGCCGATCCGCAGAACAAGGCCGACATCGCCGCCTCGATCGCGCGCAAATGGTATGAGAACGAAGGCGTCGACATGATCATCGACATGCCGACCTCGGCGACGGCGCTCGCCGGCATGGAGATGTCGAAACAGTTCGAGAAGCTGATGATCGTGACGGACGCCGCAAGCTCCGACATCACCGGCAAGTCGTGCTCGCCCTATACCGTGCACTGGACCTACGACACCTACGGCAACGCGCATACGGTCGGCAGCGCCATCGTCAAGAATGGCGGCACCAGCTGGTTCTTCATCACCGCCGACTATCTGTTCGGCCATTCGATCGAGCGCGACACCGGCGACGTCGTGCGCGCGGCCGGCGGCACCGTGGTCGGCAGCGCCCGCCATCCGCTCAACAACCAGGACTTCTCGTCCTTCCTGCTGCAGGCGCAGGCCTCCAAGGCCAAGATCATCGGCATGGCCAATGGCGGCGGCGACACCATCAACACCATCAAGCAGGCGGCCGAGTTCGGCATCGTCGCCGGCGGCCAGAACCTCGCCGGCATCGTGATGTTCATCTCCGACATCCACAGCCTCGGCCTGAAGCTGGCGCAGGGCCTGATCATCACCGAGGCCTATTACTGGGATCTGAACGACCGCACCCGCGCCTTCGGCAAGAAGTTCTTCGACAAGATGAAGCGGATGCCGACCATGAACCAGGCGGCGACCTACAGCGCCACCCTGCACTATCTCAACGCCGTCAAGGCCGCCGGCATCCGCGACACCAAGCCGGTGCTCGCCAAGATGCGCGAGACCCCGGTGCGCGACGCCTTCACCGACAACGGCGTGCTGCGCGAGGACGGCCGCATGGTGCATTCGATGTTCCTGTTCGAGGTCAAGAAGCCGGAGGAATCGAAAGGCCCGTGGGACTATTACAAGGTGCTGGCCGAGGTCCCCGGCGACCAGGCGTTCCGGCCGCTGAAGGACGGCAACTGTCCGTATGTGAAGAACTAGGTTTGACGTGAAGAATGAGGTTGGCGTGGCCGGCTGCACCCGTTGCGGGCCGGCCATATCACCGCGCTAAGGTCCCTGGTCTTCCGCTTTGCCCGCCGCAAGCTCTGGCGCGGATGGCGGGACCGCGGACACCGCGACCTTCTCCAGCAATGAGATCAACAGGGCGCGCTCCTGTGCCGTCAAGCGCTCGGCAATGCGTGCCTCGTACTGCCGAGTCTTTTCGTGCATGTCGCGCAGTTCGCGTCGTCCCTGCTCGGTGAGCGCCAGCGAGTAGCTGCGGCGGTCTCCCGGGATCGCGCGACGCTCCACCAGGCCGAGCCCCTCAAGACTGTCGATCACCTTCACCATGCTCGGGCGGGTGACGCGAAGCTGCTCGGCCAGCGCCGACTGGTTGATGCCCGGCTGCGCGCCGATGATGGACAGAGCCGTCATCCGTGCCGGTGAAATCGCGTCCGGGCCAAGGGTGGCAAACAGCACCTCGTAGGTGCGCACCTGTGCGCGCTTGATGGCATAGCCGAGGGAGTCCTGCCGCAGGTCCAATTCCGCAGGCCCAGCACCGCCGTCGGACATCTCGGCCCGCCCGATCGCTTGGAGCGAGCGACGTGCCCCTCGTTCCGTTTGCACAGCATGCGCTGCGTCCTTGGCTCGTTTCGATTCCACTAAGGCGACTCCGACTCCGGGGCTTGACGTATAAATTTACCGGCATTAATGTTTACCAGGTAAACAGTAATCCAAGCTAACGGTATGGTTGTGTCCATGATGGTGGTCAGGACCGCGTCGAAACTAGCGCCCGACTGCCAGCTTTTGGCAAGCCGCGCTGCTTTGGCTGGCTTGCGCGTGGCTGTCAGCTGGTCGCTGATGCCGGGCACCTGTGCAGCGGATCGGCGTCAGGACGCCGCTTGCTTCGGGGCGAGCGGCAGGAAATGCCGGACTTATCCGCCTCCTGTCTGATCCCCAGCCTGAACCCGAAGACAGTCCGCGCATGGCGCGCGTTCGATCCGCTTGGCGGTGAGCGATCCATTTGCCGTGGCCGCAATCAGGCCATGCCCCAACCGGAGAAGCCAGCCTTGAACGTACCGACTCCCGACGAGACCCGCTTGGTGACCCTCGATATCGATGGTCCCGTTGCCACCATCGTGCTCAACCGGCCCGAGAAGCGCAATGCTCTCAGCCTGAGTGTGATCGAGCGTCTGCGCGCTTGCTTTGCCGAACTGCCCGCCAGTGTGCGCGTGGCCATTGTTGCCGGAGCTGGTCCGCATTTCAGCGCCGGCCTCGACCTGTCGGAATTGTCGGATGCCGATACGGCCGACGGCCTGCAACATTCGTTCGCCTGGTACGAGGTGTTCTCGAAGATCCAATTCGGTCGGGTGCCGGTGATCGGCGTGCTGCAAGGCGCGGTCGTTGGCGGCGGGTTGGAGCTGGCGTCCTGTCTGCATGTGCGCATTGCCGAGGAAAGCGCCTATTTCGCACTCCCTGAGGGCCAGCGCGGCATCTTCCTCGGCGGCGGCGGCTCGGTTCGCGTCAGCAAGCTGATCGGCTTCTCGCGGGTCACCGAGATGATGCTCACGGGCCATGTGGTCGATGCGCGTGAAGGCCACGCGATCGGCTTGGCGCACTACGTGGTGCCCCCCGGCGAAGGCATGCGCAAGGCGCGCGAGCTGGCCGAACGCATCGCCGCCAACGCCCCGCTGTCCAATTTCGCCATCCTCAACGCGCTGCCGCTGATTGCCGAGCAGCCGATGTCGCACGGCCTGATGACCGAGGCCTTGATGGCAACGGTGACCCAGAGTGCGCCCGAGGCGAAGGAACGCGTCAACGCCTTCCTGAACAAGCGGGCCGCCAAGGTTGGTCCAGCCTGACCCTATCAAACACCAAAACACAAGACCCGGGAGGATTTCGATATGACGCCACACACCCAAGATCCTGCCGCACCCGGTGTTTCCCCGCGCCCAAGCCTCGCCGCGATCTTCCGGCCCACATCGGTGGCCATCATCGGCATGTCCGCCAAGCCCGGCTCCGCCGGCCAGGTGGTGCTGGGCAACCTGCTGCAAGGCGGCTACACCGGCGCGATTCATCTCGTCGGCCGCAGCGGCGGCGAGATCATGGGCTATCCGGTGCTCACCGAGGTGTCGGAGCTCCCGGAGGGCGTGGACTTGGCCATCCTGATGCTGCCGGCCGATGCTGTCCTGGCCGGCATCGAGGCCTGCGTCGCGCGCCGGGTCCGCGGCGCGATCTGTTTCGCCTCGGGCTTCGCTGAGATGGGCGAACAGGGTCGGGAGCAGCAGCGCCGCATCGGTGACGTGGCGCGCGACGGTGGCCTTGCTTTGTTGGGGCCGAACACCGTCGGCTATTTCAACTATGTCGACGCCTTCCACGTCTTCATGGTCGAGCAGAATCTGCCACCAAGGCTGGATCCCGCCGCCGGCCCCGCGGTGGCGGTGGTCGCGCAAAGCGGCGGCATCGGCGCTCATCTCGCAACATCCCTGCGCATGCGCGGCGTGCCGCTGTCATACATGATGACCACCGGCAATGAGGCCCAGCTGGGTCTTGCCGAGATGATCGACTTCTTCGTCGACGACGCACACACCGGATCCATCGTGGTCTATGCCGAGCAGATCCGCAGTGCGCCGGACTTTCTGGCCGCGACCCGGCGTGCACGGACGACGGGCAAGCCGGTGGTGCTGCTGCATCCGGGCCGCAGCGAGCGTTCGCAGGCCGCGGCGCAGTCTCATACGGGCGCGCTGGCCGGCAATCATGCGGCCATGCAGCTTATGCTCGATCACGTCGGCGTGGTGACGGTCGACAGTCTGGAAGAGGCCATCGACCTCGGCCAATTGCTGCTACGTTATCCGCATGCACCGACCGGCGGTCTCGGCCTGGTCACCGCCTCCGGCGCGCTGTGCGGGATCACGCAGGACTATGTGGAGCCGCTCGCCCTGGACCTGCCCGCGCTATCGGCCCAGCAGGCCGAGCAGCTGCGCGAACACCTGCCGGTGTACACCCCGCCGCGCAACCCCCTCGACCTCGGCACCTTGGTCGCCTGGAAGCCCGAGCTGATCTCGCTCGGCATCAGCGCGCTGCTGGCCGACGCCCAGCTGGGCAGCCTGCTGGTGTCGCTGCCCATGCCTGGAGACGACACCGCTGTGGTCTGGCTGCGGCAATACCTGGAAGGCATCGAAGGCAGCAGCAAGCCTTCCATCCTCGTGATGCAGAACGAGGACGATCCATTGCCGCCGGCCTTCATCGAGGAGGCGCGGCAACGCCGTGCGATCGTGATGCGCTCACCCGAGCGCGCGCTGCGGGCGCTGGCCCGCGTCACGCGATTCGGGCGTTGGCGCGCCGCCGCAGGCGGAGCCGATGCCGTGAAGCCTGCACGCATCGAAGGTCCGCTGGGCCTGGGCCGCGGCACGCAGGCCGAATGGGTCGGCAAGCAGTTGCTCGCCCGCCTTGGCGTGCGAGTTCCGGCCGGCGCGCTGGCCACCAGCCCCGACGATGCGGCGCGCATCGCCGCCGACATCGGCTATCCGGTCGCGCTCAAGGCGCAGGCGGCCACACTGGCGCATAAGAGCGAGGTCGGTGGCGTGTTGCTGAACATCGCCGACGAAACGGCGTTGCGTGCAGCCTGGCAGCGGCTGCATGACAACGTCGCGCGCGCCCAACCCGGCCTGGTGCTCGATGGCGCACTGGTCGAGAAGATGGGCGAGCGGGGCCTGGAGCTGGTCGTCGGCGCAAGCCGCGACGCGCAATGGGGCCCGATCCTGATGGTCGGTCTCGGCGGCATCTGGGTCGAAGCGCTGGGCGACGTGCAGTTGCTCGCGCCCGACCTGCCGCGCGCGGCGATCATCGAACGGCTGCGCCGTCTGAAGGCCGCCAAGCTGCTCGACGGCTTCCGCGGCGCGCCCCCCATCGATCTCGATGCTGTCGCCGACGTGATCGCGCTGCTCGGCCAGCTCATGCTGCAATATCCCGAGGTGACGGAAGTCGACATCAACCCGCTGGTCGCCTACGGCCGCGGACAGGGCGTGGTCGCGTTGGACGCGCTGATCGTCACGCAGTGAATGCTTCCGGAGGACTCCGATGCCCCATCACAGCATGGCTCTGAGCAGGACGCCGCTCCAGCCCCAGACGCAGCGCCGCCAGCGGACGCAGGGCTGACCCCATGTCACTCAAGGGACAGGCCTACATCGTCGGCGCCTATGAACACCCCACGCGCCACGCCGTGGACAAATCACTTGGGCAGCTGCACGCCGAGGTCGCGGCAGGCGCGCTGGCCGATGCCGGGCTGTCGTGGCAGGACGTCGACGGCTATTTCTGCGCCGGCGATGTGCCCGGCTGGGATGCCCAAGGTGCCGGTCCGCTGTCGATGGTCGAGTATCTCGGGCTCAGGCTGCGACACCTGGACACGACGGAGAGCTGGGGATCGGCCTACCTCAATCATGTGGCGCACGCCGTGCAGGCGATCGCTGCCGGCAAGTGCCGCGTCGCGCTGATCACCCAGGCCGGACGCCCGCGCGCCGAGAAGGTCTCGCCCGAGGCGAGCCACCGCCAACAGGCGCAGACGGCGGCCGAGGCCCAGTTCGAGGCGCCTTACGGTCCGGTCGTCACCAATGTCTACGGCATGTGCGCGATGCGCCACATGCACCAGCACGGCACCACCGCGGAGCAACTGGCCTGGATCAAGGTCGCCGCCTCGCATCACGCGCAGCACAATCCCCACGCCATGCTGCGCAAGGTCGTGTCCGTGCAGGACGTGCTGGACTCGCCGATCGTCGCCACACCGCTGCACCGGCTGGATTGCTGCGTGATCAGCGACGGCGGAGGCGCGCTGGTGGTGGTGCATCCCGAGATAGCGCGCAGCCTGACGCGCCCGTTGGTCACGCCGATCGGGACAGGCTTCGCGGTCAAGCATCTGAATGGCGGCTACTTCGACATCCTGGCTTCCGGCGCGGTCCAGACAGGCCGCGAAGCCTTCGCCCAGGCCGGCGTCAGCCCGAGCGACATTCAGTACGCCTCGCTGTACGACAGCTTCACCATCACGGTGCTTGTGCAACTTGAGAATCTCGGCTTCTGCGCGGCTGGTGAAGGCGGCCGCTTCGTGGCCGATGGCGGCCTGATCAGCGGCGTGGGTCGGCTGCCGGTCAACACCGACGGTGGCGGCCTGTGCAGCAACCACCCGGGCAATCGCGGCGGAATGACCAAGGTCATCGAGGCCGTTCGCCAGTTGCGTGGCGAAGCCCACCCTGCCGTGCAGGTGCGCGACTGCCGCTTGGCGCTGGCGCATGGCACGGGCGGCCAACTCGGCGCGCGGCACGGCAGCGCCACCCTGATCCTGGAACGAGAGGCCTAGAGCATGGACACTCGCATCCCGCCATCGCCACAGGTCTGGCCCGAGACGGCGGAATACTGGGCCGCCGCCAATGAGGGCCGCCTGCTGCTGCGCCGCTGCTGCGACACCGGCCGCGCCTATCATTATCCTCGCCTGCACAGTCCCTTCACCGGCAGCTTCAACACCGAGTGGTTCGAGGCCAGCGGCACCGGCACGTTGTACGCGTTCAGCGTGTTGCCGCGGGCTCAGCCGCCCTACTGCATCGCCTATGTCGAGCTGGCCGAGGGGCCGATCATGCTGACCAACATCCTGACCGACGATTTCGACAGCCTGCGCATAGGACAGCCGGTGCGGGTGCAGTTCGTGCCAAGCGCCGACGGCCAGCGCGTGCCGATGTTCGTGCCCTGCTGAGCCAGGCTCAACCCGACGCGGTCACGCTGGCTTGCGCGAATGGCTGGCGAGCGCCAGACCATGCGGGACCAAATGTTTCAGGATATCAGAGACTTAGCTGGCAGGAGTGGAGAGGCTCGAACTCCCAACCCCCGGTTTTGGAGACCGGTGCTCTACCAATTGAGCTACACTCCTAGCGAGCCGGGACTGCGTCGCCGGTTCGGGCGCTTTCAAGCATAGACCTCCCCTCCAATGCAAGGGTGCAATGGGACAAATCGACTGGTCAGACCACAACTTCCGCGCCAGACTTGATGCAAAGCGACAACATTGCCCCAGGGAGAGCCCATGACCCCGTCCACCGCCGCCCCCAGCGTGCCCTTTTCCGCGCTGCGCTCCCTGAGCCCCCCGCTGCCCGATGATCGGCCGGAGGCTCTCGGTCTCTCGACCGCGCGGCTGCAGCGGGCCTCGGATGCCTTCAAGCGCGAGGTCGACAAGGGAACCCTCCCCGGCGCCACCCTGTTGGTCGGCCGGCGCGGCCGGATCGGCTGGTTCGACGCCATCGGCCGCCAGGCGCCGGACTCGGACATACCGATGCGGCCGGATTCGATCTTCCGTATCTTCTCGATGACCAAGCCGATCGTTTCACTGGGGATCATGATGCTGGTCGAGGACGGCGAGTTGTTGCTGTCCGATCCCGTCGCCAAGTTCATCCCGGAATTCGCCGACCAGAAGGTCGGCATCGACAAGGCCGGCAAGCTCGAGCTGGTGCCGGTCGCCCAGCCGATGACGGTACAGGACCTGCTGCGCCACACCTCGGGCCTGGCCTATGAGCACACGGGCTCCTCGCCGGTGCACCAGCTCTACCAGCAATCGCGGGTGCGCAGCCGCAAGATCAGCAATGCCGAGCACGCTTCGATCGTCGGCGGTCTGCCGCTGATCTGCCAGCCGGGCGCCGAGTTCAACTACAGCCGCTCGACCGACATTCTCGGACGGATCATCGAGGTCGTCGCGGGCCAGTCACTCGGGGCGTTCCTGTCGGCGCGCATCCTGTCGCCGCTCGGCATGAACGAGACCGGCTTCTTCACGAGCGAGGCCAATGCCGGCCGGCTCGCCGAGCCGTTCGCCAAGGATCCCTGGACCGGCGAGGCGGTCAATGTGTTCAAGATGACCGAGCAGCCGGTGATGGAATCCGGCGGCGGCGGCCTGGTCGCAACCACCATGGACTATGCCCGCTTCTGCGCGATGCTGCTCAACAAGGGCAGCCTCGATGGGACAAGGCTGGTCGGCCGCAAGACCCTGGAGCTGATGGCCTCCGACCATCTCGGTCCCGACGTGAAGACGGTCGGTACCCTGCTGTCGCCCGGTCACGGCTTCGGCCTCGGCTTCGCCGTCCGCCGCGAGGCCGGCATCGCCCCCTTCCCCGGCTCGCCCGGCACCTTCTTCTGGAGCGGCATCGCCGGCACGTTCTTCTGGATCGATCCGAAAGAGGAGCTGTTCTGCGTCTTCATGGCCCAGGCGCCAGGGCAGCGGGACTATCTGCGCACGCTGGTGCGCGACGTGGTGTACGCGGCGGTGGAGTGAAGGCGGCGGCCCCCTCGCTGTTCCGGTACACGCAGGACCATCGTCTGCCGTGGTGGCGCGACGACCACAGCTGTCGTCCCGGCGAACGCCGGGACCCATAACCACCGCCGGGAATGTGACAGGCAACTGGCAGTGACGTCCCTCGACAGATCACGCGGGTTGGGTCCCGGCGTTCGCCGGGACGACGTTGGTGGGTGTAGCCGCACCGCCGGCCACACCCACGGCTTGCCTCAACTGATCGTCGCGCCGCCGTCGATCACCATGGTCTGGCCGGTCATGAAATTGCCGGCCGCCGAGCCGAGGAATACCGCGGCGCCGGCGATCTCGTCGGGGATGCCGATGCGCAAGAGCGGCGACCGGGCGGTCGAGGCCTTCAGGGTCTCCGGATTGTCCCACAGCGCCTTCGCAAAGTCGGTCTTGATCAGGCCGGGCGCGATGCAATTCACGCGCACATTGTGCGGGCCGTATTCGCAGGCGAGATTGCGCGCCAGCTGCATGTCGGCAGCCTTGGAGATCGCGTAGGCGCCGAGGATGGTCGAGCCCTTCAGGCCGCCGATCGACGAGACGATGATGATCGAGCCGTCCTTGCGCGCGATCATCTGCGGCACGACCATGCTGATGAGCCAGTTGTTGGCGACGATGTTGTTATCGAGAATCTTGCGGAACTGATCGTCGGAGATGCCGGCGAGCGGGCCGTAATACGGGTTGGACGCGGCGTTGCAGACCAGCACGTCGATCTGGCCGTAGATGCGGTTGGCCTCGTCGACGAGATTCTGCAAATTCTCCTTGCTGGAGATGTTGGCGGCGACCGCGGCCGCCGTGCCGGCGCCGAAGCGCTCGTTGATCTCCTTGGCGACGGCCTCGCAGACATCGGCCTTGCGCGAGGAGATCACCACCTTGGCGCCGTGCTCGGCCATGCGCTCGGCAATCGCGAGCCCGATGCCGCGGGTGGATCCGGTGATGACGGCGACCTTGCCGGTCATGTCGAACAGGGTCATGGGAAGTTCCTCCTGGTTATTAGCGGTTGTTCAAAGAGCGTCACACCGTCGGCACGACTTGTTGACGATGCCAGTGACCGCGCCCTCTCCCCTTGTGGGAGAGGGTGCACTGCCCGTGTGGCGAGCGAGGTCCGTGAATGACGCGTGTAGCACCGTCCCCTCACGCCAGCTTGCTCGTCATCACTTCCGGCCCGGCCGGCTGGTGCATCGCACGGTGCGCGGCATCCGCGATCCAGGGCTGCTGATTGACCATCGGCAGGCGCCATAGGCTGGTCTCGCCGCTCGCGATATGATCGAGCCGGGTCACCGAGCAATTGTCGATGTCGAAGGCCAGGCCCTTCTCGACGAGGCCGCCGAGCGCCAATCCCACCGCTGCCTTGATGGTGCCGCCATGGCCAACGGCGATGATGTCGCGGCCGGCCTCGGACACCGTGATGCGCACAATCGCGGCGGTGACGCGGGTGTACAGATCCATGTAGCTCTCGCCGCCCGGCGCCGGCTCATCGATGGCGGCGAACCAATGGCTGCCCACGGGACGACTGGCCAGGAACGCGGCGCGATTCATGCCCTGCCATTGCCCGAGATGCTGCTCGGCAAAGGCGGCCTCCCGGATCATCGTCGCGGGGCGCGGGAAACCCGCCTGCCAGATCGCCTCGGCGGTCTGGTGCGTGCGCATCAGGTTGCTCGCATACCAGACCGCGCTGCGCGGCAGGATCTTGGCCACCGCTGCGAACACCTCGCGATCGGACGTGTCGCAGGCGATGTCGGACTGACCGTAGATGTTGCCGCCGTCGCTGCGCACCGGCGCGTGGCGCACCCACCACCAGCGCGTGGTGACCACAGCAGGCTTGCTTCCATCACCCGTCATCGCTCACCCTTCCCTCTGCTGGCCTCTCGCTGTACGTGAAGGCCCAGATCGTCTCAAGCCGCATCGCGATCTCAGCGCGTTTGAAACGGCGTTTGAATTCCGTTGCGCGGCACGCAACTGATCAACAACGAAGCAGGAGGAAACATGGGCCGTCTTGAGGGAAAATCCGTCATCATCACCGGCGCCGGCAGTGGCATCGGCCGCGCCGCATCGCTGCTGTTCACACGCGAAGGCGCGCGGCTCATCGCGGTCGATCGCAGCGAGGCCGTCAAGGAGACGGTCGAGCTCGTCAAGCAGCAGGGCGGCATCGCCGAAGCCGTGCTCGCCGACGCCGGCTCCGAGGCCGACGTCTCCGGCTTCATCGATCGCGCGGTCGCGACCTTCGGCAAGCTCGACGTGATCTGGGCCAATGCAGGCATCTCCGGCGGGCTCAAGCCGATCGCCGAGCAGACGGTCGAGCATTGGCAGGAGATCCTGCGCATCAATTTGATCGGCCCGTTCCTGGCGGTGAAATACGCGATGCCGCACATGGTGCGCCAGCAGCGCGGCGCCATCGTCTGCACGGCCTCGGTCGCTGGTTTGAAGTCCGGTGCCTCGGGCCATCCCTACGCGGCGAGCAAGGCCGGCGTCATCAGCCTGGTGCAGACCACGGCCTATTCGCTGTCCGGCACCGGCGTGCGCATCAACGCGGTCTGTCCGGGGCTGATCGAGACCGGCATGACCAAGCCGATCTTCGACGGCGCCAAGGAGCGCGGCACCGAGGGCAAGATCGGCCAGCTCAATCCGCTGAAGCGCGCCGGCCAGCCGCACGAGATCGCCGCCATGGGCCTGTTCCTCGCCAGCGATGAAGCCTCCTACGTCAACGGCCAGGCCTTCCCGGTCGACGGCGGCCTGACCGCGTCGATGCCGTATGCGGGCAAGCCGATCTAGCCGACCGCCACGAGGAACGCCCCCGTAGATGGGGTAACGGGCCGACCACCCGAGCGGCACGCT